>NZ_JALQDH010000128.1:0-4526 GCF_023631365.1 Caballeronia sp. INML2 | reverse complement strand
CAAGCCGGCGACATGCTGGCCAGATGGGAAAAGCGATGGTCGAACAACGTCGAGCGGTATCGCGATCTGTCCTGCGTGCGCCTGATCCTGCCGTGGAGCACACCGTCGATGCGCTTCTGCACCTCTTACGGTGACCGAGCGAGAGTAAACGACCGCGCTGCACGCTGACACACGGGGACTTGAAGGTTCCGATGCTTGCGAGGAACTGAAAACGGTCAACAACCTTCATTCAACGCGATCGGACGGCGCGATTTGTTGACAGCTGTTACGCGGACAGCATGGCGCTGCGGCGCAGGTCCTGGTCACGTCCGCAGGTCTCAGGGCGGCACAAGCGTTCGGTCGGGGTCGCCATCCAATGCGGATCTCCAAGGTCTCGTCCGTCCACGCTCAATGGCTGGTCTTCGGCGAGCAGATCGCAGGTGGCATTGCCTCTACGCGGCCATTTTCGGACGTTCAAAAAGGGAAGCCCACGGCCTTCCTAATGCCTGTTCCTCGCAGCAACCGGTCACTCGTCTTCTTTCCTGCCTAGTCGTGTGTCGGTCCACTTCGACCTTAAGGTGGACATGAACGCTCATGTTGGCGTCGGGGCGAATGCGCCGCGAACGGATGGGCCGCTGTATTAGCCAATGTCTTGTCTTCGGACTGTCGCTGCCAACTCGTTTGATGATCGAGCCGTTCCGACTCACCAAGATAGAATGGCCGGTCCTATCGATTTCCACTCCCGCGTCAGCCGCCCTCTTTCGTTCATGGCAAAGCCCTTGCGCAAGATAGTATGTCGACGCTCTGACGATGGCTCGGTGTACGTCCTCGACCGGAGCGACCACGGCGCCGGCGGGGCGGATCTTGTCGGCTCCCACGTACGTCAGATCGGCTTAAACTAACATCAGACCTACCTCAATTTCTTCGTCAGATGGAAAAGCCAGTTCATGCTGCGGGCAATCAGACGGCAGCGCCTAGTGCGGCTTCGGCGCTCGATTTTCCGGTCGTCGGCATTGGTGCATCTGCAGGCGGCATTCAGGCCCTGATCCGATTCTTTGAACACATGCCACGGGATCCGGGCATGGCGTTCGTGGTCGTGCTGCACCTCTCGCCTTCGCACGAAAGCCAGGCCGACAATGTTCTGCGGCGCGTCACCCGGATGCCGGTCTCGCAGGTGACCGGGGCCACGCCCATCGAAAAAAACCATGTATATCTGATTTCCCCGGCGACCGCGCTGTCGATGACCGATGGCTATTTGTCCGCAACGCCAGCAGAGCGGAGGCACGGGGGGGCGGTCGCGATCGACCTCTTCTTCCGCAGCCTCGCCGAGGCACACGGCGAGCGTGCGATCAGCGTCATTCTGTCCGGGTCGGGCAGCGACGGCGCGATAGGCATTGGCCGCATCAAGGAGTGTGGCGGAGTCACGCTGGCCCAGTCGCCCGAAGATGCCGAGTGTGGAGAGATGCCGGCCAATGCGATGGCAACCGGCCAGGTCGACATCGTGCTGCCGGTTGCCGACATCCCGCAGAAGCTGATCGAATTGAATGAGAACGCCCGTTCGATCACTTTGCCATTAGTCGAGGGCGAGCCAGCAGAGGCGGTACTTGACGCGACGGAGGACGGTACGGCCTCGGCAGAACATGCGCTGCATCGCATTCTGAAGACGCTGCGCATTCGCACCGGCCATGACTTCCGGCACTACAAGCGCGCAACCGTACTGAGGCGAATCGAGCGTCGTTTGCAGGTCAACGGCCTGCCGGACCTGCTGGCCTATCAGCGCTTCGTCGAAACGCATCCGGAAGAAACAGGCGCGCTGCTTCGCGACATGCTCATTGGCGTGACGAACTTCTTTCGCGACCGTGAGGCGTTCGAGGCCGTCGAGCGCGAAGTCGTGCCTGCAATCATAGCGAGCAGGGTGGAGGCCGATCCCCTTCGCGTATGGGTGGCTGGATGTTCCACAGGTGAAGAGGCCTACTCGCTCGCCATGCTGTTTAGCGAGCGCAAGGCGGAGGGCGCGGAGTTACCGAGACTTCAGATATTTGCAACGGACCTCGACCAGCAGGCGATAGAAATCGCGCGCACGGGCAGCTATCCGGAGTCGATTCTGACAGACATCCCGCCCTCGCGCCTGCGGCGTTTCTTTACGCTCGAGCGCGGTCGCTATGTCATCAACAAGGCGCTGCGCGACAGCGTTCTGTTCGCGCCTCACAACGTGCTGCGCGATCCGCCGTTCTCGCATCTCGATCTCGTGTCGTGCCGCAACCTGCTGATCTATCTCGACCGGACCGTGCAGCGTCAGGTGCTCGAAACCTTCCATTTCGCGCTTCAGCGCGGTGGTTTGCTATTTTTGGGGACCTCGGAGTCGGTCGACATCGCGGACGATCTGTTCAGCACGGTCGACAAGAAAAATCGAATCTATCGGGCGAGGACTCTGCCCACGAGAGTTCCCGTGATCTCGTCGCCGGCTGTGACCGGCAACCACTCGGCCGCGCCGCGTGCGCTCGCACCGACACCCATGCACGACTCGGCCAGCCTGACTTTCGCGAGCCTTCATCAGCAGGCGATCGAACGCTACGCACCGCCGAGCGTGCTGGTGGACCGCAACGCGGAGATCCTGCACATGTCCGACGACGTCGGGCGATTCCTGCGATATGTCGGCGGCGAGCCCTCGCATAATCTGCTCACGCTCATCAACCCTGACTTGGGGCTCGAATTACGCACCGCGCTCTTTCAAGCGCTGCAGAACGGCAGGAGCGTCGACGCCGAGCGGGTGCGGTTCTCGCGCGGCGCCGCGCATTCCTACGTGAACATGACGGTTCGTCCGTTCAACGACGCGACGAACTCGACCGTGTTCTGCACGATTTTCTTCGATGAGGTCGATGAGACGACCCGGCCCGACGCGGCGGCGCAAGACAGTGCGGATCGGAATCCCGTCGTCGCCCATCTCGAGGGCGAATTGCATCGCACCAAGGAACTGCTGCAACTGAGCATCGAGCAATCCAACGCATCGAACGAGGAACTGAAGGCTTCGAACGAAGAACTTCAGGCGATCAACGAAGAGATGCGCTCGGCGACCGAAGAACTCGAAACAAGCAAGGAAGAGCTCCAGTCGGTCAACGAGGAACTTATCACCGTCAACGGCGCCCTTCAGCTCAAGGTCGAAGAAACGGCGAAGGCCAACGACGATTTGCAAAACCTCATTGCGTCGACGGGCATCGCCACGATTTTTGTCGACAGCGACATGCGCATCAAGCGATTTACGGCACCCGCTGTCAGGTTGTTCAACCTGATCGAAACGGATATCGGACGTTCCCTGTTCGACCTGACGCATCGCCTGATTTATCCGGAGCTGGCCGCCGACGCGAGCGCTACTTTCCAAAGTCTGCAGATCACGCAGCGCGAAGTCGGCACGACGAGCGGCGAATGGTATCTGGTTCGGCTGCTGCCTTACCGTACCGCCGAAGACCGCATCGACGGCATGGTGTTGACGTTGATCGACATCACGGAACGACGCGCGGCCCAGCACGACGTGCGCCTGGGAGAGGAACGGCTCAAGCTTGCCGCACTCGCCACCGACGACTACGCGATCATCGTGCAGGACCTGGACGGCAGGATCGTGAGCTGGAACAAGGGGGCGCAGCGCGTGTTTGGTTATGACGAACAGGAGGTACTGGGCAAGCCCGTCGATCTGATCTTCACGCCGGAGGATCGCGCGCAAGATGTCGCGCTCCGGGAACGCGAGACCGCAAAGGCGATCGGCCGGGCGGAAGATGAACGGTGGCATCAACGCAAGGATGGCCGGCGAATCTATTGCAGCGGGGTGATGACCACCATCGCCAGCGAGGGCTTCAAGGGACTGGCCAAGATCGCCCGCGACATGACCGACAAGAGGAGCGTGGAGAGTCAGCAGCAGTTGCAGCTCGAGGTGGAGCGTGCGACGCGCGCACAGGCCGAATCGGTCAATCGCCAGAAGGACGAGTTCTTCGCCGTACTGTCACACGAACTCAAGAATCCGCTGAACCTCATCCACGTAAAGGCTGAGCTGCTCAGTCGTGCGCCGGATGCTAGGAACATTCCCCTGGTTCAGAGTGCGGCCGAGGCCATTCAGCGCTCGGTGATCAGTCAGGCGAAGATCATCGACGATCTGCTCGACTTGTCTCGGGTGCGCACGGGAAAGCTCGCGCTGAAATTCGCCGACGTCGATCTTGCGGCCATCGTTCGCTCTGTAACGGAAGCCTGCGCCAGCGATGCAAGGAATAGCGGCATCGCCCTGAGTACGTCGCGGATCGACACCGCGCTTGTCATCCAGGCTGATTCCGTGCGCGTCGAACAGATGTTATGGAATCTTCTTCGCAACGCTCTGAAATTCACGCCTCGTGGGGGCAGTGTCAGGGTGGTGCTGACCGAAGATAATCGCTTCGCCTGCATCGAGGTGAAAGATTCGGGCAGAGGCATTGCGCCGGAGACAACGCGTCGCCCACGTCGTGAGCGAACTTGAACTGCCACTTGTCGTTGAACAGCACGATCTCGAGCCCCGTGAACGACAG
>NZ_JALQDH010000127.1:0-18514 GCF_023631365.1 Caballeronia sp. INML2 | reverse complement strand
CGAGAGTCTCAAGGCGCAAGTGCAGAAGCTCGGCGAGATTGAAGTGCGAATGCGCGCGGCGCCCGATGGCCAAATCTGGTTGTGTCGCGTTAAGGAAGATGGTGTGAGAAACTCCCTGCAATGAAGAGGACTGCTCACATGGCGAGAGAATAGAATTGGTCGGCAGCAGTCGATACGACGCCATCGTTACACATCTGCCCCTTGCGGATCATGTGCACGATCTCGATGCCCGACAGGATGACGCGCGCACAGTGGAAATCCTTGAATCCCATCATCGGTTTGATGATGCGCTTGACGGCGCGGTGGTCCTGCTCGACGATATTGTTCAGGTATTTGTTTTGCCGGATCTTGATTGGCGTTGGCCGCTCAGCGTTGAGCGCTTCAAGCGCGGCCAGATTAGCGCCGCTCTTGTCCACCGTGATCGTTTCGGGCTCGCCGTTCTGATCAATTGCTTTTTCGAAGTAACGCCGGGCTGTGGCCTTGTCACGATGGGCGCGCAGCAGAAAGTCGACCGTGTTACCTTCCTTGTCGACGGCGCGATAGAGAAATTTCCATTGGCCCTTGATCTTGACGTAGGTCTCGTCGACGCGCCAGCTCCTGCCCACCGGGCGTTTCCGACGGCGAAATGCCTTTTCAAACACCGGCAACAGCTTGATGACCCAGCGATGCACGCTGGAATGATCGACCTCGATACCCCGCTCGGCCATCATTTCTTCGAGGTTGCGCAGACTCAGCGAGTACGCCACGTACCAGCGCACGCATAGCAGGATCACATCCAGCGGATAGTGCAGTCGCTTCAGTACCTTGCCAATGCCGGTGGGCAGCGTCTTGCGTGGCGTCTTCGTCTTTGCCATCATGTTCGTCAAGCGTTGTGGTTCGACCGATTCTACTTGACCGCGTTAATGCGACAGAACCCCCGAGACCGGATACGGTTATATCGAGTCGGGCAAGGCGCTCGACGCGCCGGGCGGATTCGCCGTCGAGCGTTTCGTCGAGAAGCCTGACGCGGCGACCGCGGAGCGCTATGTCGCAAGCGGGCGCTTTCTGTGGAACAGCGGCATGTTCATGTTTCGGGCGCGCCGTTACCTGGAAGAACTCGAACGTTTCGCGCCCGAAATCGTGCATGCGTGCCGCGCTGCAATGGCCGGCAAGAAGTATGACGCGAGCTTCGTTCGCATCGACGAACAGGCATTCGCGAACTGTCCGTCGGATTCGATCGACTACGCGCTCATGGAAAAGACCGATGCCGCCGCGGTCGTTCCGATGGATTGCGGGTGGAGCGATCTCGGCACCTGGTCCGCGCTGTGGGACAGCGGCTCGCGCGACGCGTCGGGAAACGTCACGCGCGGCGATGTCGTCGTGGACGATGTCACCGAGTCCTATGCCTGGTCGTCCAACCGGCTCGTCGCGATGGTCGGCGTGAAGGATCTCGTCGTTGTCGAAACCAAGGATGCCGTTCTGGTCGCGGGCAAAGGCGAAGTCCAGCGCGTCAAGGAAATCGTTGCGCGCATCAAGGAAAACGGGCGCAACGAGTATCACAACCATCGGGAAATCTACCGTCCGTGGGGAAGCTACGACAGCATCGATGCAGGGACGCGTTATCAGGTGAAGCGCATCACCGTGAGACCCGGCGCGAAGCTGTCCGTGCAGCTGCATCATCATCGGGCCGAGCACTGGATCGTCGTGAGCGGCACAGCGCGCGTCACCAACGACGACAAAACCTACGTCCTGACCGAGAACGAATCGACCTACATTCCGATCGGATGTGTCCATGCGCTCGAGAACCCGGGCAAGATCCCGCTCGAACTCATCGAAGTGCAATCCGGCGCCTATCTCGGCGAGGATGACATCGTACGCTTCGAAGACCGGTACGGCCGCGCCTGGAGCGTATTCCCGGCAATTCGCCGCACGTTCCCGGGCAGCAAGGGGCGGCGGAGCCGGCGTCGCGACGCTCCATCAGCGGTCCGGCGCAATCCAACGATCCACCTTTCCAAATGATCCAACCCAAGGTCGTCATCGTCATACCCGCGCGTTTCGGGTCGACACGTTTGCCTGGCAAGCCTCTCGCCGATATCGCCGGCAAGCCGATGATTCAGCACGTCGTCGAGCGCGCGTCGATGGTGCGCGGCGTGCAGGCCGTCGTCGTCGCGACGGATGACACGCGCGTGCAGCAAGTCGTTGAAGCCTTCGGCGGCAAAGCCATGCTTACGTCTGCCGCGCACGAGTCGGGGACGGACCGCTTGTGCGAAGTCATGTCCAGGTTGCCGGCCGACATTTACATCAACGTGCAGGGCGATGAACCGCTTCTGCAACCCGCCCATATCGAAGCGCTTGTCGCAGAGACGACGGCGAACCCCGACGTGCAAGTCGGCACGCTGTGCCACGCGATCGACGCCGAAGAGGCGCGCGATCCGAACTCGGTAAAAGTCGTGTGCGCCGACAACGGCGATGCGCTTTATTTCAGCCGCTCACTCATTCCTTATCCGCGCGACGGCGAGCAGGCGCAGTACTTGAAGCACGTGGGGATTTATGCGTACCGGGCCGCCGCATTGGCACGCTACGGCATGCTTCCGATGCCAATGATCGAGCGCGCGGAGAAGCTCGAACAATTGCGTCTGCTTCACGCTGGACTGCGCATTCGGGCAATTCGGATCGACAGCGTGGGGCCGAGCGTCGATACGCAGGCGGACCTCGATCGCGTTCGCCGACTGATGACGGGTGAACCCGATATCGAGTCGCCGCCGCTTGCGGCAATCCGCATGGTCATCACCGATGTGGACGGCGTGCTCACCGACGGAGGCCTGTATTACGGACCGGACGGAGAGGCGATCAAGCGCTTTCATGTTCGCGATGGCCTCGGTATCCGTATGCTGCAGGAGAAGGGCATTGCGGTGGCCGTTGTCTCCGGGCGGGATTCCGCCGCGCTCCGTTCCCGGCTCGCGGACTTGCGCATCGAGCTGTTTCGCCTGGGCGTCAAGGATAAAGCCTGCGCGTGTCAGGACCTGTTCCGCGATTTCGACCTGAAGCCCGCGGAAGTCGCTTTCATCGGCGACGACAGCATCGACCTCCCGGGCTTCCAGGCTTGTGGCGTCTCCTTCGCGGTTCAGGACGCGCCTGCCTATATCCGGCAAGCCGCCGACATCGTGTTGAATAGCGCGGGCGGGCAAGGTGCGTTCCGTGAAGTCGCCGATGCGATTCTTCTCGCAAAGCAACAGCTTCATATCGCAGCTAGCGCACAAGGCTATCGGGAAGCGATGCACTCGATGGCGCAATAGCGAAAGTTATTAAACGCCAGAAGCTATCCGACAGCCGAAACAGCATCCCGGTTGCGCGTGATCCAGTCACTGAAGAGCTTGACCTTCGGCTGATTCGCGACGCAATCCGGATAGACGAAGTAGTAGCGTGACCCCGTTTCGAGGACGGTGTCGAACGGCATGACGAGCCGCCGCGCCGCCACGTCTTCGCTGACTAGCGTGCGGTCGCTGATCGCGACCCCGAAGCCCTGCATGGCGGCATTCGTCGCCAGATCGAGCGTTTCGAACGTCGGGCCGAGCGTCGCGTCGATCTCGTTCGCACCCGCGCGGTCGAGCCATAGCTTCCAGTCGCGGTGATCTCGCGTCGGATGCAGCAGCGCATGATGCGCAAGATCCGCTGCGGCGGCGAGCGGCCTTTCGCTAAGCAGATCCGGTGAACACACGGGCGTAAGCTGCTCGTCGAAGAGCGGCACGGCGTGCACGTCCGCACCGGGTGACGAACCATAGATAATCGCCGCATCGAAAGATTCCACCTGGAAGTCGACGTCGTGCTGCCAGGTCGTCGTGATCTGCAGCTGCAGTTCGGGATGCTCGCCCTGAAAACGCATGATCCTCGGCAGCATCCAGCGCATCACGCAGGTCGGCACTTTCAGCGCGAGATCGGTGCGCTGGCGCGTGAGACGCAGCGATACTTCCTCGATACGCGCGAACCCCTCTCTGACGACGGGCAGCAGCACGTCGCCTTCAGCGGTCAATGTCAGTCCCCTTGCGCCCCGTACGAACAGAGGAAATCCGAAATACTCCTCGAGCGCAAGAATCTGCCTGCTGATCGCCCCTTGCGTGAGACACAGATGTTCAGCCGCACGCGTGAAACTGCGGTGACGCGCGACCGTCTCGAAGATCTGTAATGCATTGAGCGGAGGAAGTCGTCGCATGGGGCGTGTCTCCGGTCATGGAAAGCTTGTCACTCGGAACTATAGTAGCAAGTCCGACGCGACGTGACGGCGCTGTTAGTGGAGTATCTTGGCCAGGAATTCCCTCGCGCGGTCGGACCTCGGATGGGCAAAGAACGCATCCTTGTCGTCGTCTTCGACGATGCGCCCGTGATCCATGAAGATGACCCGGTGCGCGACCTTTCTGGCGAAGCCCATTTCGTGCGTGACGCACATCATCGTCATGCCTTCCTGGGCCAGCTCGACCATCACATCCAGCACCTCGTTGATCATCTCCGGATCGAGCGCGGAAGTCGGTTCGTCGAACAGCATCGCGACCGGGTCCATCGACAACGCTCGCGCGATCGCCACGCGTTGCTGCTGGCCGCCGGAAAGCTGTGCGGGATATTTGTCCGCGTGCGCGCGCAAGCCAACTCGCTGGAGCAGGCGCAGCGCCTTGTCGGATGCTTCGTCTTTCGAGCGCCCCAGCACTTTCGTCTGCGCGAGCGTGAGGTTTTCCGTGATCGACATATGCGGAAACAGCTCGAAATGCTGAAATACCATCCCGACCTTCGAGCGCAGTTTCGACAGATTGGTCCGCTTGTCGTGGACGGCCTCGCCGTTGATCGTGATGCTCCCGCGCTGGAACGGCTCAAGTCCGTTGACCGTCTTGATGAGGGTCGATTTGCCGGACCCGGACGGCCCGCAGACCACGACCACTTCGCCTTTACTGACCGTGGTGGTGCAATCGGTCAGAACCTGAAACTGGCCGTACCACTTCGAGACGTTACCGATGGAAATCATGCGCAAACCCGTTTTGAAAGGACGTTGGACACCGAGTCGAACTTCAGCGATGCCTGCCGACCCGATACCGGCGTTCGAGCGCGCGCGCATACCAGGTCAGCGGAAAGCACATCGCGAAGTACAGCAACGCGACGAGGGCGTAGATCGGGAAAGGGCGAAACACCGCGTTCGTGATCATGGTCCCGGTCTTGGTCAGTTCCGTGAGCCCGATGATCGACGTGAGCGCGGTGCTCTTCACGACCTGCACGAGAAAGCCGACGGTGGGCGGCACGGCGATCTTCCATGCCTGCGGCCAGACGACATAACGCAACTGCTGCGTCCATGTCATGCCGAGGCTCGCCGCCGCGCTCCATTGACCGCTCGGCACCGCCTCGACACAGCCTCGCCAGATGTCGGAGAGATAGACGCCCGTATAGAGCGTGAGCGTGACCGTCGCCGCGGCCCACGGCGACACCTCCACGCCCAGCATCGGCAAGCCGAAGAAGCCGAGGAAGAGCTGCATCAGGAGCGGCGTGCCCTGGAACACTTCGACATACAGCACCACGAACCTGCGCAGCCACGGCAACGGCGACACGCGCATGGCGAGCAACAGCAGCCCTGTCAGGCCGCCGCCGACGAACGCGATCAACGAAAGCAACAGCGTCCAGCGCGCGGCGAGCATCAGGTTGCGCGCGATATCCCATAGCGTGAACTCGATCATCGTGAACGCTCCTTCGGAAGGCCGCGACCGGCCACGGCTGCACGTACGGAAAACAGCCCGCGCACCCCGCGTCGAGGCGCAATCGTGACGCCACGGGCGGCGCGTCCCGCGAACAGCCGCTTGCCGAGCCGGTTGATGAGCAGGCGCAACACGATCGACAGCAGCAGATAGATCGCGGTAACGATCACGTAGCATTCGAACGAACGGAAGTTGCGCGACTGAATGAAACTGGCGGCATGGGTCAGGTCCGGCACTGAGATCTGCGATACCACCGCGGAGCCGAGCATCACGATCAGCACCTCGCCGAGCAACGCCGGAAATACGTTGGCGAGCGCCTGCGGCAACACGACGTGGCGAAAGACATGCGGGCCCCGCAAGCCGAGCGCCATCGCGGCCTGGACCTGTCCGCGCGGAATCGAGTCGATGCCCGCCCGGACGATTTCCGTCGCATACGCACCGAGGTTCACGGTCATCGCGAGCACGGCGGCTTCGATTTCGCCGATGTGCACGCCGAGGCTCGGCAGCCCGAAGAACACGAAGAACAGCTGCACGAGAAAGGGCGTATTGCGAATGAGCTCGACATACGCGGCCACCACGGCACGAACCGGCTTCGACCCCGTCACGGCGATGCACGCTCCGCCGATGCCGACCAGACCGCCCAGGAGCGTCGATACGGCGGTGAGGCCGAGCGTGACCGCGACACCATGCGCGAGCACGTCCACGTAGAGGCCGAAGTCGCTGAAATCGAACGTGTAGGTCATCGAGGTTTCCTCGGCGTGCGATTGAACGAGAAAGCGCAGCGCATCACAGATCGGCCGGCAGCGGCGCGCGCAGCCACTTCTGGGAGATGGCGTTCATCGTGCCGTCCTTCTTCGCGGCTGCGATCGCCTCGTCCACCTTCTGCTTGAGGCGCGGTTCGTTCTTGTTCAGGCCGACGTGATCGGGCGAGCTGAAGAGCGAAAACTTCTGCTCGGGATCGATCGAGGGGTGACGGGCGATGATGGTCGCGCCCACGTCGTTGCCGACCACGAGCAGTTGCGTCTGCCCGGCCAGAAACGCGGAGATCGCGCCATTCGGGTCATCGAAGCGCTTGATGCTCGCGGACGGCGGCGCGACCTTGCTCACGCTCAGGTCTTCGAGCGTGCCGCGCGCAACCGCAATGCTCTTGCCGGCCAGATCGCCGGCGTTCTTCACGGCGAGCGACTTCGGACCGAATACGGCCAGGTTGTATGGCGCATACGCTTGCGAGAAGTCGATGACTTTTTCGCGTTCCGGCGTCTTGCCGACCGAGAGCAGCATGTCGGTCTTATGGTCGGCGAGGTACGCCATGCGGTTGTCGCCCGTAACCTGAATCAGTTCGACCTTCGCGTTGAGCGTCTTGCCGATGAGGTTGGAGACATCGATGTCGTAGCCTTGCGGTTTCATGTCCGGCCCGATCGAGCCGAACGGCGGATAGTCCTCGAACACGCCGATCCGCACGACGCCGGATTTGCTGATCGAGTCGAGCGCATCGGCCTGCGCGAGCGGCGCAA
This sequence comes from Caballeronia sp. INML2, assembly GCF_023631365.1. Lineage (NCBI taxonomy): Bacteria > Pseudomonadati > Pseudomonadota > Betaproteobacteria > Burkholderiales > Burkholderiaceae > Caballeronia > Caballeronia sp. INML2. Next base: position 11,292 of record NZ_JALQDH010000127.1, on the reverse strand, counting down.
ATGCGCAAAGGCCCACGGCGCCCGAGAAGGCGAGGGTGGCAAACGCGCGCTTGAAGAAGCGCTGCACGGAAGTCGTCGTGTTCATAGGGTGTCTCCTGTGACTATGTTTCGGTCGGCGTGAATCAATGCGCGGCACGTGCCGCGATGAGCTTGCAGGCATGCGGAGGCAGCTCCGCGAAGATGGGCATGCCAACCCGAAGATCCGGTGTTTCGCGCGGGGTCGTGGCCGCGGTGAGCGTGAAGCCGGCGCAATCGATGGTGGCTTCGAGCGACGCGCCGACATCCCGGATGAACGCCACTTTTCCGGCGAGCACGTTGGGTCCCGGATTGGCCATGACTGTCCGCATCGATACGTCCTCGGGGCGAATCAGCAAGCGGACATCACCTGTTGCGCCGCCTGCGAACGGCGCGGCATCGACGATGATCTGCTGGCCGCCGGGAAGCCCGATGCGGTCGGTGCCGTCGAGCGTGACGGGCAGGATGTTGCCGAGACCGATGAAATCGGCGACGAACTCGCTGACGGGATTGCGATAGATGTCGAGCGGCTTGCCGACCTGCGCGATGCGTCCTTTCTCCATCACGACGATCTCGTCGGCCATCGTCATGGCCTCGCGCTGGTCATGCGTCACCATGATCGTCGTGATGCCGAGGCGTTGCTGCAGCAGCCGGATTTCGACCTGCATCGCTTCGCGCAGCTTCGCGTCGAGCGCGGAGAGCGGTTCGTCGAGCAGCAACAGTTTCGGCGACGACGCGATCGCCCGGGCGATGGCCACGCGCTGCCGTTGCCCGCCCGAGAGCCGCGAGCTCGGCCGGTCCGCCATGTGCGGCAACTGGATCAGTTCGAGCAGTTCGGCGACCCGCACTGCCTGCGCGTCCTTCGCGACGCGGCGCAGCCGCAGCGGATAGGCGATGTTCTGCGCCACCGTCATGTGCGGAAAGAGCGCGAGCGACTGGAACACCATGCCGAAATCGCGCTGGTTCGCCGGCACGTGCGTCAGATCGCGCCCCGCAAATGCGACGGTTCCGGAGGTTGCCGTTTCGAGTCCCGCGATGATCCGCAACAGCGTCGTTTTCCCGCAGCCGGAGGGTCCGAGAAAGCACACGAGCTTGCCGTCGGGCACGGCGAGATCGACGTGATCGACTGCGTACGCGGTGTGAAAGCGCTTCGTCACCGCCTGAAGTGTCAGATGAGTCATGAGGGTTCTCTCTTCACAGCGCGACGCCTTCGTCGCCGACCAGTTTTTCGAGCAGCCAGATCAATGCGAAATCGATGAGCACGATGACGACCGCGAACGAAAACACGGTCGGATCGAGCGAGGACACGGTGCGGCTGTACAGCCAGATCGGCAACGTCATCGTATCGATGCCGTATAGAAAGAACGTCACCGTGAATTCGTTGAACGAGATGATGAAGGCGAACAGCATGCCGGCCAGAATGCCCGGCCGCATGAGCGGCAAGACCACATCGACGATCGCGCGCCACGGGCTCGCGCCCATCACGCACGCGGCTTCCTCGAACTCGGGGCCGATCGATGCGACCGATGCGGCGCAGTTCTTCACCGTGAACGGCAAGGCGAGAATCACGTGCGCGATGATGAGCCGAAAGATGCCGAGCTCGACGGGCAGCACGTTGAACACGAGCAGCAGCGAAAGCCCGAGCATCACGAGCGGATAGACGAGCGGCAGCGCGACCAGTTGCTCTATCACGGCCTTGCCGCGAAAGCGGTAGCGTGAAAGCGCGTAGGCGGCGGGCACCGAGACCGCGGTGGCGATGATCATCGTCGAGACCGCGACGATGAGGCTCGTCGTCAGAGCGGTTCCCATCGAGAGCACGTCGCTCGCGTCGGGCGACACGAACGTGTGCCACGCGGCCTGATACCAGCGCAGCCCGAAGCTCGGCGGCGGGAATTCGAGCGTATCCGAATTGCCGAACGACATTGTGATCATCGTGATGATCGGCAATGCCGCGAGAAAGAGCACGACGGTCGCGAGCAGGCTGGTCGCGCGGCCCAGACGTCCGGGCATGACCGCGGCAAGGCGCAGGGTACTCATGAGCAGGATTCCTCCGTGCGTTGCATGCCGCGCACGAGCCGTTGCGAGACCGACATGACGACGAGCGTCGCCACCATCAGCACCACGCCGGATGCCGACGCCGCCGGCCAGTTCAGGAGCGGCGCCACCTGATCGTGCACGAGCACGGCGAGCATGGGGACGCGCCGCCCGCCGAGCAGCAGCGGCACGGCGAACGCGCTCGCGTTGTAAGCGAAGACGAGCAGGGCGCCGGAAACCAGGCCGGGCATCGCGAGCGGCAGGACGATGTGACAGAGCGTCTGCCAGCGGCTCGCGCCGAGCGTTGCAGCCGCCTCTTCGTAGGAGCGCGAGATGGCGCGCATCGCGCTTGCGAGCGGCAACACGGCGAGCGGAAACGCGGTCTGGATCAGGCCGAGCAGCACGCCGTTCTCGCGGTAGAGCCACTGCAGCGGACGCTGTACGATGCCGGCGGCAAGCAACGCATGATTGAGCATGCCCGCCGGCCCCAGCATCACGAGCCAGCCGTAGCCCTGCAGCAGCAGGTTGACGAGCAGCGGCAGAAGCACGCCAGCAAGGAGCAGGCGGCGCGCCAGCCGCGACTCCGTGCGCGCCATCGCAAGCGCCACGGGAATCGCGAGCAGCACCGCGCAGACCATGCTTTGAAACGCGAGCTTCAGCGTGAGCCAGAGCGAACGCATGAAGTACGAATCGGCGAGGTCCGCGTAATTGTGCAGCGTGAGCGCGTGCCACTCGTTCCCCGATACGCCGAAGCTCATGCGCAGCACCGCGAGCGAGGCTGCGACGAGCACGGCGAGAAACGCCAGGATCGGCGCGAGCAGCACCCATGGCGGCACCCTGGGCAACGCGGGAGCCGCCGGCTGCCCGACGGCTGCGTCCGCGATTGCGGCTGTCCTGCGACGGAAAAGAAGTGCGGACATGGATGTCAGGCCGAGAAGATTTCCGTATAGCGCTTGATCCAGGCCGGCTGCACCGCCGCCAGCGCCTTGTCGTCGTGCAACACGGCGTTCTCGGCGATCTGTTGCGGAGACGGCACGAACGCGCGGCTTTCGGCGGGGATCACCGCCTTCGAGTTCACCGGACCGTTCAGCACGTCGGCGGCCATGCGGCCTTGCACGCCGGCGTCGAGCGAATGGTTGATGAACGCGTGGATCAGGTCGATGTCGCCCGGATGCGCCTTGGGAATGACCGTGAACATCAGCTGGGTCGCGAAGCCTTCCTTCATGCCGTACGTGACGGCCATCTTGTACTCGGGCTTGCGCAACTGATTGGGGAAGAACGCCGGCGAGTAGATGCCGCCGATATCCAGCGATCCGGTGCGAAACAGATCGGCGACCTGATTCGGATTCTCGCCGAGCGTGAGCACCCGATCCTTCAGTTGCGCGAGCTTCTTGAAGCCGGGCTCGATGTTCTGCTGCGAGCCACCGGCCATCTTGGCGGCGATGATCGCGAGATCGACCGCTTCCGCCCACTCCGGTGGCGGCAGGAAGATCCGCCCCGCATATTTCGGATCCCAGAGCGCCTCGTAGGTCGTGGGCGCCGCCTTCACCGACGACGTGCTATAGACGAGACCGTCCGACCACAGCAGATAGCCGATCCCAAAACCATTGGCGCCGGTGCGGTACTTCGCGTCGACGTCCTTCAGGTTCGGCAGCCGGTTCAGATCGGGCTTCATCAGCAGTCCGGCGTCCGCAAGGCCCGAAGCGCCCACGCCCGCGAGCGTGATCACGTCGTAGGTCGGCCTGTCTCCGGCCGCCTTCACTTTTGCCACCATGCCGGACGTGCCGTCGGCGCGGTCGGCGATGACCTGCGCGCCGGTCTTCTGACTGAAGGTTGCGGCGATGTTGCGCAATGCCGCGGCGCCGGTGTCGTCGGACCACGTCAAGAGGCGCAGCGTCTTCCCGGCAAAGCTCTTTTCCTGCGCCCTCGCCGTGCTGATGAACGGCATCGGCAGGCTCGACGCGGCGAGCGCCGCGCCGATGGTCTTGATGGCCTGCCTTCTGCCTCGTTTGATGTCTTGCATGGCTCACTCCTCACTAAAACGGTGCAGCAGTCGGTCAATGCGGTGGGTCAATCAACAACGGCGTCGGTGAGAACACTCTAGGGATGCAAAATTTTGGCAACAATCGAATTCTCGGCATGGTTGCCATGAGCCGACCGCATGGCTCCGACTTAGCAAGCCTTTCGAACGGCGCCGGGCGCCGCGCTCAGGATCTGCTTGACTTCCTGGAATGCCGCGAGCCCGAAAGGCCCCAGCTCGCGGCCGATGCTGCTTTTCTTGTAGCCGCCCCAGGAAGTCTGAGGAAAGATCAGCTGCGGTGTATTGATCCAGACGACACCCGCCTCTAGCTCCGCGGCCACGCGCTCGCCGCGTGTCCCGTCGCGCGTGACGACGGTTGCGACCAGGCCGAACTCGGTATCGTTGGCCGTGGCGATCGCATCGTCTTCCGTATCGAAGCTGCGCACGCACAACACGGGGCCGAATATCTCTTCGCGCCACAGCGCGCTGCCTGTGGGAAGATCGACGAACATCGTCGGCTGGACGAAATATCCTTCTCCTTCCGGCGCTTCGCCCTGGACCACGAGACTCGCGCCGTCCGCCTTGCCCCGCGCGATGAAACCTTGCACGCGTTCGTACTGCGCGCGATTCGTGAGCGGCCCCATCTGCACGCCGGATGCAAACGGATCGCCGACGACGGTTCGCGCCACGCGCTCGGCGAGGCGCGCGATCAGCGCCTCTGCGAGCGGCCGCTCGACGAGCACCCGCGACGTGGCCGAGCACATCTGTCCGGCATTGAAGAACGCGCCGCCCGTGACGAGATCGACGGCGAGATCGAGGTCGGCGTCCGCGAAGACGATGATCGACGACTTGCCGCCCAGTTCGAGGCTCACGCCCTTGATGGATTGCGCCGCCGCTTTCATGACGTGCTCGCCGACCGCCGTGCTGCCGGTGAACGACACCTTCGACACGAGTGGATGCGTCGTGAGCGCCGCACCGACCTCCGCGCCGGTGCCCGTCACGACGTTGAAGACGCCCGGCGGCAGACCCGCGCGCTCGACGATCGCGGCCAGTTCCAGTTCCGGCAAGGGTGTGAATTCGGAGGGCTTCAGCACGACGGTGCATCCGGCGGCGAGCGCGGGGGCAAGTTTCCACGCCGTCGTGACCATGGGGAAGTTCCAAGGCACGATCAGGCCGACCACGCCCGCCGGTTCACGGCGGATCACGGCACGATGATCGCTGCTCGGAATGGCGACCTCTTCTTCCGCTCCATCCAGCGTTTCCGCGAGCTCCGCGTAATAGTCGAAGGTCGCGACCACGTCGCCGACGTCGATGCGCGATTCGGCAATCGGCTTGCCGTTGTTGAGCGACTGAAGCGCGGCGAGGCGCTCGCCATGCGCCTCCACGCCGCGCGCAATCGCACGCAGAAAGCCGGCGCGCTCTGCGCCCGATGTCTGCTTCCAGGCGCGAAACGCACGCGATGCCGCGCGCGCCGCGCGATCGACATCGGCGGGGCCGCCGGCCTCCACGTCGACGATCGTTTCTTCAGTCGATGGATTGACGACGGGCAAACGCCGGCTCGTCTCGGCCATGCACCAGCAGCCATCGATGAAGAGCCGGGTGCGCAGCGGGAAATCGAAAAGGGGGCGTGCTTGCGCGCTCATGACGGCACCCGTGCAAACCAGTCGGCTTCGCGAACCTCGATCACGGTCGGGATGTCGCGCGATACCGTCCGCCGCAATTGCGCGTCGAGCGCCTGTGGATCGTCGACGCTCACGGCCTCGCATCCGAAGGCGCTTGCCAGCGCCATGAAGTCGGGCGTGTAGATATCGACACCGACGGGCGAGATATTCCGCTGGTCCATATATTTCCGGATCTCGCCGTAGCCGAAGTTGTTCCACAGCAGCACGATCACGGGCACGCGCGCTTCCACCGCGCTCGCCAGTTCCGGCAGCGTGAACTGAAAGCCGCCGTCTCCGATGAGACACACGACGGGCCGCTCACCGGCGGCAAGCTTCGCGCCGATCGCGGCGGGCAGCCCGTATCCGAGCGTGCCGTAGCCGGTCGATGAGTTGAACCATGAGCGCGGGGCCGGCGCATCGTGGAGGAAATTGCCCGCGTAGACCGGGCTCGTCGAATCGCCTGCAATGATGACGCCGGGCAGGGCGCCGACGATCGTGTCGATCAGGCGCTGCTGCGATCGCATCGCGGCGTCGCAGTCGGCGAAGATGGCGTTGCGCACGGCCGTCACGCGCGCGGCGCCCCAGTCCGGCGATGCGGGACGCACCGCGCGCTCGTGCAGTCTCGCCGACAGCGCGCTCAACGTCTCGCGCGAGTCGGCGACGATCGCCACGTCCGGTTGAGCATTGCGCATGACCTGCTGCGCATCGATATCGACGCGGATGAGTTGTCCGGCGATCGCGAACCCGCCATCGAAAAGCACGTCATAGTCGGTCTCGCCCAGTTCGGTTCCGACCGCGAGCACGACGTCGGCTTCGCGAATCATCGCGCGGGTCGGCGGGAGCGACTGCGTCGAGCCGATGAGAAGCGGCGCTGCGCACGGCAGAAGTCCTTTCGCGTTGATGGTGAGCGCCACGGGCGCCTCCAGCCGCTCGGCGAGTTCGCGCAGTTCGACTGCGGCGTGCGCGGCGCCGCCGCCGGCGAGAATCAGCGGGCGCCTGGCATCGGCGAGCAGATCCACGGCACGGGCGAGCGCGGCGGGATGGGCGGCGGGCTTCGTCGCGCGCACGGCGGACGCTCCCTTCATCGCGTTCGCCGGCGACACGATGACATCGAGCGGAATCTCGATATGGACGGGCCGCGGCCGCGCGCTCTCGAACACGGCAAACGCGCGCGCCAGTGCCTGAGGCAACTCGGCGGCATCCAGCAAGGTATGGGAGAACGCGGCGAGTCCGTCGAATACTTCGCGCTGCGAAGGAAGTTCATGCAGACGCCCGTCGCCGTTGCCGAGCTGGCTGCGTGCATTGACGCTCGATATCACGAGCATCGGAATGGAGTCGGCATAGGCTTGCGCCATCGCGGTCGCGATGTTGGTCATGCCCGGTCCGGTGATGATGAAGCACACGCCGGGTTTGCCCGTGACACGCGCGTATCCGTCGGCCATGAAGCCCGCACCCTGTTCGTGACGAGGCGTCACGTGCCGGATCGACGAGTGCGCAAGCCCGCGATAGAGCTCCACGGTGTGCACACCCGGAATGCCGAAGACGTACTCGACGCCGTAGGTTTCGAGCAGTGTGACGAGCGCTTCGCCACAGGTTTGAAGGCATGAGTCGAAGTGCTTGCTGGATTCGCGAAGGTTCATCGGTCGTCGGATTCCTGGTTGGTTTGAGCGCGGACGCAGTCGGCTGGACGAGTCGACAGTGCGCGCGGGTCTCGGGCATCGGTGGAATCATTCTCGATGCGGCCTGGCCGCGACGACAATCGAAAAGATCTCATGGGGCGCATGACTTCCCTGCATGAGGCAATGAAGACTCGAATTGATGTGTGAAGCACAATGGCGTGGTGCTGCATACTTTGACATCGCACCACCGAGGACATCGACATGGCTACCGACCTTGCACGATCGTGGCTGACCTTGAGCGCGCCCGTGGCCGCCGCGCGGGCCGAGGGCCGCCCCATCGTGGCGCTGGAATCGACCATCATCGCCCACGGCATGCCTTACCCCGAGAACATTCGCACCGCGCGCGAAGTGGAGGCGCTGATTCGGGACGCCGGGGCCGAGCCCGCGACGATCGCCGTGATCGGCGGGCGAATCCGCGTCGGCCTGACCGACGGCGAACTGGAACTGCTCGGCCGTTCGGACCATGTCCATAAGATCAGCCGCCGCGACCTGCCGGCGGTGCTGGCCAGCGGCGAGCCCGGCGCCACGACGGTGGCCGGCACGATGATCTGTGCCGCGCTGGCCGGTATCGAGGTATTCGTCACCGGCGGCATTGGCGGCGTGCACCGGGGCGCGCAGGAAACCTTCGACATCTCGGCCGATCTGCAGGAGCTGGCGAAGACCTCGGTGGCGGTGGTCTGCGCCGGCGCGAAGTCCATCCTGGACATCGGGCTCACGCTGGAATACCTGGAGACGCACGGCGTGCCGGTGCTCAGTTGCGAGCAGGACAATTTCGCGGCGTTCTACACGCGCGACAGCGGTTTTCGCGCGGACTTCAGGCTGGACGACGCGGCAGAGCAGGCACGCTTCATCCGCGCCAAATGGGACCTGGGCCTCGTCGGGGGTGTCGTGTTGAGCACGCCGGTGCCGGAAGCATCGGAGATGGCGGTCGAAGAGATCGACGCGCTGACGCGGCAGGCGCTCGTCGAGGCGACGGAGCAAGGCATCACCGGCAAGGCGCTGACACCCTTCTTATTGGCTCGCATCGATGCGCTGACGGGCGGGCGCAGTCTGGCGACGAACATCGCGCTCGTGAAACACAATGCCGAAGTGGGGGCGAGACTGGCGTTGGCGCTCGCACACGCGGGGCGCCGGGCAGGCCAGGCCTAGCGGCCGGGACGGATCGAACTGAGGAAGAACGCGCGAACCCGATACGCTTCGCCGCGTTCAACGCAAGGAGGTGGGGACATGGAAGCACCGTCCGGGCAGCGCATGAGCCCGCAGATTCCGGCCATTGCGCCAGCGCGAACCGCGCTCGTCGTCATGCATTACCAGGCCGATATTCTCGGGCTCTTTCCATCGGTCGCGCCGGCGCTGATCGCCAATACGCGCACACTATGCGACGCGGCGCGGGCCAGGGGCGTCGGCGTTTATTTCGTCAACCTACGCTTCAGTCCGGGCTATCCGGAAGTCAGCCCGTTGAACAAGAACGGCCAGGGAATCAAACGGCTGGGTCTTTTCACCGGCGACCGGACCGCGCCGGAGCTGGGCCAGCGCGATGATGAACCGCTCATCATCGCGCACCGGGCCAGCGTGTTCTTCGGCACCGGTCTGGAGGAACGGCTTGCCGCGCGAGGCGTCGATTCGCTGATCATGGCCGGCATTGCGTCGACCGGTGTCGTGCTGTCGTCGGTCGCATATGCGAGCGATGCGGACTTCCGCCTGTACACGGTCAAGGATTGTTGTTACGACCCGGATCAGGTGGTGCATGAACATCTGTTCTCGACCGCGTTCGAGTCGCGCACGACGGTGCTGTCGCTCGCGGATGCCTTATTGCTGCTCGCCTAGCCGACATCCGCGGCGTCGCGTAGATCGTCGAGGTCGCGTCCGCGCGTCTCGGGCGTGTAGTACGTCGTCACGACGCCGATCAGGCTCAGAATGGCGACATAGCTGGCAAGCGGAATCCACGCGAGAACGCGGCCTTCATTGCCGCCCCAGTGCGCGGTCGCCCAGGCGATGATCGACGCGCCGATCAGCGGCGCCACGCCGCCCGCGATCACGGCGGACACTTCGCGCCCCACCGCGACGCCCGCGTAGCGATGCTGCGCGCCGAAGAGTTCGGGCAGCAGCGCGCCTTGCGTGGCGAACATGCCCCAGACGCCCGCGAGCGCGACGCACAGCATCGCGATGCTCGCCGCCGCGTTGCCCTGGCTCAAAACCCACCATGTCGGATAGGCCAGCACCAGCTGATACAGCGCGAAGGCACGATAGACGGGCACGCGTCCGACGCGATCGCTGAGCTTGCCGGTGAGCGGAATGACCACCGCGCCCGACACGCCCGCGAGCAGCAGCGCCACCGGCCCGATCGGTCCCTTGAGGCCGGTCGCGGTAACCATGTAGCTGATCGCGAGCGACTGATAGATCGACGAGCCGCCGTTCTCCGCCATGCGCATGCCGATGACCTTGAGCAGCGTCGGCTTCGAATGCCTGATGAGATGCCTGAGCGGGCTGTCGTTGATCTGCTGCCGTGCTTCGAGCTTCGAAAACGACGGCGATTCCTTCAGCTTCAGCCGGATCCAGATCGCCACCGCGATGATGAGCACGCTCAGCAGGAACGGCCCGCGCCATAGCCAGCTTTGCGAAATATCCTCGACGCGCACCAGCGCGAAGTAGATCGCGGCGGCCATCACCGTGCCGAGCAGCACGCCCATGAAGGGCAGGGCGGCGAAGTAGCCGCGGCGCTTCGCGGGCGCGTATTCGGCCATCAGGACGGCCGCTCCGGCCTGTTCGGCGCCGGCGCCGAGACCTTGCAGCAGGCGGCAGCCGACGAGCAGGACCGGCGCCCAGATGCCCGCGCTCGCGTAGGTCGGCAACACGCCGATGAGCGTGCTGGCGACGCCCATCAGCAGGATCGTCGCCATCAGCACGAACTTGCGGCCGTAACGGTCGCCGAGCGCGCCGAAGACGATGCTGCCCACCGGCCGGATCGCGAAGCCGAGGAAGTAAGCGCCGAAGCTCGCGATCAGACCGATGGCGGGATCGCTCGACGGGAAGAACAGCGGCCCGAAGATCAGCGCCGACGCGAGGTTATAGAGCGCGAAGTCGTAGTATTCGAGCGCACTGCCGAGCGATGCGGCCCATGCGGCACGATACAGATCGCGCGTCGTGACCTCGTCACGGCCATGGTTGACGTTGCCGTCGGTGTTGTGTGCGAGTCCGCCGTCGGCGGCTGCGATGGTTGGCTGATGCTTCATGATGTCTCTCTCCGTTCCTGCGACCACTGGCGGAAGTCCCGTCCTCGTCTTCGCGCGAGATGCGGGACCGCCGGATTTTTCCTGCTATGCGATCGGGCTAGCCCACGCGGGCGATTTCGTCGAGCAGGGCGGCGCTCATTGCGTCCAGCGGCGCTGCCTTGCCCGTGTATAACTCGACCTGACCGCAGAACTGATGCAGCAGCATGCGCGTGCCTTCGACCACGCGGCAGCCGAGTTCGGCGGCATCGCGGATCAGCTTCGTGCGCACGGGGATGAAGGCCGCGTCCATCACAACGAGATGCGGTGCAAGCTGCCCGGCCCGCAATGGATTGACGTCCGGCGCGCGGAAACCGGCGGCGGTCGCGTTCACGACGATGTCGAACGCATGCGGATCGAAATCGTTCAGACCGCCGCCGAACGCGAGACCGAAGTCTTCGGCGAGCGAGCGCCCGCGCGACGCGGTGCGGTGAACACGATGACCTGGCCGCCGGTGCGCCGCATGCCCCACGCGATCGCGGGGGGGGGGGGGGGGCCCCGGCGCGCCCGGCGGGGGGGCGGGGGGGGCGGGGGCGGCGGGGGCGCGCGCACGGCCCCGACGCCGTCCGCGATGTTGGAGTTGTGTCTTACGTCGACGTTGTAGTTTGTGTTTT
>NZ_JALQDH010000126.1:0-49629 GCF_023631365.1 Caballeronia sp. INML2 | reverse complement strand
GCAGTCGAAGGATCAGGAACGTGCGCGGCGCGTGGCCATGAAAATGCGCGCGGGCAGCGTCTACGTGAATTATCCGGTCTGGGATGCGGGCTCGCCGTTCGGTGGCTACAAGCAGTCGGGCAATGGGCGCGAATATGGCGAGTGGGGACTGGAGGCGTTTCTCGAAGTAAAGGGGATCGTCGGTTACGGGGCGTAGTCGGGCATGTGCGTTGCCGGCTCGCGTCCGTCACGCGCCGTGCCACGCAACACATCCGCCACGCGTTCCGCGATCATGATCGTCGGCACGTTTGTGTTCGCGCACGGAAGCGACGGCATCAGCGATGCATCGCACACGTACAGGCCTTCTATGCCATGAACCGCGCCGCGCGCATCAGTTACGGCCAACGGATCGTTCGATGCCCCCATGCGGCACGTTCCCGACGGATGCCAGGTGCCGCCCACCGAACGCTTCACGAACGCCGTCATCGCGTGATCGTCTTCGAGCAGTTCGTCGATGGTCACGCCCTGCGTCACGACATGCTTGATCAACCGGCCGCGCAACGGTCCCGCGAGATCGAGCAACGCGCTCAACGCGCCGCGCTGCACCGCGTTCCATGTTCCCGGAACAGCCACCGCGGCCACGCGTGGCGAATAACTCGACGGAAAGATCGCATCGCGATACGCATTCATCGATGGCGATGACAAAACGGAAGCGCCGAAGCGCAACGCAAGCTTGAGCCGTTCGAGATCGCGCGAATCGGAGAGCATGGCGAAATCGACATCGGGTTCATCGAATGCACTCGCTGACGCAAGCGTCACGCGCCCGCGCGAATACGACTTGTTGACCCAGAAGAAGATCGTTCCCAGTCGATATCCAACCGAGTGCCAGCCAGAGCGCGACAGGATCGCGCCATGCATGTCGCCTGGAACGGTATTCGGCAAGCCGGAAGAGAAGCGCACGATCGCCTGCTCGTGATGTTCGTCCAGAAACGGCGTGCGCGCTGCGCGCGGGAGATATGCGGACACGGCAATCGACGGATGCTCCATCAGATTGCGCCCGACGCCCGGACGATCAGCGAGTACATGGATGCCGAGCGAGGCGAGTTCATCGGCGGGACCGATCCCGCTTCGCATCAGCAATGCAGGACTATGAATCGCACCCGCCGATACGATCACGCGATGCGCCTTCAGTTCTTCACGTGTGCCGTGCGCGTTCACGATGCGCGCGCCGATTGCACGCTTGCCGTCGAACAGAATGCGCTCGACGACTTCGCCGGTGCGTATCGTCAGGTTGCTGCGTGCGCGCACGGCATCGTCTAGATAGCAGACTGAAGTCGGAATGCGTTCGCCCTGCGCACTGACCGCGATCGAACCGATGAAGGTGCCGTCTTGCCAGGGCCCGTTCTGATCATCGTGCAATGCATGACCGCTTTCGGCAAGCGAGCCAAGGACCGCGCGCACGAATGGCGATATGCGCGGCCATGCCGTTCGCTGGATACGCACGGGGCCATCGCTGCCGTGCAATGCGCCGCTGAAGTCGCAATCCGTTTCGAGCGCGCGAAAGTAGGGCAGGCATGTTTGCCAGTTCCAGCCCGATGCGCCGAGCGCTTCCCATTCGTCGTAGTCGGCGGGAGCGCCGCGATTGGCCATCAGTGCGTTGATGGCCGAGCCGCCGCCCAGAAGACGTGCCTGTTCGTAGCGTCGCATGGCGGCGCTGCGGCTCATGCGCGCTTTCAACGTTTGCCAGATGTTGCGCGCGTCGAGATACGCGCGGCCCGGATAACGGCTGCGAATGGCATCGGGCATCGTGTGCGCGGAGATATCGCGGCCCGCTTCGACGAGGCATACGCTCGCTCGCGCATCTTCGGAAAGGCGCGCGGCCAGCACGCAACCAGCGGAGCCGCCCCCCAGAATAAGATAGTCGAACACGTGAGGCACTCAAAGCCGCACTACTGCATGAACTTGAGCCAACGCGCCTTCGCCTGAATGCCCGGCTCCGACGCCCACCAATCCTCCGACAGCAGCGCCTGCTTCGCCGCATTCGCTGGCGCGCTCGGCAATTCGGCGGCGCGTTTGTCGGTGATCTTGCCGGTTTTGAATGCTGCCGGATTCCCCGGGCCGTAGTCGATATACAGCGGCAGATTCGCCTGCAATTCCGGCGATAGGGCCGCGTTCAGGAAGCGCACGGCATCGTTCAGATTCGGCGCGTTCTTCAGGATGCAAAGCTGCGTGTTCTGCAGAATGCCGTCGTTGAACGTAAAGGCGACGTCCGGATCATCCTTCATCACGGCGCTTGCGCGGCCATTCCAGATCATCGTCATATCGACTTCGCCGTCGTGCAGCAATTGCGCGGACTGTCCGCCCGAGGTCCACCATACGGTGATGTTCGGCTTGATCTCTTCGAGCTTCTTGAACGCGCGGTCCACGTCGAGCGGATAGAGCTTGTCGCGCGGCACGCCATCGGCGAGCAGCGCGGCTTCGAGCACGGTCATCGGATCGTTGCGCAGCGCGCGCGTGCCGGGAAAGTTCTTCACGTCCCAGAAGTCCTTCCAGCTTTGCGGCACCTTCTTGAGCGTCTTCTTGTTATAGCCGATGACGGTCGAATAGAACTCGTACGCGACCGAATAAGGCGTGCGGTATTTCTCCGGGACCGTTGCCGCGTTGGGAATCTTCGAAAAGTCGAGCTTTTCCACCAGACCTTCTCGTCCGCCGCGCAGGCAGTTGGAAGGCGGCGTATCGACGACGTCCCAGATCGGCTTGCCCGTCGCGCCTTGCGCCTTGATCTGTGGCCACGCGTCCGGAATGCTGTCCTGATTGATCGTGATGCCGAGCTGTTTCGCGGCGGGGTCGAGAATCGCCTTGGTCTGCGCTTCCTGATACGCGCCGCCTTGCGACACGAACGTGATCTTGCCCGCCGCGGATGCGGGCGCCGCACTTGCGATGGAGAGCAGCAACGTCATGGCGAGCGGGCGAACGGGGAAGTGCGTGCAACGGAACCTTGCAATGTTCATCACGGCGTTTTCCTCGACAAGGTTGAAGCGGATGTCTTGCGGATCGCGCGATCCCGCTTGCTTCGACCGAAAGCGAGGACGGCGCGTGGATGACTAAAAATATATTGAGTCAAATACGCGGCGGCAACGCCGGAATTGTTGGAGCGACCATGACCTGATGTTATGTCAGTGCAATGGTCGCATCCCGTCGCGCCTTAAGAAGACGTTTGGCGCAACTGTCGCCTTGCTCTGTCGAGATTGCTTTGCGCTTCCGTGTAACACGCAATAGACAAACTGATGCCCGTGCAACGTTGAATCGAATTGCTCGCGCTAGTCTCGCCGAGGCTAGGATTCCCGGGCGACCGGCAGATAGAGAATCACGCCGGGATCGAGAGATTGCCCCAGCGGGCGCCGAACGAAGTGATGGGTTTCTGCTAGCGCTCCCCGATCAGCAGCGCGGTGCATCGCCATCAGCGTCGCGCGGGACGCTGGCGCGCGCTCGGCGCGCGCTTGCGATTCGCTTCGGCATATTCGCGGATCATGTCCGTCAGCGCTCGCAGCCCGGCTGGCACGTGGCGCCGTCCGGGAAAGTAGAGGCAGAGCCCGTCGAGGGGCGGCGTCCAATCTTCCAGCACGCGCACGAGCGTTCCGGCCGCGAGTTCCGTGCTCACGTTCCATTCGGTCAGGTACGCGAGCCCGAGCCCCGCGCGCGCTGCAGCGAGCATCAGGCCGGGTTCGTCGAGTGTGAGCGTGCCGTCGCCGTGGATGCGCAAGGTTTCGCCGTGACGCTCGAACTCCCATTGGTAGATGGAGCCGCTCGGCATTCGGCCGCGGATGCAGCGGTGCGCCGCCAGATCCGCGGGCGTGCGCGGCGGCGGGTGTCGGCCGAAATAGTCCGGGCTGCCGACTACGGCGAAGCGCTGCCGTTCGCCAAACGGCACCGCGATCATGTCTTGCGGCACGGATTCGCTCAGACGGATGCCCGCGTCGAATCCTTCGACCACGATATCGATGAGCCGGCCTTCGGTGACGATATCGAGCTTCATGTCGGGGTAGCGTTGAAGGAATGCGATGAACAAGCGGCATCACCTGACGCGCCGCGCCCGCTGATGTATTGATGCGCAAGGTGCCCGACGGCTGGTCGCGGAAGCTGCCCGCCTGATCGAGCGCATCGCGGATGGCCGAGAGCGCGGGCGCGACGTTCTGCACGAACTGCGCGCCCGCCTCCGAGAGCGACACGCTGCGCGTCGTCCGGTTGAAGAGCCGCACGCCGATGCGGGCCTCGAGCGCGGCGACCGCGTGACTCAGCGCGGACGTCGAGATGCTCATCTCCCTTGCCGCCGCCCGGAAGCTGCGATGCCGCGCGACCGCCAGCACCGCTTCGAGCTCTCCCATTCCAGAGGTCTTCATTGTGCTAAATCGTTCAATAGGTCATGCCGGATTGTACGGCTAGTCGAATTAATCGAAACGCCTTATCTTCGTTTCAAGTTAATGACTAACGAAACGAATCATGCAGATCATCGACCGAATCTATATAGACGGCGCTTTCGTCACGCCGCACGGCGAGGAGCTTTTCGACCTCGTCAATCCCGCCACTGAGCGTGTGATCGGCCGCGTGCGGCTCGCCGACGCGCAAGACGCGCGCCGCGCCGTCGCGGCGGCGAAGCGGGCATTTTCAGCGTTCTCCCGCACGGACAGGCGCGAGCGCATCGACATGCTCAAGCGCCTGCACGCCGCCGTCGTAGCGAAAGAAGATGCGCTTTTCGAGGCGATCGTCGAGGAGTATGGCGCGCCGGTATCGCGCGGGCGCTGGATGGCGCGGCACGCGAGCAACGTGCTGATCGAGGCGGCTAGCGTGCTCGAAGACTACGCGTTCGTCCGTGAGGCGGGAACCGCCAGGGTGGTGATGCAGCCGCTCGGCGTGGCCGGGCTGATCACGCCTTGGAACAGCGACGCGGGCTTCATTTGCGGCAAACTCGCGGCGGCGCTCGCGGCCGGCTGCACGGCGGTCGTCAAGCCGAGCGAGATGAGCGCGATCCAGACGCGCGTGGTCACCGAGGCGCTGCACGACGCGGGGCTCCCCGCGGGGGTGTTCAACATCGTGACCGGGCGTGGCGAGACTGTCGGCGCGGAGATCAGCGCGCATCCGGATATCGCCAAGCTGTCGTTCACCGGCTCGACGCGCGTCGGCAAGACCATTCTGCGCACCGCCGCTGACACGCTCAAGCGCGTGACGCTGGAACTGGGCGGCAAGTCGCCGACGATCGTGCTCGACGACGCGGACTTCGATGCAGCCGTGCCGCTCGCGCTCGATGCAGGTTTCATGAACAGCGGGCAGGCATGCATCGCGGGCACCCGCATCCTGGTGCCGCGGGCGCGGCTCGCGGAGTTCGAGCATAAGATCGTGCGCGCGGTCGCGCAGATCCAGTCGGGCGATCCGCGGGATCCGCGCACGGGCATCGGACCGATGGTCAGCGGCAAGCAATGGGAGCGCGTGCAGCACTATATTCGCATGGGCATCGAAGAGGGCGCGCGGCTGATTGCGGGCGGCGAGGGACGTCCGGACAACGTGGGCGCGGGCTGGTTCGTGCGTCCCACGCTCTTCAGCGACGTGCGCAACGACATGACCATTGCGCGCGAGGAGATCTTCGGGCCGGTGCTGTCGATTATCGCGTATGGCGACACGGAAGAAGCGATCGCCATCGCCAACGACACGCCCTACGGCCTGCAAGCCTACGTGTGCTCATCCGACACGGTGCGCGCGAACGCCGTTGCCGCGCGCATCGAAGCGGGGCGCGTGCTAATCAACACGCTCGCTCACGAGCCCGCCGCCCCGTTCGGCGGCTTCAAGCAATCGGGCATCGGTCGCGAATACGGTGCGTTTGGGATTGAGGCATTTCTCGAGCCGAAGGCGCTGCTTGGCGCCCGCTAGCGCTCAGCCCGACGCCGCGCGCGCCGTTTCCTCGCCGAGCAGAAGCGGCAGTTCCAGCAAGGTGCGATGCGCGCCGCCCTTGCTATGACCGCGCCCGTATACGTTCCGGGGCTCTTTGCTGCCGGGACGCTCGACCTTGATGGCTTCGGCGCCGGGTGCCGCGAGGCAGCGCCCCACGTACGGGCCCGCGAGAAAGTGGCTGTATGGAACGACTTGACGAGCACGACGACCAGATCGACCGTACCGGCCTCGGCGGCGCGTCTCGTTGCGCGGACCATGACATGCCGCGAACCGTTGGCGTCGTCGACCCGCAAACCTTCGCGGCGGATGGCTTCGACATGCGCGACCGATCGGTTGAGCAGCCACGTCTCGTGACCGGCTTCGGTAAGCGCAGCGCCGATGGCGCAGCCCAGTGCGCCGGCACCCAGCATCGCAATCTTCAATGGTCTCTCCTTGAATGGCGTCCACGATACGAGTTGCTGTTCATATCGGCAATGCAATGGCTACAATGACATCATTGCATTGGGCGATAACACCATGTCTTTCGCCTGAACTGCCATTGTGCAGGTTTGATGCTGGAAGGCCGCAAGGGGGCGTGAGTGTGAGCTCGCTGATGCCGGGAGTTGTAGTCCTGCGGCGCCACGCCGCCAACGTCAGCAATCCGCTTGGCTGCTGACGTAGAACGCGGCTCGTTCCAACGTCCGCACTTCTGACTAACGGATCGCATAAGTCTCTCAACTGCAATAGTTATTCGGAAAAGCGCGCATAGCATCCGGGAAACGCTTCGTTTGATCGGGGTGGGGACGAACGTACCATCATTCGTTCAACCTTTTCCCGATCATCCCCGCCCCGCATGCCCATGAACGTGCCCCGCTATCCTTCTGCTGCGCTACGGCTCGATGCCGGCGCGCCTTCCGAATGGGACGAAAAGCGTACCAACGATGCCCGCGCGCTCGTCGACCTGCCGACCCGCGAAGCGGCGCAGCCAGGAGCGCTCGCGTTAAGCGCACTGCGTTCGCGCGGTCTGCGTATCGGCGTGCCGCTCGCGTTGATCGTCCTGTGGCAGCTTGCCTCGTCGCTGCAACTCGTCGCGCCCGAGACCTTGCCGCCGCCGACGGTCATCGTCGCGGCACTGAAAGAACTGATCGCGGACGGCGAACTGCAAAGCGCGATTGGCGTGTCGCTCGTGCGCGCGGCGACGGGCCTTGCCATCGGCGGCGGTATCGGTCTTTTGGCCGGCCTGTTCGCGGGCCTGTGGCGCGTCGGCGAAGAGATCGTCGATGCGCCGCTGCAGATGCTGCGCACCATTCCGTTCATTGCCCTGATTCCGCTCTTCATCACTTGGTTCGGCATCGGCGAAGGCGCCAAGGTCGCGGTGATTCTTGCGGCCACGATCTTCCCGATGTATCTCAACACCTACGCGGGCGTGCGCGGCGTCGATCCGAAATTGCTCGAAGCGGCGCGAGTGTTTGGCCTGTCCAGCCGGCAAGTGGCGCTGCGCATCATTCTGCCGACGGCGCTGCCGTCGATCCTCGTCGGCGTGCGCTATTCGAGCGCCGTCGCCTTGCTCGCGCTCGTCGTCGCCGAGCAGATCAACGCGCAGAACGGCATCGGCTACATCCTCGTGAACGCGAACCAGAATCAGCGCGCAGACATCATCATCGCGGGCATTCTGGTGTATGCGGCGCTCGGCATTATCACCGACCTCTTGATGCGCGCGCTCGAACATCTCGCTCTGCCGTGGAGGCCGCGTTTTGAACTCGCGTGACATGGAACGTTTCGACGCGTTGCATCAGCGCGAATCCGCGCTCGAACTCGACGGCGTGAGCCGCGTGTTTTCCGGGCGCGCGGTGCTGAAGGACGTCTCGCTCGCCATCAAGCGTGGCCAGTTCGTCTCGATGCTCGGTGCCTCGGGCGCGGGCAAGACGACGTTGTTGCGCATCCTCGCCGGACTCGACCGCGCCGACAGCGGCCGCGTGCGCGTCGCGGGGGCGCGCTCGGTGGTGTTCCAGGAGCCGCGTCTCGTGCCCGCGAAGCGCGTATGGGAAAACGTCGTCATCGGCCACGACCGCCTGGGTGCGGCGAAGCCGTCCGCGCTCGCCGCGCTCGACGAAGTTGGCTTATCGCGCCACGCGCAAGGCTGGCCGAAGACGCTTTCCGGCGGCGAGGCTCAGCGCGTCGCGCTCGCGCGTGCGCTCGTGCGCGAGCCGAAGCTGCTGCTGCTCGACGAACCGTTTGCGGCACTCGATGCGCTGACGCGCATCCGCATGTACGAACTCGTCGCGCGTCTGTGGCTCGCGCATACGCCTGCGGTGGTGCTTGTTACGCACGACATTGACGAAGCCATTCTGCTTTCCGATCGCATCGTCGTGCTGTCGCAGGGCGAGATCAGCGCGGACGTGACGGTCGATGTTCCGCGTCCCCGTTCGCGCGGCGACGAGCAGGCCATCGCGTTGCGCGCGCGGCTGCTCGCGGAACTCGGCGTCGGCGACGATGCATTGCAGGCCGCGTCCGGAAACGCGGCATAAAGACTTCATCCACTCGGATCCCACCTTCATGCGCCTCAAGAAACGCTTCATCGCTTTATTTGTCACGAGCTTCGTCGCGGGGTCGTCGACATCGTTCGCGCAAGGCGAACCGCTGACGCTCACAATCGGCACGCAGGATGCCGCATGGCCGCTGATCGTCGAAGCGTCGCACGTGCTCGACGGTGCGCCGTACAAGGTCAAATGGGCCGTGCTGACCGGTCCGGCGGCGCAACTCTCCGCACTGTATTCGAAGGTGCTCGACGTCGGCCTGATGGGCGATACGTCGCTGATCATCGAACAGGGCAACGCGCGCACGCCATGGACCGCGGAGACCGCGCCGTTGCAGATCGTCGCGGGCTGGCGCAATCCGGACAACAGCTATCCGCCTATCGTCACGGTCGTGCGCAAGAGCGCCGACGTCAAGAACCTCGCCGATCTCAAGGGCAAGACGTGGGGCTATAACTTCGGTGGCTTCAACTATCTGCAATACGTGCTCTCGTATGTGAAGGCCGGACTCAAGCCCAAGGACTTCGAAGCCGTCAAGTTTGGCGACGGCAACGTATCCGCGTCCGCGTTCAATGCGGGGCAGGTCGCGGTCTATTCGGGCGGCTACGGCCCGGTCAAGGAAGCAGTGGACAAAGGCGATGCACGCGTCATCATCAAGAGCGACGAACTCGAAATTCCGGCGTTGTCCGTGTTCGCCGCACGCACCGACGTCCTGCGCGATCCGAAGAAGAGCGAGGCGCTCGGCGACTTCCTCGGCCGCCTGAAGAACTCGTGGACGTGGTGGGCGCAGAACGTGCCGGCAGTCGAGAAGATCTATCTCGAGAAGATGAAGCAAAGCCCGGCGCGCGCAAAGTTCTCCGCTGAAAACGGCCGTTCTCTGTTCTATCCGCTCGACAAGGAACTGGTGGCGCGCGAGCAGAAGATCGCGGACACGCTCTACAAATCCGGCGACATCAAGAATCAGATCAAGGTGGACGTGGAGTTCAACCCGGTGTTCGACAAGCAGGCCGTCGCATCGCACTGAAGCCTCGCAGAAACGGCGTGCCTCCGGTATCGAGGCACGCCGCTCGTCCTTTCGGCACCATCAGGCGTTGTCGAGCTTCGTGTATGGGTTCGCGTAAGTGAACGGATCGCAAATGAGATCGTTCAACGCATACTGCCCGACCGCGTGATATTTCCACCGCACGCTGTCGTGCAAAGTGTGCGTGCGCGCATTGCGCCAATGCCGGTCGAGATTGTGCTTCGAGAGCGTCGATTGCGTGCCCGCGAGCTCGAACAGCTTGTTCGATGCATCGAGCGCGAAACGCGTCGTGACGATCTTCGCTTCCGCCGTCGCGACGATGGCGAAGGCGACGGCCTCGCGCGGCGCATCTTTGTCGCGCGCCCGGTCGATCGACTCGGCGGCGCGCGCGGTCAGCGCCTCGGCCGCATGCAGATCGACCGTCAGTGCGCCGATGTCGCGAAGCGTGTACGGATCGCCGGTCGCATGCGATGCCCCGCTGCCGCGTGCCGGATGCGCGAGCGCGTGCAGTAAGCGCTTCGTCTCATCGAGCGAGGCGCGGCCGATACCGAGATCGATCGCCGCATGGAGCACCTGCGACACGGCATTGGCCGCATCGATATTCGCATGCCGTCCGCGCGCGACGATCTGCAGCGCATCGAGTTCGACCTCGTCGAGCCGCACCTGACCGCTCGCGGTCGTGCGCTGGCCGAAGCCCGACCAGTCGTCGATGACTTCGACGCCGCGCGCATGCCGCGCGACGAAGGCGGTCACGGGGAGGCCGTCGTCATCGCGCGCGGCGACAGGAATCCAGTGCGCGAAGAGCGCGCCGGTCGAATAGACCTTGCGCCCCGTCAGCACGAATCGGCCGCTGTTTGCGCAGCGGCGCACGCGTGTTTCGTGTTCCGAGGGCAAACGGTCGCCCGGTTCGGCGGTCGCATTGCCGAAGCGCTCCCCGGCGAGCGCGCGTGAAAAGAAGAAGTCCTGCTGACTCGGGGTGCCGTCGTGACGCAGCCGTTCGAGCGTCGCGAAGTGATTCTGCGGAATTTGCCCGAGCGACGAATCCGCCGCTGAGATCGTATCGAACACCTGCGTGATGGTGCGCACGGAGACATCGATGCCGCCGAATGCGCGCGGCACGCCGATGCCCCATAAACCGCTCGCGCTGAAGACTTCGACTTCGTTTAGCGGCAACCGGCGATCGCGATCGCGCGCGGCGGCGCCGACGGCAAATTCGGCGGCGAGACGCCGCGCGGTTTCGATGGCTTCGTCGTCCGAGCGGAGAAGCGCCGCGCGCGTGCGTTGCGTGTCCTGTGTCATGCGGTTCGTGTCCTTTCGATGTTCATGCGGCATGCGCCGACGACGCATACTGGCTGGCCGGCCGCGGCAGGCCGAGATGATCGCGCAGCGTCGTGCCTTCGTAGTCGCGGCGAAAGATGCCCTTGCGCTGCAGGATCGGCACGACGTGATCGACGAATGCGGCGAGGCCCGAAGGAAACACGTCTGCGTTGAGGTTGAAGCCGTCCGCGCCGCGTGCTTCGAACCATTGCTCGATATCGTCGGCGATCTGCTCGGGCGTGCCGACGATCATCCGGTGGGCGCCGGGGTTACGGTCGAGCAGATCGCGCACTGTGAGGTTCTCGCTCTTCGCGAGCGCGACAGTCGAGTCGATGAAACCGCGTGGCAGGTCCGAACGCGCGACCTTGCCGATGAGGTCGTAGGGCAAGGGCGCATCGATCGACAGATCGTCGGGCGCGAGGCCAAGCGCGCCCGCAAGCCGCGCGATTTCGCGATCGGTATCGAGCAGCGCATCGAGTTCGGCCTTGCGTTCGCGCGCCTCGCGCTCCGTTCCGCCGACGACCGGATACAGCCCCGGCAGCAGCAGGAAATGATCGGGATCGCGGCCATGCGCGCGCACGCGGTCTTTCATCTCCGCATAGAAGGCTTGCGCGGTCGGCAGCGTGGTCTGCGCGGTAAAGACGGCATCGGCAAAGCGTGCGGCAAGCGCACGGCCGCCTTCCGACGAGCCGGCCTGCACGAGCACCGGCCGTCCCTGCGGACTGCGCGGCACGGACAGCGGCCCGCGCACCGAAAAGTACTTGCCGCGATGCTCGATCGCATGCACACGCGAGGGATCCGTATAGCGGCCCGACGAGCGGTCGGCCACGAAGGCACCGTCTTCCCAGCTATCCCACAGCTTCGTCACGACCTCGACGAACTCCTGCGCGCGCGCATACCGTTCTTCGGTCGAGAGCGGAATCTCGTGGCTGAAGTTCGCGGCGGCGTGCGTGTCGTAAGTCGTCACCGCATTGAACGCGATGCGCCCGCCGCTCAGATGATCGACCGATGCGAAGCGGCGCGCGAGATTGAACGGATCGTTGAACGTGGTCGATGCCGTCGCGATCAGGCCGACGTGCTGCGTCGCGCTCGCGAGCGCGGTCAGCAGCACGGTCGGTTCCAGCGCCTGCGACGGGCCTTCGGCGTGATTGCGCAGCGACAGCGTATCGGAGAGAAACACCGCATCGAGCTTGCCGCGCTCGGCCGTCGCCGCGATCTCCTTGAAGAAGTTCAGGTCGATGATCGAACGCGGATTGCCGAGCGTGCGCCAGCCCGCCGGATGCCGCCCGACGCCGGTGATGTTCGTGTTCAGATGAAGTTGCCGCGGCCTCGTGGTGGTCATGTCGTCGTGTGAAGAGAGTTGGATCCAGCGAAGTCGCGACGCAGGCCCGCTTCTACGAGCAAGGGCAGCACAGCTTCACCGAAATAGGCGAGATCGGGTTCGAAGTCGAAAAAGGTCAATTGCACGCCGTCGCATCCGGCGCGTTTGAGCGCGACGAGCTTGTCGACGATCTGCTCGGGCGAACCGATCAGATGCAGATTGCCGCCGAGGATGCGCTGCTCGCGTTTGTGCTTCGCCCACGCTCGCGCGTCGCTCCGCCTGCCTTGCCCGACGAAGCCGTCGAGCGCGCCTTCATCGGCGTGCGCGACGATGGCGTCGCGGTACGCATGCGCCTCGCGCTCGGTCGGACGGCACACGATCGTCGGGTTGATCAGCGTGCGTACGCTCCGTTTCACGCGCGCGGCGCCGTCGCGAATCTTCGCGGTATGCGCGGGCAAGGCGCCGATGGCGTCGTCGAAATCCGCGCCCGCCGGACTCGTGATGAAAATGAGGTCCGAATGACGCACCGCATAGTCGATGCCGGCATCCGAGCCGGTCGCGTTGACCAGCACCGGACGGCGATAACGCGGGCGCGGGCTCACGAAGGCATCGTCGAGCTGCCAGCGCGGGGTGCGGATCGTCAGGTTCGCGTCGCTGCGCCAGAGCGTGTCGAGCACGCCGACGAATTCCGCCGCGCGTGCATAGCGCTCGTCATGCTCGATCATCGGCTGGCCGAACATCGCCCATTCGGTGGAGACGTGGCCGGTCACGAGATTGATGCCCCAGCGCCCGTTGGAGATGTGATCGAGCGTCGCGCCGAACTTCGCGAGATGCAGCGGATGCCAGGGGCCGTATAGCGCATGCACCGTCGAGATCAGCAGAATGCGCTCGGTGATCGCGGCGAGCGCGCTCGTCGCGATGAACGCATCGACCGACTGCTCGCGATACTTCATCTGGCCGCCGTGGCCGTTCTTGGCGAGCCATTGCGCGAGTCCGAAGACGAGATCGAAGCCGAGCGCTTCGGCCTGCTTCGTCAGGCGCGCGTTGTAGTCGAAGCGCCAGTCGGTGCCGCGCGGCAGCGTCGAGATGGACCAGCCGCCGTTCTGGATCGGCAGAAAAAGGCCCAGAATCAGCGGCTGCTGGAACGCCGCGTGCAGCGGACTGCCTTCGATGTCCGCCGGGCCCGATGAGCCGTCGAACGCAGGGCTCATGCCGCACGCCCCGCGATTTCGGCGAGCCGTTCGCGGCTGCGGCGCGCGGTGGACGTTTCGAAGTCGAGCACGTCGATGGACGCGATCGCGTCGCGATTTACCTGTTCGACGAGTTGCAGTTCCCAGGCGAGGTACGCGTTCATTTGCGCGGCGACCTGATCCGGCTCTGCGTGATACGGGCTGTACCACGCGTCGTCGTCGCCGGTCAGGTTGCCGGCGTCGCCCGCCTCGTGCGGCAGCCCGAGCGCAAGCCAGCGGCGCGTGCCGCCGATCAGCGCGGACACGCCGCCGCGCGTCTGCGCGATTTCTGCCGCGACGAGTCCCGCGAGCACGCCGTCTTCGGACGTGAGCACGATCAGCGTGTCGCGCGGCAGATCGTTCAGATGCGCGAGAACCGCGCTCGCCGCGACGAAGCGCGCTCCCTTCACATGGGCGCGGCGGAATGCGAGGCTGCTGTCGATATCGATGGTCTGCACCGTGCCCGCTTCGATCTCGCGCAACAACGCATCGGCTTCTATCCAGCGCGTGCGCGCGCCGTGCGGACGCACGCGCACGGCCTGCGCACCGGCTTCGACGTGCTCCGCGACGAGCGACGCGCTCGCGGCATCGTCGAGCACGCGGACATCGAGATAGCCCAGTTGCTTGAGCCACGACGCAGTCATGCGCGCGCGCACGCCGTCGTCGTCGCGCAGCACGACGCGCGCATGCAGCGTGCCGACGTATTCGTCGGTCGCCTGCACGAGCTGTCCGCCGGGCGCGTTCTGCCAGCCTGCCGGATGACCCGCTTCATATTCGAGCGGATCGCGCACGTCGAAGCGATACAGCGTGCGTTCGCCGCTTTCGCGTTCGAGCGCGGCGAGCGTCTCGCGGTCGATGACCGGCACATACGCGCGGCGCGCAGCGGCGGCGGCGAGTTCGCGCGCGGTCGCGAGCGCCTGGCCTTCGGGGCGCGGCGCCGTGCGGATCTTGCCGTGTTCGAGCTCGAGGCCTTCGAGCAGCCACGACATCGAGCCGCCCGTGAGCGCGGCGACCGGGTTCGGCACGCCCGCATTGATCAGCGACTGTGCACCGAGAATGCTGCGTGTGCGGCCCGCGCAGTTCACGACGATCAGCGTATCCGGCGAAGGCACCGTGGCCAGCGCGCGATAGACGAGTTCCGCGCCCGCGCAATCGATGCCGCCGGGAATGCTCATCGTGTTGAATTCGCCGAACGGACGCGAGTCGAGTACGACGAGATCGTCGCCGGCATCCTGACGGGCTTTCAACGTCAAGGCGTCGATATTGGGCGTATGCAGCTTGTGCTCGATGACTTCGCCGAATGCCTTGCCCGGCACATTGGTGCCCGAAAAAATTTCGAAGCCCGCCTGCGCCCAGCCTTCGACGCCGCCTTCGAGTATCGCGACGTCGGTATAACCCCAGCGTTCGAGCAAAGCGGCTGCGCGCGGCGTGTACTCGCCGCTGGTATCGACGAGAACGATGGGTGTGCCAAGGCGCGGCACGAGGCGATCGATCAGCAGGCCGATGCGGCCCACCGGCGCAACAGACGAATAGAACAGACGCTTGCGCGCGCAGACGCCTTCCTCGCGCACGTCGAGCACGGCGAGTTCGGAGCGTTGAGCGATGAGCGTGCGCAACTGCGAGGCGGATACGGAACGGGACATGAGAGAAAAGTCCTTGAAAGTAGGGAGCGGTATCGAAAAATCAGGCGTAGGGCGGGCCGCCGCCATCGACATAGAGACGCGTGCCGGTGACGAAGCGGGCATCGTCCGAGAGCAGATACGTGACCGCCGCCGCGACGTCGCCGGGCGTGCCGGGGCCTTGCAGCGCGGTGAGACGCGTGGGTTCGGCATCGGCCTGACCGGTCGCCATCGACGCGAAGCGCGGGGTCTCGATCGGGCCGGGCGCGACCGCGTTGACGCGCACGCCATGCGGCCCGTACTTGCGCCCGAGGCCCTGCACGAGCAGATCGAGCGCGGCGTTGACGCTCGAACCGGGGAAATGGTTCGGCGGCGGTGCAATGCCGCCGCGGCCGGAAATCGCGACGATCGCGCCCTTGCCCTGCGCGATGAAGCGCGGCAGCGCCGCACGGATCGGCCGCACAGAGCCGAGCAGCTTCGCATCGATGACGCGTTGCCAGTCGTCGTCGTCCAGGTCGAGAAAGTCGCCGAACGCGCCGACGTTCGTGCTGAGCACGAGGCCATCGAGACGGCCGAATCGTTGGTCGATGTGCGCAAAGGCCTCGCGTACGCGCCTGTCGTCGGCGACGTCCACGGAAAGCGGGACGACGCGGGGCAAGTCCGTGAAGAGCGGGGCATCGACGTTGCGCGAGGACGCGACGACATGCGCGCCCCCGAAAGCGAGTCTTCGCACGACGGCCGCGCCGAGCGCGCCGAATGCGCCTGTGACCCAGAAAACCCGGTCATTGAACTGGTCGTGACTGGACATGGACTGAACATGGAATGAAAGCTCTCCATGTTGGTCGCTCGTCTCGCCAGGACGAACGGATCATTTCGCGAAAGCTCTGCATGACGGGTCCACTGAGGTATCCACGACAGGCGTAATGGGTTTTGCAGCGACCGCTCAAATTGCTTAGCTGATTAACTTGGTTGGCGCGATGCGGCCTCTCTCCTAGTGTGTATCGCTGCGAAATGCCGGCCGGGACAAAGAGCGCGCACCATGAACAGACATCTCCATTTCAACGCGTTTCACATGAATGCACCCGCGCATTCGTGGGCCGGCTTCTGGCGGCATCCGCGCGACCGTTCTCTCGAACACAACACGCTCGACTACTGGGTCGAGCTTGCACGGACTGCCGAGCGTGGCCTGTTCGACGGCGTGTTTCTGGCCGATGTCTTCGGCATCTACGACGTCTATGGCGGTGGCGTCGACGCGACCCTGTTCGCCGCTGCGCAATCGCCCTCGCACGATCCGATGCTGACGGTGCCCGCGATGGCGCATGCGACCAAGCACTTGGGCTTCGGCGTGACCGTCAATCTGACGTACGAGCATCCGTATCAGTTCGCGCGGCGCTTTTCCACGCTCGATCATCTGACCGGCGGGCGCGCGGGCTGGAACGTCGTCACCGGATATCTGGAGAGCGCGGCCCGCGGCATGGGACTTGAGAAAGCGCGCGAGCACGATGAGCGCTACGCGGCGGGCGAGGACTTCCTCGAAGCCGTCTACAAGTTATGGGAAGGAAGCTGGACGGACGGCGCGGTCGTGCGTGACAAGCGCACGGGCAAGCCGTACACGGACCCGTCGAAGATCCGCCGCGTGTCGCACGAAGGGCCGTACTTTCGCGTCGATGGCTTCAACCTCGCGGAGCCCTCGCCGCAGCGCACGCCGGTGTTGTATCAGGCCGGGGCATCGGGACGCGGCAAGGCGTTCGCGGGCAAGCACGCGGAATGCGTGTTCCTCGAAGGCCAGACGCCTGCCATCGTCGCGGCGGCGGCGCGCGACATCCGCAAGCATGCCGTCGATGCCGGCCGCGCTCCCCACGACGTGCTCCTTTATCTCGGCGCGACGGTCGTGGTGGCCCGTACATCCAGGGAAGCGCGCGAGCTACACGCCGAATACGCGGAATATGTCGATACGCCCGGTCAACTGGCACTCGTGTCGGGATGGACCGGCATCGACTTCGCGGCGATGGATCTCGACGAGCCGATCCGCTTTGTCAAGAGCAACGCGCTGCAATCGACCGTCGAAAACCTGACGAAGCGTGCCGGGCGGCCGATCACGCCGCGCGACATGACGCGCTTCGATCAGATCGGCGGCCGCGGCCCGTTCATTGTTGGCGATCCGCGAGAAGTGGCGGATCAGCTCGTCGCGTGGGCCGATGAAACGGGCGTCGATGGCTTCAATCTGCGGCGCACGGTCATGCCGGAGAGCCTGCATGCGTTCGTCGATCTGGTCGTGCCGGAGTTGCAGAGCCGCGGCCGTTACCGCGCGGCCTATGCGGACGGCACCTTGCGGGAGAAGCTGTTCGCGGGCGGCGGGCCCCATCTGCGGGACACTCATCCCGGTGCGCGTTATCGGGCGGCCTGAGGAGCGCCGCCCGCGATGCGGTGCGCAACTGCCTGGGAAAGTCGCGCGCTTTTCTCAGATCACGAAAAAGCCGTGCGTGCCGTCGCGGTCCAGTTGCGCGACGAGGCCATACTCCCAATCGAGATACGCCTGCATGGCTTCGCGCGCATTGCCGACGCCCTCATAGGGACGGCGATAACGATCGATGGGCGGCGATGCGAGCTGCGACGCTCCGCCCTCGGTCGGCAGTGCCGCGCGTGTCCACGCCGCATTGCCGCCATCGAGCACGGACACAGACTTGCCGGTCAGTGCGGCGACATCCGCGGCGGCGAACGCCGCCAACGCGCCCGAGCCGCAGGTCAGCACGTAGCGCCGCGCGTCGGGCAGATTGCGCAAATCGTCGTAGCCGGGCGCGAGGTGCGAACGCAAGATCCAGTGCGCCGCGGGAATATGCGCTTTCACGAACTTCGCGCTTGGCGCGACGTCGAGCAGCACCACGCCGTGCGACGGATCGTCGAGAAGCGCGGCAAGGGCCTGCGGCGAAATCGTCGGTAAAGGCGCGGGCTGCGGCCGCTCGGGACGATACGGGCCGGTTTCCGTCAGGTCGCCGCGATTCGCGCCATCGACGACATAAGTTTCGATGTTCATCTGCGCGAGCCATGACGCGGTCATGTTCGCGCGCACGCCGTCGTCGTCGAAGAGCACGACGCGCGCGCCGTGCACCGGCGCATACATCTCCGTTTCCTGCACGAGCTGGCCGCCGGGCGCGTCCCGAAAGCCGGGCGCATGGCCGGCTTCGTAATCATCCGGCGTGCGCACGTCGAAGCGATACGTCGTGCGCGATGCTTCGCTCGCCCAGCGCGCCGCTTCGTCTAGCGAGGTGCGGCGCACGCCGGCGCGCGTGGCGAGCGCGTGCGCCGACCGGCGCGATGCATCGAGCGTATGCGGATCGCGTCCTGCATCGATATCGAAGCGCCGTTCGCTGCCGTGTTCGAGGGTCTTTCCCGCGAGCGTCCAGCCGATCGTGCCGTTGCGCAGGGCTGCGACGGGGTTCGGCAGCTTGGCGTTGACGAGCGATTGCGCGCCGATGATGCTGCGCGTCCTGCCCGCGCAGTTCACGACGATGCGCGTCGCCGGATCCGGCGCGAGCGCACGTGCGCGCAGCACCAGTTCCGCGCCGGGCACGCTGACGCTGCCGGGAATGTTCATCGTGCGGTATTCGCCGAAGCGGCGCGCGTCGAGCACGACCACGTCCGCGCCGCTCTTTTGCAAGGCGTCGAGCGCTTCGGCCGAAAGCGATGGCGTGTGGCGCCGCGCTTCCACGAACTCGCCGAACGCCTTGCTCGGCACGTTGACGTCGCGGAACACTTCGCCGCCTGCGCGAATCCAGCCGTCGAGGCCGCCCGCGAGCAGCGCGACCTGCCTGAAGCCGAGTGCGGCGAACCGCTCGAAGGCGCGTGCCGCGAGTCCTTCGCCGTCGTCGAACAGCACGATCGGCACGTCGCGGCGCGGCAGGCACGTGCAGGCATCGAGTTCGATGCGGGCAAGCGGAAAATTCGCTGCGAACAGCGGATGACACTGCGCGTGCGGATCTTCCTCGCGCACGTCGAGCAGGGCGAGCTCCCCTTTGGAAAGGAGCGTTTCGCGCACGTCTTCATACGTGCGCAGCGGATAAGAGGTCATTCCGGCAGATTCGATGTGACGGGTTTACTGGACGTTCACGCGGCGTTCGAGCCAGCGCGTGAAGCGCGAAACCGGATAGCAATACGCGAAGAACACGACGAGCGTGGCGACATACGTGAGCACCGTGAAGCTGGAACGCGCGACCGTGCTGCTCGCGATCTGCGCGGTATCGATCAGATCGTGGATGCCGAGGAGCGAAGACAGCGCCGTGCCCATCGTGATGATCGCATACACGTTCGTCCACGGCGGCAACATGCGGCGCGCGCATTGCGGCAGCACGATATGCGTGACGCTCGTGCGCAATCGACGCGCCGCGGACTTCGATGCGCCGCCACGCGCGCAGGCATGGATCGCGCCGCCGGTGGCCGCGCAACGATTGCGGGAGGGCGCGGCGGGCTTCGTCGCGGGATCGAGCGCGGCGTACCGGAAGGGTCATCCGGCGGGCGCGGAGTGGGTCAACCGCGCGCGTCTCGATGCGGTCATCGACACGTTGCGCGAGAAACAGGCCGCCGTCGTGTTCGGCGACGACGACACGCTCGCTTCGCTCGTCGCGATCGATCTGCGCGAACGCGTGCCGGACGCGCAGATCGAATGCGTGCGCGGCGGCGTCGCGGCGTGGCGCGCGGCCGACTTGCCGGTGGATGCCACGCCGCAGCATCCCGCCGACGAAGCGCGGATCGACTATCTGTTCTGGGCGCACGATCGTCACGAGGGCAACGTCGCGGCGATCACGAAGTATCTGCAATGGGAGGAGCAGTTGCCCGCGCAAATCGGCGATGCTGCGCGCGCCGGTTATCGTCTGCACAGGCCGCGTTGATGCGGGCGCGTCGGGTGGCGCGCGCTAGCACGCCGTGGCCGATCGAGAGCCTTTTCCGCGCACGGAGGATCAGTAACGATCGTCAGCGTCGCGCGGGATCGTCGTCAGAAGCGTTCTCGTGAAAGATCTCCATGTCGACGGTTCTGCCGTCATCGCCGAACGCGCGCGGCGCCCGGCGCAGCGCGCGCGTCTTCCACCAGAGATAGCCGACGACGATCGTGCCGACCCCGAAGAGGATGGCGAGCAGGATCAGCGACAGCATCGCGGCCGCGACGAGCACGATCACGCTCAGAACGACGGCCAGCGACCGGCCGAGCCAGCCCGGGCCGCCGGCCTGGGTTTCATTCTTGTAAGCCACACGCCGTGGCGATTCGCCGTTCTCCATTACTTGTTTCTCCGCTGCGGTTTGACGACTATCGGAATGCGGCGATCAGCGATCCTCCGCCTGAATCCGAGCCGCTGACGTTGTGCGTGCAAACGTCCTCAATGATAAATCGCTTCGGAATACGCCGATGTTTGCCTCCGCCAGCGCATTCACGGATGCTCGCGCGATGAGGGTAATCCCGCACTCGCAAGCGTCGTCCGCACGGCAACCAATTACCGTCGAACGAGTCGGATCGTGTGAAACGTGACGCGCCGCGTGACGCCGCGCGCCTGGCGCTCGTCGATTAAGGCCCGACGTTTTCTCCAACGCTGTTACCGGTAACGTCTGCGATTGCACGAGCCACCCAACAGTCGCTATACTGGCTCCGCGATCGAGTGGCCTGACCACTACGATTGGCCTGACCGCAGGACGAATCAAGCAGACAGACTGGAAGCGTCGCATCGGCACTCCGTCGATGCGCCCGGAAGGGGCGTGCTGTAGATAAAGTCGCTCAGCGCCTCTCGACAAGAAAAATGAAAGGAGACGACTCGATGTTCCGTAAAGGAGTGCAGGTGAGAGCCGCGCTGGCGCTCGCCGCTTGCGCGCTCGCAGGCGGCGCGCACGCGCAGGTCGCGACCGGCGACACCGCGCAGAAGAAGATCGCGTTATCGAACAGCTTCGCGGGTAACGCGTGGCGGCAGTCGATGCTCAAGAGCTGGAGCGCCGTCGCCCAGCAGGCGGTGGCCGACAAGAAGATCGCGGCCGCGCCCGCGTTCACGACCGCCGAAAATCAGGTGACGGAACAGGCGCAGCAGGTTCAGAACCTGATCTTGCAAGGCTATAACGCGATCGTCATCGACGCGGTATCGCCGACCGCGCTCAACGGTACGATCAAGAAAGCCTGCGCCGCGGGCGTGGTCGTCGTGTCGTTCGATGGCGTCGTCGACGAGCCGTGCGCGTATCGCGTCAATTTCGACTTCAAGGGCTGGGCGGAGCAGGGCGTCGACTATCTGGCGACGAAGCTCGACGGCAAGGGCAACATACTGGAAGTGCGCGGCGTGGCAGGCATTTCCGTCGACAACCTCATGCACGAGGGCGTGCTGGAAGGGCTCAAGAAGCATCCGGGGCTCAAGCTCGTCGGCTCCGTGAACGGCGACTGGACGCAATCGGTCGCGCAGAAGGCGGTGGCCGGCATTCTTCCGACACTGCCGCAAGTCGATGGCGTCGCCACCGAAGGCGAGATGTCGTTTGGCATCGCGCAGGCGTTCAAGGCCGCGAATCGTCCCGCGCCGCCGATGATCATCGGCAGCACCTATCCCGAACTGCAATGGTGGAGCGAGCAGGCGAAGACCGGTTATGAGTCGCGCTCGCTGTCGAATCCGCCGGGCGCGGTGTCGTTTGCGTTCTGGGTCGCGCAGCAGGTGCTCGCGGGCAAGAAAATCCCGAAGGAAGTGACGATCAACGTGCCGCTGCTCGCCATCTCGCAACAGGCGTTGCCGGCGAAGCTCGCCGCGACGCCACCGGGCGGCATCGCCGATGTGACGTACACGCTGCCGCAGACCGTGGCCTTGCTCGACAAGAAGTAAGCATGTGACGTCGCCACGCATGGAGGCATGTGAATGAGCGCAACACCCGGCACAGAGGAACAGCGCGCGCTGATTCGCTTCGAAGGCGTCGGCAAGACCTTCGGGCGGGTGCGCGCGCTCGCGGACATCGACTTCGCATTCATGCGCGGCGAATGCGTGGGTATCGCGGGACACAACGGCGCGGGCAAATCCACGCTCATGGCCGTGCTCGCGGGCGTGTATGCGCCGACGCAGGGCCGCATCGAAGTGGACGGCCAGAACGCACCGCACTACGACGCCAACGCCGCGCGCGAAGCCGGCGTGCGCTGCGTATTTCAGGAGCTTTCACTGTGCGCAAACCTGACGGTCGCGGAGAACATGACGATCGTGCATCCGCGCTTGCGCGGACGCGGCTGGCGGCGCAGGGCCACGGCGCTCATGCGCGAGAAGCTCGAAGAAATTTTTCCGGGTAACGGGCTCAAGGGCAACGAACTCGTCTCCGATCTGACGCTCACGCAACAGCAGATGGTCGAGATCGCGCGCGGGTTCACGGTGACGGACGCGCCCGTACGTCTCGTGATCCTCGACGAGCCGACGTCCTCCCTCGATGCCCATACCGCCGATCAACTGCTCGCCTTCGTGCGGCGCGCGGCGCAGCGCGGCATCA
Source organism: Caballeronia sp. INML2 (assembly GCF_023631365.1). Classification (NCBI taxonomy): domain Bacteria; kingdom Pseudomonadati; phylum Pseudomonadota; class Betaproteobacteria; order Burkholderiales; family Burkholderiaceae; genus Caballeronia; species Caballeronia sp. INML2. The sequence continues at coordinate 27,205 of NZ_JALQDH010000126.1, read as the reverse complement.
CATGCCTGCTCATCACGCACATGCTCGGCGAAATCGAGCGCGTCGCGGATCGCGTCATGGTGATGCGCGACGGCGGCATCGTCGGCGTGCTGCCGGGCAGCGAGGCGAACCGGGCGTCGATCATTCAGGCGATGGGCCAGCATCTCGAAGCGGAGAAGACGCCGGCCGCCGCGCGCATGCGCAACGAACAGCGCGACGAAAAGCCTTTTCGCTGGCACGTCGGCGCGAGGAAACATACGTCGATCGAGGCGTCGCGCGGGGAGATCGTCGGATTCGCGGGACTCGCCGGGCAAGGTCAGACTGAAGCGCTGCTTGCCATCTACGAGGCAGCGACGGGCCACGGCGCGGGGCGCATGAAAGCCGCGTTCGTGGCGGGCGATCGCGGGCGCGACGGCGTGTTCCCGGTGTGGTCCATCGCGCAGAATCTCGATTTGCGGTGGCTCGTCGGCGGCGCGAAACGCAAGCACGGTCTCGTCGATCTCGCGGCGGCGCGCGCGCTCGTGGAAGCGTGGCGCGCGAAGATCGGCATACGCGGCGCGCCGATGAGCGCGGGCATCCTGTCGCTTTCGGGCGGCAACCAGCAGAAGGTGCTGTTCGCGCGCGCGCTTTCGTCGGACGCGCAGCTCATCCTCATGGACGATCCGACGCGCGGCGTCGATGTCGGCACCAAACGCGACATCTACCGGCTCGTTCACGACGAAGCCGCGAAAGGCCGCACCTTCATCTGGTACACGACGGAAAACGAAGAGCTGTCGCATTGCGACCGCACGTATGTTTTTCGCTCGTCGGCGGTGACGCGCGTGCTGCATGCCGACGAATGCACGGAAGAAGCGCTGCTCGCCGCAAGTTTCGAGGAGCAGGCCGCATGACATCCGCGCGCATCACGTTCCGGGACACGCAAGCGCGTCTGCGCGCGCTGCTTCCCGCCATCTCGCTCGTCGCGGTGCTGGTGCCGATTCTCGTCATGCAACCCACGGTGATGAGCTATTTCGGATCGAGCCTGCTGCTCAATCTCGCGGTGCCGATCGTGCTGGCCACACTCGCGCAGCTCGCGATCATCACCGTCAACGATCTCGACTTGTCCATCGGTCCGTTCGTGAGTCTCGTCGCGTGCATCGGCGCGACGCTGCTCGTCAAGCAGCCGTGGCTCGGCGCGCTCGCGCTCGCCGCCTGTGTGCTCGCGTATGCCGCCGTCGGCGCGCTGATCGAACTGCGCCAGATTCCGTCGATCGTCGTGACGCTCGGGCTGTCCTTCGTGTGGAGCGGGCTTGCGATCGTGCTGCTGCCTTCGCCGGGCGGCACGAGCCCCGGCTGGCTCGGCACGGCGATGAGCTATCAGACGCCGGTCATCGCCGCGCCGATCGTGTGGTCGGTGCTGATCGCCATCGTCGGACACATTCTGCTGATGCGCACGTCGGCTGGCGTGCGCATCCGCGGCGCGGGCGGCAATCCGCGCGCGATGCGGCGCTTCGGCTGGTCGCTCGTGCGCAGCAAGGCGACGCTCTATGGCATCGCGGGCGTGTTCGGCGTGCTGTCCGGCCTTTCGCTGCTCGGGCTCACGACGTCCGCCGACGCGAATCTCGCCCTGCGCTACACGCTGCTTTCGATTGCGGCGGTCATACTCGGCGGCGGCGAATTCGTCGGCGGGCGCGTATCGGTCATCGGCGCGGTGCTCGGTGCGATCACGCTCACGCTCGCGGCGTCGTTCCTCGCCTTTCTCAACATTTCGGCGGATTGGCAAGTCGGTATGCAGGGCGCGATCCTGATCGTCGTGCTGTCGTTGCGCGTGCTGCTGCAACGCGGGGAGCGGCAATGAAATCGCAGACATCGGGCGAAGCGCTCGCCAACAACGACACCGCGTGGGCGCGGCTCAAGGGCATTCAGGCGCCGTGGGCGTGGTCCTTCGTCGGCACCGTGCTCGTGTGGTTCGGCATCGTCGGCATCTTCGGCTTCGGCATCGCGAGCAATGTCGCGCAGACGGCCCTCACCTACGGCGTGTTCATGGTGCTGGTCGGTCTCGGGCAAATGCTCGTCATCACCTCGGGTGTCGGCAACATCGACCTATCGGTGCCATCGACGATCGCGCTCGCGGGCGTCGTCGGCATGCACGCGATGGGCGGGCTCAACGGCCAGATCGCGCTCGGCGTGGCGGCGGCGCTCGGCGTGGGCGTGGCGGTCGGGCTCGCGAACTACACGCTGATCCGGCTGCTGCGCATTCCGCCCATCATCGCGACGCTATCGTCGAGCTTCATCATTCAGTCGATCGCCATCACGCAGGGGCGTCAGCTTCCGCCGCCGCCGCCCGCGCTCGGCGCGTTCGCCACGAGCCGGCTCTTGTATGTGCCGTATATCGCGCTCGTCGCGCTCGCCTTGTCGGTCGCGCTTGCCGTGCTGCTTCATCGCGCCGTGTATGGGCGCAGGCTTTCGGCCATCGGACAGAATCCGCGCGCGGCGTGGCTTGCGGGCGTGAATGTGCATCGCACGCGGTGCCTCGCCTACGTGCTTTCGTCGATGATCGCGGCGCTCACGGCGCTTCTGCTCGCGGCGACATCGGGCGGCGCGTCGCTCGATATGGGCGTCGAGTACATGCTGATCTCGATTGCCGTGGTCGTGATCGGCGGCACGCTGGTCACGGGCGGCAAGGCGACGATCGTCGGCGTGTGGGGCGCCTCGATGTTCCTGTTTCTCACGAACGCCGCGCTCAACGCGGTCGGCGCCGATGCGGGCGTGCGCTCGATCGTCTACGGCGTGCTCATCATCGCGGTGACGGTCGCGGCTGGCGGAAAGCCGGCGCGCTGACATGGCAATCCACAAGGACGACACGAGGACGACACAAGGACGAGGCGACATGAAACCCAGCGATTTCGAAGTGCATGATCCGCGTTTCAGGCTGCTGCTTCAGCCGAACGCGTTCCTTTCCCGCCTGACGGACGAATGCCTCTGGGCCGAAGGGCCGGTCTATTTTCCGGCGACGGACCTGCTCGTCTGGAGCGACATACCGAATAACCGCATGTTGCGCTGGGCGCCGGGGATGGGCGTCGGCGTATTTCGCGCGCCATCGAACTACAGCAACGGCAACACGCGCGACCGCGAAGGGCGGCTCGTGAGCTGCGAGCACGGCGCGCGGCGCGTGACGCGCACCGAGCACGACGGCAGTGTGACGGTGCTTGCCTCGCACTTCGAAGGCAAGCGGCTGAACTCGCCGAACGATGTCGTCGTCGATTCGAAGGGCGACATCTGGTTCACGGACCCCGATTACGGCATTCTGAGCGACTACGAAGGCTATCGCGCCGAGAGCGAGATCGGCCGATGCAACGTGTATCGCGTATCGCCCGACGGCGCGCGCGTGCAACTCGTCTGCGACGACTTCGTGAAGCCCAACGGCCTGGCCTTTTCGCCGGACGAATCGCGGCTCTATATCGCGGATTCCGCCGCTTCCCATGACGACCACGCGCCGCGCCACATCCGCGTGTTCGATGTATCGGGCGAAGGCGTATTGCGTAACGGCCGAGTGTTCATCGAGATGCAAAGCGGCGTGCCGGACGGCATGCGGATCGACGAGCACGGCAATGTCTGGACGAGCGCGGAAGACGGCGTGCACTGCTACGCGCCCGACGGCGCGCTGCTCGGCAAGATTCTGATACCCGAGGTCGTCGCGAATCTGACGTTCGGCGGAATCAATCGCAATCGCCTGTTCATCGCGGCGACGTCATCGATCTATTCGCTTCATGTCGGCGTGCGCGGCGCGGGGCGATGAAAACATCAATAACCGGAGACGAGCATGAAGACAAGAATACTTGCCGTGGCGCTGTGCATGGCTACCGCGTCGGCGGGCGCGTCGGCGCAGGTCGCAACGGGCGACACGGCGTCGATGAAGATCGCGCTGTCGAACAACTACGCGGGCAATAGCTGGCGCCAGCAGATGCTCAAGAGCTGGGCCAACGTTGCCGATCCGGCCGTCAAGCAGAAGGTCGTCGCGGCGGCGCCCAGCTTCACGACGGCGGAGAGCCAGGCGACCGAGCAGGTCCAGCAGATTCAAAACCTCATCCTGCAAGGCTTCAAGGCCATCGCCGTCGATGCCGTTTCGCCCACGGCGCTCAACGGCGTCATCAAGCAGGCGTGCGGCGCGGGCGTGACGGTCGTATCGTTCGATGGCATCGCGACCGAGCCGTGCGCGTATCGCATTGCGGTGGATTTTCAGGGCATGGGCCGGATGCAGGTCGATTACCTGGCGAAGCGGCTGAACGGTAAAGGCAATCTGCTGGAAATTCGCGGACTCGCCGGCGTCTCCGTGGACGATGAGATTCATCAGGGCATCGTCGATGAGCTCAAGAAATATCCGGGGATGAAGATCGTCGGTTCGGTGCATGGAGACTGGACGCAGACGGTCGCGCAAAAGCAGGTCGCGGGCATCCTGCCGACCTTGCCGAAGATCGACGGCGTGGTCACGCAAGGCGGCGACGGCTTCGGCGCTGCGCAGGCGCTCAAGGCCGCGGGCCGGCCGACGCCGATCATCATTCTCGGCAACCGGCAGGAAGAGCTCGCCTGGTGGGCCGATCAGAAGAAGAGCGGTTACGAGACGATGTCGGTGACGATCCCGCCGGGCGCGTCCTCGTTCGCATTCTGGGTGACGCAGCAGATTCTTGCCGGCAAGAAGGTGCCGCACGACATTCGTATGCCAGTCTTGGAAGTGAAGCCGGAAGAGCTCGACGCGGTGCTCGCCAGGACGCCTGCGGGTGCGTTGGCGAACAAGGAATACACGCGCGAGGAAGTCGTCGCGGTGGTGGATGGGAAGAAGTAGGAAAAGTCGGGAGGGTGGGGGCGGTTGCTCGAGCCGCCCCGACATCGCGCCGTCGTCCTGACGATCGCGGATGTCTTCTGACGCGACGGCCGAGTGCACCGTCAGCGGGATTCATCGCACCACGAGTGGGTTGCCGCTGAACCCGAATGGATCACGGCAGAGCGGCACGGGTCGGCGACACTAACGCCAAGTGCTTGTTTCAAAACCCGAAGTTATCACTGGCACGGACAGTGCATTAATGCGTTCAACTTGTATTCAAGATTGAACTCATGAAAGCGACTGCTGTCACCGACGACAACGCGCCGCTCACCATCCGCGCACTTCTCGATGCCTACGCGCGCGGCGACACCGATCCGCAGCGAATCGTCGCCGCGACGCTGGCGCGCATCGACGCCAGCGCGCGGCCGGAAGCATGGACGCTCGTCGTTCCCACGTCGGATCTGCAAGCGACAGCGGCGTCGCTTGCACGCGAACTCGCTGAAGCCGGGCCCGCGATCTTCAAGAGCAAGCCTCTCTTCGGCGTGCCGTTCGCGGTAAAGGACAACATCGATATCGCGGGCTTGCCGACGACCGCCGCATGCCCCGCCTTCGCCTACACGCCCGCCGAAACGGCGTTCGCGGTGCAGCGTCTCATCGATGCGGGCGCGATACTTATCGGCAAGACGAATCTCGATCAGTTCGCGACCGGGCTCGTCGGCACCCGTTCGCCGCACGGCGCCGTGCGACAGGTTAGCCATCCGGAATATGTGTCGGGCGGATCGAGTTCCGGTTCGGCGGTGTCGGTGGCGCAGGGCATCGTCGCGTTTTCCCTCGGCACCGATACCGCCGGTTCGGGCCGCGTGCCGGCGGGCTTCAACGGCATCGTCGGATTGAAACCGTCGTTGGGACTGGTCAGCAAGCGCGGCGTCGTGCCCGCATGCAGGAGCCTCGATACGCTGTCGATCTTCGCGCACGACGTCGCCGATGCCTGGCTCGTCCTACAACAGATGGCCGCTTTCGATCCGCTCGACGGTTATTCGCGCCGTGTCGCATCGCTCGGTTTGCTGCCGGATGCGCCGCGTCTCGCGATTCCGGACACGCTCGAATTTTTCGGCGATACGCAGGCGGCCGACGCGTTCGCGGCGACGCTCGATCGCCTGAACCTCGCGCCCGCGACGTTTCCCTTCGCGCCCATGCAACGCACGGCGGCGTTGCTCTACGACGGCCCCTGGGTCGCGGAACGCCGCGCGGCGCTGGGCGGGTTCTTCGTCACAAATCACGACGACATCGATCCGACCGTAGCGAAGGTGATCGGCAAAGCGGATGCCTTTTCCGCCGCCGATGCCTACGACGCGCAATACGAGCTCATGCTGCTCAAGCGCGAGGCGGAAGCGCTGTTCGACGACATCGACATCCTGATCGTGCCCACGACGCCGACGCATCCGACCATCGCGGAGGTGCAGGCGAAACCGGTCGAAGTGAACAGCCGTCTCGGCATCTACACGAATTTCGTCAATCTGCTCGATCTGTGCGCGCTTGCCGTGCCGGGTCTGCCGCGCGCCGATGGTCTGCCCGCGGGCATCACGCTGATCGGCCCGTCGGGCGCGGATCAGCGGCTCGCGGTGCTCGGTGCAAAGTTTCAGGCGCTTATCGATGCAGACATCGATCCGCTGCCGCTTCAGGAGCCGAGCGTCACGCTGGCCGTCGTCGGCGCACATCTGCGCAACATGCCGCTCGAATGGCAGATGAAGCAGGCGGGCGCGCGGTTCATCGAGGAAACGGTGACGTCGCCGCATTACCGGCTCTACGCATTGGCCGATACCCAGCCGCCGAAGCCCGGACTTGTGCGTACCCGAAACGATGGCACCTCGATCGCCATCGAGTTATGGGACATGCCCGTGCGGACCTTCGGCGCATTCGTCGCGGCGATTCCCGCGCCGCTCGGCATCGGCACGGTCACGACCGCCGATGGCCGCATCGTCAAAGGGTTCATCTGCGAACCCGCCGCCGTCGCGCCTGAAAGCGGCGCACGCGACATCACGTCGTTCGGCGGCTGGCGCGCGTACCGGCACAGCCTCGTCTCATCATCCAGCGATCAACTCAAACAGGAAGCTACGTCATGACCAATCGCCGCCAGTTCATCAAAGGCGCGGGCGCACTCGCGCTCGGCAGCGCGCTGCCGTTCGACCTCGCCTTCGGCGCAAGCAATCTCACCGTCGGCGTGATCTATGTCGGCGCGAAGGGCGATTACGGCTATAACCAGGCGCAGGCGCAGGCCGCGGCGATCATCAAGAAGATGCCGGGCGTGAAGGTGGTCGAGGAAGAGAACGTGCCCGAGACCGTCGCCGTGCAAAAGACGATGGAAGCGATGATCGAACAGGACGGCGCGACGCTCATCTTCGCGACCTCGTTCGGTTACTTCGATCCGCACGTGCTCAAGATGGCCGCGAAGTACCCGAAGGTCCGCTTCGCGCATTGCGGCGGTTTGTGGAAGCAGGGCAATCCGCCGAATATCGCGAGCTACTTCGGCTATATCGATGAATGTCAGTATCTCAACGGCGTCGTCGCGGGACACGCGAGCAAGAGCAAGAAGCTCGGCTTCGTCGCCGCCAAGCCGATTCCGCAAGTGCTGCGCAATATCAACGCATTCACGCTCGGCGCGCAATCGGTGGATCCTTCGATCACCACGCACGTCATCTTCACCGGCGACTGGTCGATGCCGGTCAAGGAAGCCGAAGCGGCCAACAGTCTCGTCGATCAGGGATGCGACGTGCTGACCTGTCACGTCGATGGCCCGAAGGTCGTCATCGAAACGGCGGAGAAACGCGGCGCGATGAGTTGCGGTTATCACGCGAGTCAGGCTGCGCTTGCGCCGAAGGGTTATCTGACGGGCGCGGAGTGGGACTGGGCGACGCCCTTCAAGGAACTCGTCACGGACGCGCAAACCGCGAAGCCGCAGCCGAACATCCTGCGCGGCGGCCTGAGAGAAGGCTTCGTGAAGATGTCGCCCTACGGCGCGAAGGTCACCGCCGACGCGAAGTCGAATGCGGACGCTATCAAATCGAAAATGGCGGCGGGCGACTACGTGATCTTCAAAGGCCCGATGAAGGACAACAAGGGCGGCAGCGCCATTGCATCGGGCACGGCTTACGCGCAGACGGATATCAAGCTCGAAAGCATGAACTATCTCGTCGCGGGCGTCGTCGGGCAGATCTGATTCAAACCTTCGCGGAGCGGTCATGCGTTCTTATCCTCTGTTACCGCGCGTGGCGCTGGGCGCGTTGCCCGCTTTGCCGACGTTGTGCGCGCTCATCGGCACGCTGCTGCTGTTTTCGCTGTTCCTGCTCGTGCAGGGCCAGCCGGCCGGCGATGCGCTCGTGCTGATCGGGCAGGGCGCATTCGGCTCGTCGTTCGCGTGGCAGAGCACGTTGCTGCGCGCCGCGCCGCTGATGCTCACCGCGTTGTGCGTCGCGTTGCCCGCGCAGGTCGGCTTGATCGTGATCGGCGGCGAAGGCGCGCTGGCGCTCGGCGGACTGGCATCGGCGGTCGTGGCGACGGTCGTGCCCGCCGCGATGCCGTGGTTCATCGCCGCTCCGTTGATGGCGCTCGCCGGCATGATCGCGGGCGGCGTGTGGATCGGCGCGGTCGGCGCGATGCGCCAACTGCGCGGCGTGAACGAGACCATCAGCAGCCTGTTGATGTCGTATATCGCGATTGCGCTGTTCAAGCATCTCGTCGAAGGTCCGTTGCGCGATCCCGCCAGTCTCAACAAGCCTTCGACGCCGCCCGTTCCCGATGCGTTCGCCGTCGGTTCGTTGCCCGGCCTCGATGTGCATTGGGGCTTGTTCTGGGGCGCGCTCGCATGCGTCGCGGCGTGGGTGTTCGTGCGCCACAGCACCAAAGGCTTCGCGATGCGCATCGCGGGCGGCAACAACCATGCGGCGAAACTCGTCGGCCTGCCGGTGAACAAACTCGCGATCGCAGCCTGCGCGATGGGCGGCGCGGCGGCCGGTCTCGCGGGCATGTTCGAAGTCGCGGCGGTGCAGGGCAGCGCGAACGCATCGCTGCTCGCCGGTTACGGGTATGCGGGGATTCTCGTCGCGTTCGCGGCGCGTCAGAACCCGTTGTCGATCATTCTGTGCGCGGTGCTCGTCGGCGGTATCGAAGCAAGCGGTTCGCTCTTGCAGCGCCGCCTGGGTTTGCCCGATGCCACCACGCTCGTCCTGCAAGGCCTGCTATTCGCCAATCTGCTCGCGTGGGAAGCGATGGGCGGCCGCCTCGAGGCATGGCGCATCAGGCTGCAGGCGATGTCGGTCGCGCATTCGCCGGTTCGACTGGAGGGCACTCATGTTTGATGCACATTCACCCGTCGCCGTGCTGCTGTCGCTGTTCGCGGGCGCCGTTCGCGTGAGCACGCCGTATCTGTTCGTGAGCATCGGCGAATGTCTGACGGAGAAGGGCGGGCGCGTCAATCTCGGCCTCGAAGGCATTCTCGTATCCGGTGCGATGACCGGTTACGCCGCCGCGTATCTTTCCGGCTCGCCGTGGCTCGGCGTGCTCGCGGCCGGCTGCGCCGGCTTGCTGCTCGGCTGTCTGCACGGCCTCGTGTGCTCATTGCCGCGCGTGTCGGACATCGCGTTCGGCATTGCGCTGATGCTCGTCGGCACCGGCCTCGCGTTCTATCTCGGCAAGCCGTTCATCGAACCGCAAGCGCCGATGTTGTCATCGCTCGACTTCGGCTCATGGGCATCGTCGCCGCAGTTGCATAACGCGCTGCATGTCAATCCGCTCTTCATCATCGGCGTGGCGCTGGCATTCGCGCTGCAATGGGGCTTGCGTCATACGCGCTGGGGCATGGCTTTGCGTCTCGTCGGCGAGAACGCGGAAAGCGCCCGCGCGATGGGTTATCCGATCACGCGGGTGCGCATTCTCGCGACGACGGTCGGCGGATTCTTCGCGGGCGTGGGCGGCGCGTATCTGTCGCTGGTGTATCCGGGAAGCTGGAACGAAGGCCTGTCGAGCGGACAAGGTCTGATGGCCGTCGCGCTCGTCATCTTCGCGCGCTGGCAGCCGTTGCGGTGCCTGTGGGCCGCGCTGATCTTCGGCGCGGCGGGGGCGCTCGGCCCTGCGTTGCAGGCCATCGGCGTGACGAGCGGTTACTACCTCTTCAACGCCGCGCCCTACGTGCTCACGCTCGTCATCATGATGATCAATTGCCGTCCCGACCGCACGCTCGCGGGCGCGCCCGGCGAGCTCAGTCTCACGCGCTGAACGCCACTCTCACGGAGCCAAACACATGAGCCGCTTCATCGAAGCACGTCCCTATCCGTGGCCTTACGACGGCAATCTGCGGCCGGACAACACCGCGCTCGTCATTATCGACATGCAGACGGATTTCTGCGGCATCGGCGGTTATGTCGACAAGATGGGCTATGACCTGTCGATGACGCGCGCGCCGATCGAACCGATCAGGAACGTGCTCACGCTGATGCGCGAACAAGGCTTCACGATCATTCATACACGCGAAGGGCATCGGCCCGATCTGTCGGACTTGCCCGCCAACAAGCGATGGAGAAGCCGCCGTGCGGGAACGAACGGCGTCGGCATCGGCGACGACGGGCCTTGCGGCAAGATACTCGTGCGCGGTGAACCGGGCTGGGAGATCATCGACGAACTGAAGCCCATCGAAGGCGAGATCGTCATCGACAAGCCCGGCAAAGGCTCGTTCTGCGCGACGGACCTCGAAATGGTATTGCGTACGCGCGGCATCGTGAATCTGGTGTTGACGGGCATCACGACCGATGTCTGCGTCCACACGACGATGCGCGAAGCGAACGATCGCGGCTTCGAATGCACCATCCTCGCGGACTGCTGCGGCGCGACCGATCAGGGCAATCACGACGCTGCGCTCAACATGGTGCTGATGCAGGGCGGCGTGTTCGGCACGGTATCGGATTCGAAGGCCTTGCTCGCAACCTTGGGACGCTGACCATGAACGCCCCGACCAAAGCGATGAGCGTGGAAGTGCTCGGCGCGACCAAGCGCTTCGGCGCGTTCACCGCGCTCGACGACGTGACGCTCAAGGTGCGCGCGGGCACCGTGCATGCGCTGCTCGGCGAAAACGGCGCGGGCAAGAGCACGCTCGTCAAAGGGCTTGTCGGCTATGGCGTGCTCGATGACGGCGAGATCGTCGCGGATACGCGGCAGGTGAAGATCGCCTCGCCGCGCGATGCGCAAGCGCTCGGCATCGGCATGGTGTATCAGCATTTCACGCTGGCGGCGGGCTTGTCGGTCGAAGAGAACTTGCTGCTCGCACGCGGACGATTGCCATGGAAGATCGACTGGCCGAAGGAAGGCGCCGCGCTCGATGCCTTCATGCGTTCCATGCCCTTTCGCCTGCCGCTCGATGCGCCCGTTTCCGCTCTCGCCGCAGGAGAAAAGCAGAAGCTCGAAATCCTGAAACAGCTCTATTTGCAGCAGCGTTTCCTGATTCTCGATGAACCCACATCGGTACTCACGCCGCAGGAAGCCGACGAAGTGCTCGGCCTGATGCGCGAGCTCGCCACGCGCGGCGAACTCACGGTGCTGATGATCACGCACAAGTTCCGCGAAGTGATGGCTTACGCAGACGATGTCACCGTGTTGCGCAAAGGCAAGCTCGTCGGCACGAGCGCGGTCGCGCAGACGAGCCGCGACAGGCTGGCCGCGTGGATGATGGGCGGTGAAGCATCGAAGAAGGACGATCCCGAGCTCGCTGAGACGCGGCCCGAACGCAAGCCGCTCGATGCGAATGCGCCGGTACGTCTCGCGCTTTCGAGCCTCAACGTCATCGACGATCGTGGACATCGGGCGGTGCGTGACGTTTCGCTGAGCGTGAAGTCGGGCGAGATACTTGGCATCGCGGGCGTATCGGGCAATGGACAGAAGGAACTGATCGAGGCGCTCGTCGGCCAGCGCCGCGTGCATGGCGGAGAGATGCGTATGCATGGCGCGCCGTACCGCGCGACGCGTGAGGAGATGACGCGGCTGCGCGTGTTTGCGTTGCCCGAAGAACCGCTGCGCAACGCGTGCGTCGCGAACATGAGCATCGAGGATAACTTCGCCTTGCGCGACTTCGACCGCGCGCCGATGAAGCGCCACGGCTGGCGTCTCGATCGCCGCGCGATGCGCGAGCGCGCCGAACGTCTCATCGCCGAATTCAACGTCAAGCCGCCGGTGCCGGCACGCGCCATCGGCACGCTGTCGGGCGGCAATGTGCAGCGCGCCGTGCTTGCGCGCGAGCTGGGGCAAGCGGTGAATGTGCTGATCGTCGCGAACCCCGTTTTCGGGCTCGATTTCGCATCGGTCGCGGATATTCATGCGCGCATTCTCGCTGCGCGCGATGCGGGCGCTGCCGTGCTGCTCGTCAGCGAAGACCTCGATGAACTGCTGGAACTGGCGGATCGCATCGCGGTGATGGCGGAAGGGCGGCTGGTGCACGAGACGGCTGCGAGCGGCGCGGATCGCGTCGCGTTGGGAAGACACATGGCGGGTCATGTCGAAAGCGCCGCGGCCGATACATCTGAGCCGCTCGCCGTTCACGCATAAGGGAGCAAGGAAGAATGAGTTCAAGCGGTCTCGGTGGATTGAACAAGTCGCCGCAAGGCATCGTCGTGGGTCTCGTGCAGTTGCAGAATCCCGATGTCGCCACGCCGGAACAACTGGCCGCGCAGACGGGGCGCATCGTCGAACTGATCGGCAAGGCACGCCGCAATAACCCGTCGATGGATCTCGTCGTATTCCCCGAATACATGCTGCACGGGCTCTCGATGGATACGAACGATGCCATCATGTGTTCGCTCGACGGGCCCGAAGTGGCGGCGTTCAAGGCGGCGTGCATCGAGCATCGCATCTGGGGATGTTTCTCCATCATGGAGCGCAATCCGGGCGGCAATCCCTATAACAGCGGGATCATCATCGACGATCGGGGCGAGGTGCAGCTCTACTATCGCAAGCTGCATCCCTGGGTGCCGGTCGAGCCGTGGGAGCCGGGCAATCTCGGCGTGCCGGTGTGTATCGGGCCGAAGGGGGCGAAGCTGTCGCTCATCATCTGTCATGACGGCATGTTTCCGGAGATGGCGCGCGAGGCCGCTTACAAGGGCGCGGAAATCATCTTGCGTACAGCGGGCTACACCGCGCCTATTCGCCATGCATGGACGATCACGAATCAATCGAACGCATTCCAGAACCTCGCGCAGACCGCGAGCGTGTGTCTGTGCGGCAGCGACGGCACGTTCGACTCGATGGGCGAAGGCATGTTCTGCGATTTCGACGGCACCGTGATGGTCGAAGGCAGTCATCGCCCGGATGAAATCATCACGTGTGAGATGCGCCCGGATCTCGTGCGCGAAGCACGCATTCACTGGGGCGTGGAGAACAACATCTATCAGTTCGGGCATCGTGGTTATGTGGCCGTGAAGGGCGGTGCGCAGGATTGTCCGTACACGTTCATGCAGGACATGGTGCGTGGCGAATATCGTTTGCCCTGGGATCACGAAGTCGTCGTAAAGGACGGGACGTCATGCGGTTTTCCGAGACCCGAACGCCGATACGAGGGCTGATGCGATGCTTACTCTGACGCGCGCTCAACCATCGCCTTTCACATTCGATGCGGCGCATACGGCGCTGATCGTGATCGACATGCAGCGCGATTTCGTCGAGCCGGGCGGCTTCGGCGAAGCGCTCGGCAACGATGTGTCGCTGCTTGCGTCGATCGTGCCGACTGTCGCGCATCTGCTCGACCATGCGCGCGATCGCGGCTGGCTCGTCGTGCATACGCGCGAATCTCATGCGCCCGATCTCTCCGATTGTCCCGATGCAAAGCGGCTGCGCGGCGCACCGCGGGCGCGCATCGGCGATATGGGACCGATGGGTCGCATCCTCGTGCGCGGAGAACCGGGCAACGCCATCGTCGACGCGGTCGCGCCCATCGCAGGCGAGATCGTCATCGACAAGCCCGGCAAAGGCGCGTTCTATGCGACGCGTCTCGACGAGGAACTCGCGCGACGCGGCATCACGCATCTCGTGTTCGCGGGCGTCACGACCGAAGTCTGCGTGCAGACGAGCATTCGCGAAGCGAACGATCGCGGCTACGAATGCGTGCTGATCGAAGACGCGACGGCAAGCTACATTCCGGCGTTCAAGACCGCGACCATCGAGATGATTCGCTCGCAGGGCGGCATCGTCGGATGGACGGCTACGCTCGCTGACCTGGTGGAGAATTGATGGAAGTGAATCGTCCCGAAACGGTGGCCGAAGTCGAGCGCGCGTTTATCGCCTATGAAAAGGCGCTCGTGGATAACGATGTCGAAACCATGAACGTGCTGTTCTGGCACGCGCCTGAAACGGTACGATATGGCATCGCGGAAGTGCAGCATGGCGGCGATGAAATCCGCCGCTGGCGTGAGACGTGCGCGCCGGTGCCGCGTTCGCGGCGTTTGCATCGAACGGTGGTGACGACGTTCGGCGCGGACTACGCCTGCGTGAGCACCGAGTTCAAAAGCGACGCGACGCCTTTGCTTGGACGTCAGATGCAGACATGGGCGCGCATCGGCGATGCATCGAATGCGTTCGCGGGATGGACCATCGTCGCGGCGCATGTGAGCCTGATCGAAACGCCCTGAAAGAGGCATTAGCCGGAGACAGCGAATCAACTCGCCCAAACTTACGGACAGCAGCGGCGTGCGCGCCATTCAGAGCGCCAATCCGCTTGCCGAGCAGGTTTATCAGCGGTTAAAGCGAGACATCTTCAGCTTTCGCCTGTTTCCGGGCGATCGCTTCTCGGAGACCGACATCGCGCAATACTACGGGGTGTCCCGTACGCCGATGCGCGACGCGCTGTTTCGCTTGCTGCGTGAAGGCTATCTCGAAGTCGGGTTCAGGCGTGGCTGGAAGGTATCCGAGATCAACTTCGCGCAGCTCGATCAATTGTATGACTTGCGCATCGTGCTGGAGACCGCGTCACTCGACAAACTGGCGAGCACCGCGCCGCCGCATCCGGAGATCGATGCCCTGAAATCGGTCTGGTGCGTGTCGCCCGATGCGCAGCAGAGCGATCCGGTCTTGATGTTCGGCATGGACGAGGACTTTCATCGCGGACTCGTGCGCGCGAGCGGCAATGGCGAGATGCTGCGCGTGCATAACGAAGTAACGGAGCGCATCCGGATTGTGCGGCGGCTGGATTTCCTGAAGCCGCATCGCACGAGCGCGACCTACGATGAGCACGCGAAGATGCTGCGCTTCATCGATCGCGGCAAGTACGGCGAAGCGGCCATGCTGCTGCGCGCGCATATCACTCAAAGCAAGCTGGAGGTGCGCAAGATTACCGTGTCGATGTTGACGGAGGCGCGCGATCGGAAGTTGCCGTTCGTTGGGTGAGGGGCGGCATCGTCTGCCTTTGAAGATCCGTTCGATGCCTGAGTAGCCGCGAGCGAGGTCGCGGTCCGCTGGAAGTTCAGCACAGTGTGGCGGTTCGAAGTCCCTGCCATTGCCGACGCTGACGTCCTCGCTATTATCGCGATCTTCGGCAACCGGCCAGTTCCAGCCACCCAGACAAGTTTTCTGACCGTGCCGGTCTGGGCGGAGATGAGACGGCCGCCGTAACGTTACGAATGCCCGCCCTCCGGCGTCGTGAGGTCGAAACCACGCATCGTTTGGATGCCATGCTGTGTGCGGCACATCATCAGCTTAAGCGGCCGGTGCCCATTCCGGTGGCGCGAGTGCCGGTCCAACCAACGACGAAGGCTTAAGCACGCGACGAACTGGACCCTGTACGCTCGGGAACCTCCAAGAGATGTCGTCCGGCTTTGCACCTATCGTTGAGCGGGGAATGACCATTGGCGCACCACTTGTCCTTCGATGGAAGCCTTTGCTCCGGCACCGAAGCATGTCAAGATCATTGCAGTGAGTGCTGGCAACTGGACACTCCGATCGCGCAGGAAAGGACATGGAGCTTCGGCATCTTCGCTATTTCATCGCTGTCGCCGAGTTGCGCAGCGTGCGGGCCGCATCAGAGCACCTGCACGTGACGCAACCGGCGATATCCCGGCAGGTTCAGGATCTCGAAGACGCCATCGGCGCAACGCTGTTCGAGCGAACGCCGCGCGGCCTGAAGCTGACGCCGGCGGGCGAGGCGTATCTTTCGGAAGCGCGCGGCATTCTCGGGCGCGTCGATGCCGCGAACCGGCTCGCGCGCCGCATCGCATCCGGCGTGCAAGGGCATCTGCGTATCGGGTTCGTCGAAAACGCTGCGTGGAGCGGCATCGTTTCGCGCGCGCTGAGCGCCTTCGAACAGGCCGCGCCGGATGTCGCACTCGAACTCACGCCGATGAACACGCCCGAACAGCTCGATGCATTGGCTGCGGGGCGGCTCGACGGCGGTTTTGCCTATCGCTTCGGCGCGCTGCCCGAAGGCATCGCGAGCGTGCATGTGCTCGACCAGAACGTCGTGCTGGCGGTGCCGGAATCGTGGCAGCAAGGCAGCGCGGGCGCCGTCGATGCGCGAGAACTCGCCGGCAAGCCGTTCATCGCGTTTCCGCGCCGCGTCTATCCCGCGTATTACGACCGCCTGCTTGCAGCGTGCGCCGAACGGGGGCTCACGCTCGATATCCGCCAGGAAGCATCGACGGAAACGGCGATTCTCTCGCTGGTATCGGCGGGAATGGGCGCGGCCATCGTCAATGCCGCGAATCGCGACCGGCCGCCCGCCCGGGTGCGCTTTGTCGAATTGCGCGATCTCTCCGTGCCTTTGCCGCTCGAATTCTGTTTCGTCGCGCAGGAGGCCAATCCCGCGCTGAAGCGTTTCGTCGAACTGCTGGCCTAGCGGCTCGACGGCCCGGCGGGTGATGCCTCGCAGGCATCGCCCGCCGCAGAAAACGGCATTGGCCGCACGC
This sequence comes from Caballeronia sp. INML2, assembly GCF_023631365.1. Taxonomy (NCBI): domain Bacteria; kingdom Pseudomonadati; phylum Pseudomonadota; class Betaproteobacteria; order Burkholderiales; family Burkholderiaceae; genus Caballeronia; species Caballeronia sp. INML2. The sequence goes on along the minus strand of NZ_JALQDH010000126.1, from coordinate 10,495 downwards.
TTTTTCGTCGCCGATAGTAAAGACACCCCAAGCTCTTTACCGATCGCGCCATGTCCACATCCGCTTCTCTCATCGCTACCGATATCGACTTCGAACGCACGGGCTTTCAGACGGGCACGTTGCGTCTGCCGTATTCGCACGACCGCTCGGCATACGGACACGTCCCCATTCCGCTCGCCGTGCTCAATGCCGGCGCGGGCGCGGGCCCGACCCTCCTGCTGACGGGCGGCAATCACGGTGACGAGTACGAAGGCCCCGTCGCGCTGATGAAGCTGATGCAGCGCATGCAGTCCATGACGATACGTGGCCGCCTGATCGTGATTCCCGCGCTGAACTTCCCCGCATTCATCAACGGCACGCGCACGTCGCCGATCGATCGCGGCAACCTGAACCGCGTGTTCCCCGGCGCGCGCAACGGCCAGCCGACGGAGATGATCGCGCACTACGTGGAAACCGAACTGCTGCCGCGCGCCGACGTCGCGATAGACCTGCATGCGGGCGGCGCATCGTTCGATCATGCGCCGACACTGCTTGCATCGCCGCCCGCCGAACGCGAACGGCGCGCGCTGTACATGGACCTCGTGCGCGAATTCGGCGCGCCGAACACGATGATCATGGACCTGCTCGGCGAGGACCGCACGATGGCAGCGGCTGCCGAACGTCACGGCAAGCTCTTTCTGTGCGGCGAATTCGGCGGACACGCCGGCTGCGATGCCGCGAATCTCGGGATTGTCGAGAGCGGCTTGCAGCGCGTGTTGCAGCGGCTCGGCGTGATCCCGGACGCCGATACCGCGGCACCCCGCAAGACGCGCTTCCTGCGAGTCGAAGGCGCGCGTCATTACGTGTACTCGCCGCTTGCCGGTGTCTTCGAACCGGCGTTCAAGCTTGGCGATCAGGTGCGCGGAGGTCAACTGGCCGGACGCCTGTTCGATCCGCATCGCCCGTGGCAAGCACCGCTCGATATCGCGTTCCGTGGCGACGGCATCGTGATGTGCATGCGGACTTTCGCGCGCGTCGAACCAGGCGACTGCATCGCGCTGCTCGCTTCCGAAACCCACGCCGATTGAGCCGGTCCATCAACCCCGGAGACCGCATATGAGCGATCACCCCGTTTCGAGCCGGCCCGTCGCCGACGCCGCACGCATCACGCCCTACGACAGCGTGCGCCATCCCGTGTATATCGTGCTGCTGTTCTTCGTCTGCTTTGCGTTTTCTTATCTGGACCGCCAGGTCGTCAGCATTCTCGTGCAGCCGATCAAGCAGTCGCTTGCGCTCTCCGATACGCAAATCGGCTTGCTGCAAGGGTTTTCGTTCACGATGTGCTACGCAACGGCGGGTGTGTTCGTCGCGCGCCTCGTCGATCGGGGAAATCGCGTCAAGCTGATCGCCGCGTGCATCGCCATCTGGGCGATATCGACGGCGGCGTGCGGCTTCGCGACCAATTTCACGGAACTGCTCCTTGCGCGTGCGGGCACGGCTGTCGCCGAGGCCGCGCTGAGTCCCGCCGCGCTGTCGATTTTCAGTGACATCTTTCCGCCGCGCCGCGTGGCGCGCGCGAGCAGTGTCTTCATGCTCGGGCCGTATGTCGGCGGCGGCGCTGCGCTGTTTGGCGGCGGCATGTTGCTCTCGGCGGCGGCGACGGGCGATGGCAACGCATGGCTCCTCGCGCGAGGCTTTGAGCCGTGGCAAGCGGTGTTCGTTGCGGTCGGCTTGCCCGGTCTGCTTTTGGCGGCGCTCGTGGCGTTCACGGTCCGCGAACCGGCGAGACGCGAGGCGGACATGCAGCGCGCGCGCAGGCACGACGAGATGCCTTCGCTGCGCGACGTGCTCGCCGAACTGTTCGTGCGCAATCGCTTCTGCCTGCCTTACTTCGCGGCCTACGTTGCGTTGATCACGCTGTTCTATTCGCACGCCGCGTGGTTTCCGACCTTGCTGATGCGGCATTTTCAGCTCGCACCGAAAGTCGTCGGACAGATGGCCGCGCCCGCGTACATGATCGGCGGCATGCTGGGGGTTGCATGCGCGGGCCTGCTTTCGACGCGCGTCACCGACGACACCGCGTTGCGCAAGGTGCTCGGCTTCTCCGCGTGCGCCGTTGCGTTGCTGATGCCCGCCGCCGTCGCCATGCCGCTCGTCGCCAGCAGCGAGCTTGCCATCGTGCTCTATGGCATCAGCGCATTGACTGCCAGTATCGCGATGGGACTCGCGCCCGTGCCGCTGCAGATTGCCGTGCCGAACCGCATGCGGGGCCGTTCGCTGGCTCTGCTCGTGTTCATGACGAATGCGATTAGCGGCGGCGTGGGTCCGCTGTCGGTCGGCTATCTGAACGAGCGGCTCGGAGCGACCGGCGCCAGCCTCGGCATGTCGCTTGCGATCGTCGGCGGCGCCTCGGCATTCATCAGCGTGATTCTGTACGCATTGGCGACTCGCCGGGTGAGCGCTGCGAACTCACATTGAAACCAGGAGAACGGACGCCATGACATCCGCATCTCAAGTGCATCATGTCGGCGCGGCGACCATCACGCGCGTCGATGAAACGTGCTTCGCGCTCGCACCGGACCGGCTGTTTCCCGCGTGGACGGCCGAGGACGGGCGAGCGCTCGGCGAGCGCTTCGCCACCGACACGCTCGACCTCGCCAATGCGCGCGTGCAGTTGAAGACCCATCTCTGGTTGGTCGAAATCGACGGCATGACGCTCGTCGTCGATACGGGAATCGGCAACGGCAAGTCGCGGCCATTCAGCGCGCTATTCGACAAGCTCGATAACCCCGTGATGAAACGGCTCGAATCAGCGGGCTTCGCGCGGGAGAAGATCGATTACGTGCTGCTCACGCATTTGCATGTCGATCACGTCGGCTGGAATACGCATTGGCAAGATGGCCGCTGGGCGCTCGTGTTCCCGAACGCGACGTACGTCTTCGGCGAGCGCGAACGCGATTCCTTTTTCATGCCGGAAGGCGAATCGCGTCGTATGGTGTTCGAGGACAGCGTGCTGCCGGTGATCGAATCGGGTCAGGCGCGCGTCGTACCGGACGAGGGCGAAGAGATTCTCGACGGCATCCGCTTCATGCCGACCTTCGGCCACAGCATCGGGCACATGGCGATCGAAATCTGCTCGCGCGGCGAAACGGCGCTCTTTTCCGGCGACGTGATGCACAGCGCCGTGCAGGTGCATCGACCGGAATGGAATTCGATGTTCTGTCTCGACCAGCAGCAGGCGCGTGCATCGCGAGCGCGTCTGCTCGCGCATGCAGCGGATACGGGCGCGACGATATTCGCCGCGCATTTCGCCGAGACGTCGGCGGGAACCGTCACGCGAACCGCGGAAGGCTTCGAATGGCGCTATGCGTGAATGAGGCAAAGAATGTGACCGATGTCCGAAATGGTCCGGTCTGTCGACATCGATGTTTGCAAACGCCAAGGGCTGTTAGGGTCGACTGCGGCCAAGCGAGGCGGACCAGGGCATTGCCCGATGCCCGAATAGGCCAGGACGCTTGCCAGGCCGAGGAAGGACAAGGTGGCAAGCCTGGCTCAAGCGACTGTCGAGGCCGTTTGTTTCGATGTTGCGCTTCGGTGCAGTCCGATTGCCTTACATCGACCCGCTGCAAAATCGTCCAATACTTTTGGAAATGGAACTCATAGCATTGTCTCCATCACTATTTTTTGGAGAGAGGCAGTGTTTTCGCAAACCGAGACTCGCACGTCCAACGAACCGGAAGCCACGCAAAAGCCGGAGCGTTGTGTCATCGTCGTGGACGAATTGCTGCCGCCGGGGAAAGCGTCCAACGCAGCCGCAGTCGTGGCGTTTACGCTGGGCCAGCGTCACAGCCGTCTCGTCGGGGCGCCATTGCGCGGGCGCGATGGCGCGGTACATCCGGGACTCATTCCTATCGGCATTCCGGTGCTCAGGGCCACATCGCTTCAATTGAGCGAATTGCGTCAACGGTCGCTGGCGCATTGCGACGTCGTGGGCTTTCCCGTGCAAGGACAGGCAACCACGGACTACAACGCGTTTCTCGATGCCGTCCTGGCTCATCCCGAAGAATCGCTTCAATATCTGGCGATCGGTCTGGTCGGCTCGAAGAACCGGATCGGCAAACTCGTCGGTGGTTTCTCGCTGTTCGCATGATGAAAGCGAATATAACGACACAACTCGATGGACGGATCGGGTCCATCGGAATCGACCGCCCTGAGAAGCGCAACGCGCTCGATGCCGCGATGTTCGCCGCACTGGCCGATGCTCTGCAGCAGACGCAGTCCGACATGCGCGTGCATTGCGTCCTGCTGCACGGAACCGCCGATAGCTTCTGCGCGGGCCACGACACTGCCGCGTTCAAAACGCTCTGGCCACAGCCCGCCGACGGCGTGGTCAGACGCTGCATCCGCGCGTTTTCGGAGCAAACGAAACCGCTGCTGGCGGCGGTCAATGGCCCGGCCGTGGGATTCGGCGCCACGATGCTACTTCACGCCGACTGGGTAGTCGCCGGCGAGAGCGCGATGTTCCGCTTTTCGTTTGCCGATCTCGGCATCGTTCCCGAAGCGGGCGCAACGGCATTGCTGGCCCGCCGCGTGGGCGATCTGACGGCGCGCGACTGGCTGTTGAGCGGCCGCGCGATTGCCGCGGACGAAGCCCTTCTGCATGGATTCGTCTCGCGCCTCGTACCCGACGCGAATGTGCGCGACGCGGCTAACGAATACGCCATGTGCCTCGCCGCCAAACCGCCGGGCGCGCTGCAGGCCACGCGACGCTTGTTGTTGGAGGGCGCCACTTCGTCGACGCGAGAGGCAATCGAAAACGAGCTCGCTCATCTGAACACCTTCATCCCGGCGCTCACCTCGACATCGACCGCTCATGGCTAAAGTTCACGTCGTCCATGCCCACCCGGAACCGCGCTCCTTCTGCACGGCAATGGCCCACGAGGCCCGACGCCTGATGGAGTTGCGTGGCGACGACGTGAGTTTTTCGGACCTGTACGCACTAGACTTCGACCCGGTGGCTCGTGCCAGCGAGTTCGCCGAACGTGCAAACGTCGACTACCTTGTCTATTCATTGGAGCAGCGCCACGCGCTTGTGCACGACACGCTTGCGTCCGGCGTCCGGCGCGAGGTCGACGCGCTTCTCGCGAGCGATACGCTCATGCTGGTGTTTCCCCTCTACTGGTTTTCGGTGCCTGCGCTGATCAAGGGATGGATCGACCGCTGTTTCCTGTCGGGCGCGCTGTACGGCGGAAAGCGCATTTATGGCCGTGGTGGCATGGTCGGCAAGCGCGCGGTGGTCGGCGTGACGCTGGGCGGCCGGGAGCACATGTTCGGTGAGCAGGGTATCCACGGCGAACTTGCGGGCGGCATGTTGCGCCATCTGCTGCAAGGTACGTTGGGATATGTGGGCTTCGAGGTGCTCGAGCCGTTCTTTGCGTGGCACGTTCCGTACTGCACCGACGAGCAGCGGTCGGCCACGATGGCCCGCTGGCGCGACTTTATCGATCGACTCGACGAGCAACCGCGTATCCCGATGCCGCGGCTCGAGGACTATGATGACGTGTTCCGGCCACTTCGCGATTCGTCCGATCATGAAAGCTAAAGCGCCGACGCATTCGGTCAAGCTCTGGCGCGCGCCAGACGTCATGGACGCCGTCATGCTCAAGGGCCGGTTCGTCGGCCACCGGTATCCTCCGCACGCGCACGACACGCACTGCCTCGCGGTGATCACCGGCGGGGCTTTGGCGGTCGAGGTGCGGGACCAGCGTCGCATATGCCGCCCCGGCGACGTGATCGTCATCGATGCCGATGTCGTGCATTCCGGCGCCGCGGCAGGAGACGGCCAGTGGAAAATGCGCGTCGAACATGTGCAACCCGCGGCGCTGGCCGCCTACTGTGACCGGCTCGGCATTCCTCGGCGCGACCGGTTCGACGTCGCGAGCCCGTTCATCATCGACGCTCAACTGTCACGCAATCTCTACGGCATAAACTGGTGTTCCGAGGTGGACGACGACCCCTTCAAGCGCAGTGAAGCGCTGGCTTGCGCGGTCATTGGGTTATGTGGTCTGCACGCGGGCCGCTCGGCGCGCTTGCCCGCCGTGCGCAGCGAGCCGGCTCTCGTGCGCACGGTAAAGCGCCGGCTGCGCCAGGACTTGGATGCGAGGTTGACCTTGTCGACGCTCGCGTCGGAGTTCGACGTCACGCCCTTTGTCCTGCTGCGCGCCTTTGTCCGCGAGACGGGACTGAGTCCGCATGCCTTTCAGCAGCAGACGCGCGTACGCAATGCGATGCCGATGCTTCGTCAAGGCATATCCCTTTCGGAGGTTGGCGCGCGAACAGGCTTCGCGGACCAGTCGCACTTTACGCGCGTGTTCAAGCAACAAACTGGCGTGACACCGAAGGTCTATCAGGCTGCATTCCTTTGAACGGCTCGGTGAACGTCGGTTCAGGCGAAAGCGGGGTAGTCGAGATAGCCCTCCGGCCCTTGCGTGAACCACAACACGCCCTTATCGGCCGCCAGCGGAGCGCCTGCGCTAAAGCGCTGCGGCAAATCGGGATTTGCGATGAACGGCCGGCCAAAGGCGATGCGTCCGCCTCGTCGCTGGAGATAGCCGCCGCCGCACGATCGAGACCGTAGTCCGAATTGAGGATGGACACGTCTGCGAATGCCTTCCTGATGGCAGGCGCGAAGGGCGGCCGGTCGGAAGTGCCAAAATCCCGTTCATCGGCGGCTCGCGAAGTTCAAGATGCGCGACGCCGAGCGCCGATAGTGTCCGAGCCGCAGCGACAAAAACGGGCTCCGGATCACTGTCGCGCACGCCCTGGTCCGTGCCGTTGGGCGTGAGCCGTACTCCGGTGCGGCCAGCGCCGGCTATCCCGATCACGGCCTGCGTGACTTCCCTGAGCAGCCGGACGCGATTTTCGATGCTGCCGCCGTAGGCGTCGTCCCGCAAGTTGGTGCCGTCGCGCAAGAACTCATCGATCAGATAGCCGTTGGCGGCGTGCACCTGCACGCCATCGAATCCCGCGCGCAAGGCATTTCGCGTAGCGCGGCGAAAATCGTCGAGCAGTGCGGGCACTTCGTCTGCGCGCATGGGTCTGCCCGCGACATGGGGCTGCTTGCCGCTATAGGTATGCGCGTGTCCCGGCGCGGTCGTGCCCGAAGCCGATAACGGCTGCGCGCCGCCATTGAAGCTGGGATGCACGGTGCGGCCCATGTGCCAAAGCTGCGCGATGATGCGCCCGCCGGCCGAGTGCACGGCGTCGGTTACGCGCAGCCAGCCTGCAACCTGTTCGTCGGACCAGAGGCCCGTTGCGAAGGGCCATCCCAACCCCTGCTGCGCGATACCGATCGCTTCGCTGATTATGAGTCCGGCGCTCGCGCGCTGGGCGTAATACTGCGCCATGATCGTCGTCGGCAAGTGATACCGCGTACCCCGCGCGCGAGTCATAGGTGCCATGAAGATGCGATTGGGCGCTTCGATGTCGCCCAGCCGGATCGGGTCGAAAAGCGTGGTCATGGCTTTCTCCGTTGGCTTTTGCGGTTACACGAGGCGCGCGCCGCCATCGACGTTGAGCGTCGCTCCGTTCATGAAGCCATTGGTCATCAGGAACACCACGCCCGCGCCGGCTTCGCTGGCGGTGCCGAGACGATGCAGCGGCAAGGTTTTCTCCATATTCGACACGACCGTATCGCGCGCGTCACCGAGCGCCTTGCGCAGAATCGGCGTGTCGATCGGACCGGGCGACAGCGTGTTGACGCGCACCGGCGCCAGTTCGAGGGCCAGGCCGCGCGCGAGCGCTTCCATAGCCGCCGACGCCGCCGCGAGCACTGCGGTGCCGTAGGCGTTCGGACGGTCGGCGAGACTGCCCGAGATGAACGTGATCGAGCCATCGGCGCTCAAGCGGTCTCCCAGGGCGCGAATGACGTGCACGGCCGCCCAGATGCGTTCCTCGAACGCGATCCGCAAATGCGCTACGTGGGCCTCGCGCACCGTCCCTGCGACGAAGGTGCCGGTCAGCAGAACCAGATGATCGACCTTCGGAATGTCGCTTACCGCCTGCTGCAGAGCGTCGGCGTCGGTCACGTCGGCCGCGCGCCATCCGGCGAAGCCATGCTGCGCGGCGACGCGTTGCGCCGTATCCGCCGATCGCCCGACCACGACGACCGCCGCGCCCGCCCGTTTCGCCTGAAGAGCCGCATCGAGCCCGATGCCCGACGTGCCGCCGAAAATGAGTGCCGTCTTGCCTGCGAGTGCGTGGTGAGCGACTGCTGCCGCCTGTGCGTCCTGCGTTTTCGTATTCGCGTTCATGTCCTTCTCCTTTTTGACTTCGCCGGTTTGGCGTCGATGGGAGAAGGTTAATTCGCGAAACCTGGATTGATAATTGGGCAGCAATTCGCTTTAATGATGCCATCATGGAACAAATCGCTATCGAAAGATTGACTGGGCTGATCGCATTCGCGCGCGCCGCATCCCTTGGCAGCTATACGGCCGCCGCGCGTTCGCTATCCGTTTCGCCATCGGCGATCAGCAAAAGCATCCAGCGGCTGGAGCAGCACTTCGGACTCAAGCTGTTCAGTCGGACCACGCGCTCGCTGACGCTGACGCCGGAGGGGCGGGATCTTCTGGAGCGCACGCAACGGTTATTGCGCGAGGCGGAAGGTATCGAGCAAGGCGTCGCCGCTGCGCGCGCGGAGCCGGCCGGAACGCTCAAGGTGACCGCGCCGTTGCCCGTCGGCGTGAACATCCTCGCGCCCGCACTGCCGGCGTTTCGCCGGCGGCATCCGAAAGTGACCGTCGATGTGCGCCTGAGCGATCGCTACGTCGATCTGATCGAGGAGGGCGTGGATGTCGCCATTCGAGTCGGCAATCCCGGCGACGCGCGGTTGATCGCGCGCCGTCTCGCACCGCATCGGATTTGCGCGTTCGCATCGCCTGAATATCTGCGGGAGCGAGGCGTGCCGCAGCATCCGAACGATCTCTTGCAGCACGATTGCGTGAACTTCAGATATCAGTCGACGGGGCAGGAGGCCGCGTGGCTTTTCGACGTGGGAGGCAAACTCGTTGAGTTCTCGCCTGCGTCGGCCTTGATTATCGACGTCAGCGACGCGATTGCCGCGACGCTGGCCGCAGGCGCCGGAATCGGAATTTCGACGACGTATATCGCAGCGCCATACGTCCAAAGGCGCGAACTCGTACCTGTGCTGCACGAGTTCGCCTATGACCGATTCCATCTGCATGCCGTGTGGCCCGAGAGCCGGCGCAGCAATCCGGCGGTGAGAGCGTTTGTCGGCTTTCTGCAGGATATCTTTCCATCTCCCGCACCCTGGGACGTCCTGGTGCAGGCTCATGCTTCCTAGCGCGGCATGATTTACATAATGCAAATTAGCGTATTTTTGGTTTGTTGCGGCTTTATCCTAATGTCGTGTTCTGGCTATTTACAGATGTCGTGTTTTGACCTCGGCATGCTTGCCGATTCTCCGCTGCGGCCGGCTTCGACGGCAGCGAACGAACCGATCACGACGACCTTCAAACGCAGTGCCCATTCACCCGTTCGGCGCGCGTCACCGTATGTCCGACCAGGAGACCCAAATCATAGGCGCGTTCGAGCGCCCGCCCGATGTCCTCGACGCGGCACATGCGTATGTCGGCGTTGGGTTTGCCCATCGGATCGAATGATTCAATGCCGAGCTCGTCGCGGGCGATCGTTAATAGCGGCTCCCAATAAGCTTCAGCTTCGTTGCGGTAGATCATGATGCGCGCTCCTTTCGCTTGCATTTACTAATTAACAAGGTTAATGGGATCGCGGAGCGAAGCCTGCGACGGATCGACGCAATTGGAGCGTCGTCTCTAGAAACCATCGAACTGCTGCGAAACAATAGCGCGCTTTTTTCCGCCAGTGCTCCCCAACGGGAATCCGGCGTTTCAGAACCCGAATCAATGCGGACGACTCTGCACAAACGGCGTGCTTTTGCGAACGCGCATTCATTCGGTCAGCGAATCATGAAGCCGTTGCCTATGATTCATTTCAGGCCGGTTTCAGCTCATATCGTCAAGGTACAAGGAGTCGTTCATATGAAAGCTCCTCAGCGGATGGCACGAATCGAGTTGATGGCGCCGTTATCCGGCGTGATGGTGCAACTCGACACCGTGCCCGATCCGGTTTTTGCACAAAAAATGGTCGGCGACGGTGTGTCCATCGATCCGACATCCGACGAATTGCTCGCACCGTTTGCCGGTACGGTCACGCAGTTGCATCGTGCGGCGCACGCCGTCACCGTGACGGGCGAAAGCGGGCTTCAGGTGCTGATACACATCGGCCTCGACACGGTGATGCTGCGCGGCGAAGGCTTTACGCCGCTCGTCAAGGAAGGCGACGCCGTCACGACCGGCCAACCGCTGATCCGTTTCGATCCGGTCGTCGTCGGCGCACGAGCCGTGAGCCTGCTCACGCAGATGGTCATCGCCAATGGCGAGCTCGTCACGCGCTACGTGCCCGCGACGGGCCTCGTCAC
>NZ_JALQDH010000125.1:0-805 GCF_023631365.1 Caballeronia sp. INML2 | reverse complement strand
ATCTTCGTACCGAGGCACGAGCGGGTAGGCGAGGGGCATATCTGCAACGCTCATGCACTTGTCCCGCGGCGCATCTCGCGAATGAAGCTAAGCCGGACGGCAGGTTCACGTACCGCAGGGATCTGAACGGCCGCTCGCTTTACGAAGCGAGGCTCGATATCGAAGCTTGAACATCAGGCGTGAGACATCCGAGGCCGATGAGCGTCTTTTCGACGGCCACGTCCAGCGGTGTATGCGGCTCGTGCCCGAGCGTCTGCACGAGCCGCGCGTTATTCAGATGCACGGGCGTCGTCCATAGATAGCGCATTTCCTGAAGTTCCCTGAATGTGACATTGAACGGCGCGCCGAGCGCGAGCAGCCACCACGGAAAGCCGACGACAGCGGGCGCGCGCCCGGTGCGGCGCGCGACCACGCGGCGGATCGCGTCGGCAAAGCCGGTGCCGTCCTCGTCCCAATGACCGCTCATGTGAAAGCGCGCGAACGCATCGAGCGAGTGGCGGTGCGCAAGCAGCTTAACCATCGTGCGAGCCACATCGGGCAGATACGCCCATTGATGCCCGATGCCTCGCGCACCCGAGTTCGTGATCTTCGTGACCGGGTTTTCAGGCCTCACGAGTCCTTGCGCGAGCCAGTTATTGCCCGCTTTTGGCCCGAAAAAATCGCCCGCGCGCACGACCAGCACTCGCGCGCCTTCCTTGCTCGGGCGTTGCAGACGCGCTTCCATTTCAACGCGAATCGCGCCTTTGCGCGTGACGGGATGCTGTGGCGCGTCTTCGTCGATGAATGGAAACGCGTCCGGCCCGAA
>NZ_JALQDH010000124.1:0-88603 GCF_023631365.1 Caballeronia sp. INML2 | reverse complement strand
GCCGTCCGGCAACGTGAAGCGGGCAAGGATGCCCGGCCACTGACCGATGACCTTCTTCTCGTGCCGGTAATCGAGCACGGCCTCGTCCGCCCGCCGATATCGGCCTGTCGACCCGCGGCGCGCCAGAACTATACTTCGAGCAGGAAGCGACCCCGCGCGGGTGCGATTAATCGATTCCCTGAAACGGTCGCAAGGCCCGCTCGCGCGCGGTCCGCCGCCCCCTTTGTCCGGGGCGATTCTGGCGAACCTGAGGACCCGCTATGGTTGACGACGCACGTCTCGACGAAAACCATTTACTTTCAGTTTTGCCAGAAGCAGAAAGGGTGCGCCTTGCGCCGCATCTCGTTCCGGTCGACATGACTTTGGGGCAGGTCGTGTACGAATCGGGCGATCGCCAGCGCTTCGTCTATTTCCCTGCGACATCCATCGTGTCTCTGCTCTACGTGATGGAGGATGGCGCGTCCGCAGAAATTGCGATCGTGGGTAATGAGGGGCTCATCGGCATCGCACTGTTCATGGGCGGCGAAACGACGCCGAGCCGCGCTATCGTGCAAAGCGCCGGGGCCGCCTTCCGGCTGGACGCGCAGATACTCAAAGAGGAATTCATCCGCGGCGGCCCCGTGCAGCGGCTGTTACTGCGCTATACGCAAGCCCTGATCACGCAAATGGCACAGACCGCCGTTTGCAACAGGCACCATTCGATCGACCAACAACTGTGCAGGTGGCTGCTGCTCAGCGTGGACCGCCTGCCCTCCAATGAACTGAAGATGACCCAAGAACTGATTGCCAACATGCTCGGCGTACGGCGTTCCGGTGTGACGGAAGCTGCGCTGAAGCTTCAGGACGCCGGGCTCATTCGCTACGGTCACGGACACATCCAGGTGCTCGACCGCCCGGGGCTCGAAAAACGTGTCTGTGAGTGTTATCGCGTCGTGAAGCGGGAGTTCGACCGTCTGTTGCCCGATCTAAAGGCGGTCTAAATCGCCCCTCGCGGCGGCGCTCTGTGCCACCGGCAAGGCGCCCCTTTGTTAGCCCCTACTACGTGCGCTTCGACGACAGCGCCGTGAGCTCCTGCATCGTCTGCTCGGCGCGCTTGCTGATCGCCGCCAACGACTCCGTCTGCGACTTCTGTGCCATTTCAGCAAGCTCGCGCATGTTTTCGAACGCCGTCTGCAGCGACTCCTGGATGAACGCTCCCCGCTTTGCCATCGACTCCACTGCATTGTCGCCGCTCATCCGGCCTGCTGCCGCCTGAATCGCCTGCGCGCTCGCATTGAGCATTTCTGTTTGCTTTCGAACCAACGCCTGCATTCCTTCATACGCGAGTGTGTTGGCCTTCGCGAGTGCTTCTACGTCCTTGCGCCGCGCTTCCAGCAACGACGTCATATCGACGCCGGGAAACTTGAAGCTCTCCAGGATCTTGCTGAAATCAGCGACCTGCGTAACAGGTGTTGCCATGGTGACTCTCCTTTCGACATGTTGTTGAACAATCAGTAGCGTGACTAGTTTGTGGCATCGTCCGTCATCGTCCGCTGCAGGATGACCGCGTGCCGGCTGAACGTCCGCGCCTGGCCGATCGGAAACACGGTCCGCTCATATACTTCGTTGATGACATCGGCCGCCGACAGATAGAACGCGAGCACGGCCGTGAGCAGACCGCCATATCCGCCCGCCATCCGCAACGCTACCGAGCCCGTCCATTCGCCACCGGCGAGCAGCAGAAAACGTGATCCATAACGCCAGAAAAATGAACTGGAGCGGCGCGCGCGGCGAGCGGAACGTGGCAAGCCGCATGTAGACCGTGAAGACGCCCCAGAGAAACAGATACCAGCCGATGAAGGCGGCAGGCACCTTCGCATGGAAGTCAAGGCGGCGCGAAATGTGATGAAGGGAGGCCGCCGATGCAGGCGATCGACGACGATCATGCCGCGCGGGGCCGTCTCGGGCGCCTTTCAGTGGGACTGCGGAGCAATCCACGACCACAGTGCGCGCCCCCCGGGGCAAAGTCGGTACGGTAGCGTACGGGTTCGAGCGTACGCAGCGCGGAAGGGAAACCCGATTGGACGCTCGACGAGCAGCGTACCCACCACCGGGCGCTGCTCTCGACATGTGAAACCGCACTTTCGCGACTGGCAAGTGCGGTCATAGCCTACAAAAATGGCGAAGGCCGTTCAAAGGAAAACCGTCGAAATCCAGGGAATAAAGGCAATTGCGATCAGTCCAAGAAGCAGCATGCCGAGATAGATCCAGATCCGCCTGAGCCCCGCTTCCGGCGATACCTCGCCGATGATGCACGCTGCGTAATAGCACAAGCCGAACGGCGGCGCGAACACCCCGAGCCCCATTGCGAGCACGACGACCATCGCATAGTGCACTTCGTGTATCCCGAGCTGATGCGCAACCGGAAACAACAGCGGCCCGAACAGCACGATGGCGGGAATGCCCTCCAGCACGCTGCCAAGCACGATGAACGCAACGATCGATACCAGCATGAAGCCCGCAGCACCGCCCGGGACTCTCGTCATCATGTTCGCAAGGTCGTGCGAGAAGCCGGACTGCGTCAACGCCCAGCCCATCGCGCTCGCCGCCCCGACGATGAACAGAATCGCGCCGGATAGTGCCGCCGTCTGCAGCAGCATCGGCATGATCGCTTTCCACTTGAGGCCGCCGCGATAGATCAGGAGGCCGATCACGAGCGAATAGGCGATGCCGATCGTCGATACCTCCGTCGCGGTCGCGATGCCTTCGACCACCGCGCTGCGAATCAGAAACGGCAGCAGTAGCGCTGGTAATGCGATTACGAACGTGCGACGCACCTGCGACCACGGCGCCCTCACCGCGCCAGCGCGGCTCTCCGCCGTTTCTTCCTCGCGCCCCGCACGCCACCACGCGACGACGCCGAGCACGAAAGCAAGTACGATCGCCGGCAAAATGCCCGCGGTGAAGAGCGCCGCGATAGATATGCCCGTCACCGACGCGATCGCGATCAGCACGAGCGACGGTGGAATCGTTTCGCTCATCGCACCGGACGCCGCGAGCAGCGACACCAACTCGCCGTCTTTCATCCCGCGCTTGCGCATCTCGGGGAAAAGCACGGGCGCAACCGCCGCCATATCGGCTGTTTTCGATCCGGAGATGCCCGAGATCAGCAGCATCGCTCCGAGTAGCACATACGACATGCCTCCCCGAACATGACCGAGCAGCGAAGCGAGAAACGCGACCATCACGCGCGCGACGCCCGTCACATGCACGAGTTGGCCGAGCAGCACGAACATCGGCACGGCGAGCAGGATCAGTGTGCTCATGCCCTCATCCATGCGTCCGACCACGACGCTGAGCGGCGTCGACGTGGTGGTCAGCAGATAGGCGCTCGTCGCGAGCGAGAACGCGAAGGCGATCGGCACGCCGGCCATCACCGCCGCGCCAAGCACGCCGACAAAAAACACGAGTAGCGCGCCCTGCCCCATGTGCGTCAAGGGCCCCTTGGCGAGAAAGCAGCCGAACGCGATCAGCAGGATGAGCGCCAGCGCACCGACGATATGACGCCGGTCATGCCGTGCAAGACGCAGCCCGCAACTGACCAATGCCGCCGCACAGCCGAACGGAATCGCCAGCGCTCTCACCGAGCCCGACCAGCCGAGCGCCGGCGTTTCGACGAATGCCTGATCCTGCACATAGTCGAACGCTGGATGCATCACGAGCGCGAAGAAGGCGGCCGCGGCAGTGACCGCCAGCGTCTCGGCCCACGCCTGTGCGCGCGGCGTCATGTGTGATACGAAAAAGGTCAACCGCATGTGACATGAACGCTGCACCGCGAGCGCGCTGCCCAGCATCGCAAGCCAGAGGAACAGGATGGACGCGAGTTCGTCCGACCAGATGAGTGGTTGATGAAACACCGCACGCGCGACGATGCCGACGAACAGCAGCACAACCTCGCCGACGACCGCGGCTGCGGCGAGCACTTCGATGCCACGGCGCAACCAGCGTTCGATGCCGGTCTCGCCGTGATTGTCGCGTACGAACGAAGGCCCCGGCACCTCCAGATTGTGTGCGGCGCTCATGATATTTTCCCCGTCACCGCTTCGAGGGCACTCCAGGGACCGGCACCGAACTTGTCGCGCCATTGCGCATAGAAGCCGGCTTTCGAGAGCGCTGCGCGAAACGCGTCCCTGTCCGCGGGAACGAACGTCAGTCCCTTGCTGGAAAGCTGGGACTTCAGCGACGTGTTCAACCGCGCGACATCCGCACGCTGCTCGACACTCGCTCGATCGAATTCGCGTCTCACGATCGTCTTGAGATCGTCGGGCAGTGCGTTGAATGCGCGCGGATTGCCGAGCAGCCAGAACGGGTCCCAGATGTGGTTGGTCTCAGCCACGTATTTCTGCACTTCATAGAGCTTGCCCGCCTCGATCGTGACGAGGCCGTTTTCCTGGCCGTCCACGAGATGCGTCTGCAACGCGGTGTAGAGCTCGTTGAAGTTGATCGACGTAGGGTTTGCGCCTAGTGTCTGGAAGAGCGACGTGAACATCGGCGAGACCGGCACGCGAATGCGGTAGCCGCGCAAGTCGTCGGGTGCCTTGATCGGTTTCGTGGCGGACGTGATCTGCCGGAAGCCGTTGTCCGCCGCCTTCGACACCGACACATACCCGCTCTTGTCGATCTGCGTGCGAATGATCTTGCCGAGATCGCCATCGACGCCGCGCCAGACCTGATCGTAGTCGGAGAACGCGAAGCCGAGATTGGTGATCGCCGCGAGCGGAATCACGGTCGACATCACCGAGCCTGAGATGTTGAGGAACTCGACGGCGCCCGAGCGCGTCTGCGAGAGCAGATCGGTGTCCGAGCCGAGTTGCGATGCGGGGAAGAAGCGGATCTCGAGCCTGCCGCTGCTCGCCTCGCGTATGCGGTCGATGGCTTCCTTGAGCCGCGCATTGATCGGCTGATTAAGGGATTGCCCGGTGGCGAGCTTGTAGGTGAACTCTGCGGCGCGTGCGGGCCGGGTCCATATCGTTACCAGCGGAAGGGCGGCCGCGGCCTTCAACACCGCGCGTCGCGAGAGGCGGCGCGGCGAGTTCGACGTGCTCATGATGCTGTCTCCTGTTTATGAACTTGCGTGTCCACGCGCCACTTTGTCTGTATGGCGTCGCGGCACGTCGCGACACTTGTTCGACTCTCGTCGAGGCGCCGCCGGTCCTGCGTGTGCAAAATATAAGAGGCTTGTTGGTGAAGGACAATTCAATTATTTTGCGCAAAGGTGTAGCCAATCTAAAGGGTGAGTCATGTATCTGCCATTGCGGGCCATCAGTGTTTTTCATGCGGCTGCGAGTTCGGGGAGCATCTCTCGCGCAGCCGCGGAACTGAACGTCACACCATCGGCCGTCAGCCAGCAAATCCAGTCTCTGGAGACGCATCTGGGCACTACGTTGATGACGAAGGTCGGACGTGGTGTGGCATTGACCGAAGCAGGCGAGCGCTACTTCGCGATGATTTCAGAAGAGATCGACCGCATCGCCGACGCGACTCAGCGTATACGCGGGTTGCGCTCCGTCACGCTCCTGACCGTGCGCGCGACGCCAACGCTGTCCACCAAGTTTCTTCTGCCGCGCCTGCGCTCGTTCCTCGACGGTCATCCCGATCTCGAAGTGCGTCTTAACGGCACCAATGAAATGACCGACTTCGCGCAGGAATCCGTCGATATCGAGATTCGTCACGGCACCGGGCAATGGCCGGGCTTGTATGTCGAGGCGCTGACCGAGGAATCGTTCCTGCCGGTCTGCTCGCCCGCGTACTGCGCACCGTCGAGTCTCGATGCCGCCGAACTGCGGCGCCATCGGCTCATCTATTCGATCAAGTCGCAGGTCCAGTGGCCGCACTGGTTCTCGGTGGCGCGCACAGAACCGCTCGATCCGGGGCAGCGCGTGCTCTTCGACCGCAGCCACATGGCGATCGATGCCGCCGTCGACGGCATGGGCATCGCCCTCGAAAGCACGCTCATGATGTGGCGCGAACTGCGCGACGGCACGTTGATCTGCCCTGTGCGTGAGCCTCCGGAGATACGGCTGACGACGCAGTGGGTCGTCTGTCCGTTCGAGCATCTGCACAAGAAGAAGGTGATCCTGTTCCTCGACTGGCTGCGCGCCGAGCGTGCCGCCTGGCAAGCCGCTTCGTAGCGTGCCGCCGCCCGCTGACGTTGAAGCCTGGCTAACAAATCGCCTCGGAAATGTTAATTGTTCTGGCTGAACCCCCTGACTACACTTGCTCGCAAGTAAGGCGCACCGCTGTCATGCCTTCGAACACGCCTCCCCGGCCACTCACCGCGCGCCGCGCTCGCGGCCACGATCCATAGTCTCGACCACAAAGGATTGCAAATGAATCTCTCCAGTCTGCTCCAGGCACGCAACGCTTCCGGACGCCCCGTACGCGTCGGCCTGATCGGCGCCGGCAAGTTCGGCTCGATGGTGCTGTCGCAGGCCCGCCATATCGAAGGGCTGCATGTCGTAGGCGTCGCCGATCTCGACGTCGGCAAGGCGCGCGCATCGCTTGCGCGAGTCGGCTGGCCTGCCGAACAATACGGCGCACGCACCCTCTCCGATGCCGTCGAGACCGGCGCCACCTGCGTCCTCGACGATGCCGCCGCACTCGCCGCCTGCGGGGAAATCGAATGCATCATTGAAGCGACGGGCCATCCGATCGCCGGCGTGCGTCACGCACTGGCCGCAATCGAAGGCAACAAGCATGTGGTGATGGTCAACGTCGAGGCCGACGCGATGTGCGGCCCGCTGCTCGCCGCCCGCGCTCGCGAGCGCGGTCTCGTCTACAGCATGGCATACGGCGATCAGCCCGCGATCATCTGCGAACTGGTGGACTGGGTGCGCTCGTGCGGCTTCGAGCTGATCTCGGCTGGCAAGGGCATGAATTTCGAGCCGCGCTATCGCTATTCGACGCCGGACACGGTATGGAGCTTCTTCGGCTGGACCGAGGAAGAAGTGGCCAAGGGCGACTTCAACCCGAAGATGTACAACTCCTTCACCGATGGCACGAAGGCCGCGATCGAAATGGCTGCGGTCGCGAACGGAACCGGCCTCGACTGTCCGGACAACGGCCTCGCCTTTCCTCCCGCTGGCCTGCATGATCTGGCGCGCGTCTTTCGGCCGGCGCAAGACGGCGGACGCTTGTCGCGCAGCGGTCTCGTGGACATCGCCGCGAGCCAGGAACCAGACGGCCGCGAAGTGCTCAACAACATCCGCTACGGCGTCTTCGTCACGTTCAAGGCGCCGAACGAATACGCGCGCGCGTGCTTCAAGCAGTACGGCCTGCTCGTCGATCCGACCGGCTGGTACGGCTCGATGTGGCGTCCGTTCCACATGATCGGTCTCGAAACCAGCGTGAGCGTGCTGTCGGCCGTCTTGCGCGGCGAGGCCACGGGTTCGTCCAAGGAATTCCGCGGCGACGCCGTGGCGACCGCCAAGCGCGACCTCAAGCCGGGCGAGACGCTAGACGGCGAAGGCGGCTACGCAGTCTGGGCCAATGCGATCCCGGCATCGAAGAGCCTCGCCATCGGCGGCCTGCCGATCGGGCTCGCGCACAACGTCAGACTCAAGCGCCCGGTCGCCAAGGACACCATCGTGCGCTTCGAGGACGTCGAACTGGAACGCGATCTCGATGTCGTCGCGCTGCGTCGCGAGATGGAGCAGAGCGCGCTCGGCAAGCCCGCGAAAGCAGCGTGAAGTGCGCACATCATGTGCATCGATTGGAGAGTCCAGCATGGATAGCCGAACGGAAGCATTCGTCGTCGTCGCGGAGTTCGAAGTGAAGGCCGAGTGTGTGCGCGACTTCCTTGCACTCGCACGCGACGACGCGCGGCACTCGCTTGCCGACGAGCCCGGTTGCCGGCAGTTCGACATCGTCCAGTTCGAAGAAACGCCGGCGCGCGTCATGTTCTACGAGGTGTACGACAATCGCGCCGCGTTCGATGCGCACTTGCAGACCTCGCACCTCGATCGGTTTCGTGCCGGCTTTCCGGCGCTGATCGTGAAGGAGCGTCCGGTGTGCTTCGGCCGTCGCGAGCCTGCATGATGCGCGCGAGCCTTGCAGTAGGTTTCATCGGCACGGGCATCATGGGCTTGCCGATGGCCCGGCGCGTGGCCGGGGCCGGCTACCGGGTCGCGGCGTGGAACCGCACCCGGGACAAGGCGGCGCCGCTCGTGTCGGCGGGCATCGAGGTGGTCGGTCATGCAAGCGAAACTGCGCGCGATGCGGACGTTGTCATCTGCATGCTGAGCTCGGGTGCCGCGTGCGACGACCTCCTGCTTGGCGACGACGGGATCGTCGCCAGGATGCGTGCGGGCAGCGTGCTGATCGTGATGAGTTCGATTCCTGTCGATACCGCGCAGCGCCACGCGCAGGCCGCAGCGGCGCGTGACGTCGGCTATCTCGACGCGCCCGTTTCTGGCGGCGAGAAAGGCGCGCAGGACGGCACGCTCGCGATCATGGCCGGCGGCGAGGCGGAGGTATTCGAACGCGTGCGCGCCGTGCTGCAGACGATGGGCCGTCCGACGCGCATCGGCCCGGCGGGCACGGGCCAGCTCGCGAAGCTCGTCAACCAGATGATGGTCGCGAGCACGATCGCCACCGTCGCCGAAGCGATGCTGCTCGCGGAACGCGGCGGCGCCGATCCCGCGCAGGTCCGCGCGGCGCTCCTCGGCGGATTCGCCGACTCGACGATCCTGCGTCAGCACGCGGCACGCATGATCGCGCAGGATTTCAAGCCGGGTGGGCCGGCCAAGTATCAGATCAAGGATACGAAGACGGCGCTCGGTTTCGCGCACAGCGTGGGGCTGGAGCTGCCGGTGCTGGGGCTCGTCGACGGCCTCTTCACCGACATGGTCGAGCACGGTGACGGTGAGCTGGATCACAGCGCGTTGATCCGCGAACTACGCAGGCGCAATGGCTTGCCGGTGGCGTGACGGCGTGACGAATGCATCGCGGCTTTTTCTCACGACTTCGCTTTTCGCATTCGCATCGCCGTTTCCGCGAACAGTCGATCACCACCTCGCGCAGCCAGCGATCGCCTTCGTCTCGGTGGACTTTCGACCGGCTTGACCCATTCGCCCCCCCGCCGGGAACCCGGTCAATCGACCCTGCGCACCTTCCGGCGCCCCGTGCCGCACTCATACGCGTACGCATAGCCGAGCAACGCGGCCTCATCCCACTGCCGTCCGACGAAGATCAGCCCGAACGGGGAGCCCGACCGATAGTAGCCCGCCGGCACTGCGATGCCCGGCAGACCCGCGATATTGATCTCGCCGACCGTCGTCTCCTGGATGAGGTCCTTGCCGTGAAGCGGCGGAAGCTCGCATCGCATCTGCGGAAAGACCAGCGCGTCGAGCCGATGCGTGCTCATCACCCTATTGAAGATCGTCAGATAGCGCGCCTTCAGTTCGATGAATTCGGGCATCTCGGGCGGCAGCGACGGATCGGCCAGCGCCGAGCGGAAATCCGCGAGGCTATGCAGATAGCCAAGCACGCCTTCGGGGCCGAATGCATCGTCGTCCCTCGTCGCTTCGGCGAATTCCGCGAAGCTCTTGAGCGGCGCATGCTTGCCGAGCCGTTGCAGATACTTCTCGAGATCGTACGGAATGGATTCGAGACCGCGCGCATCGAAATGCTCCAGCGGCGGCGTCGGCTTCCTCAAGTCGGCGAAACCGGAGCCCGAGAAAGGATCGTCCATCAGGACCGCGCCCAGCCGCGTCAACTCATTCTTCACGCGCTCGTACAGCGCGGCGGCTTCATCCGAAAGCGGCTGCGCGCGCCATCCGGGGCCGTATAAGCCGATACGCTTGCCCTTCAACGCGTCCGGCTTCAGCGCCGACGCATAACCGCTCTCCGGTTGACGGCCGACGCTGGCGAGCGTCTTCGGATCTTCGCTCGAATAGCCGGCAAGCGCGTCGAGGCACAGCGCCGCATCCCGCACATTACGCGCAATCGGTCCCACGACGTCGCGATTACCGGACAGCGGAACGACGCCCGCGTTCGGCACGAGCCCGATGGTCGGTTTGATGCCGACGAGATCCTGCGCCGAAGCCGGGTTCTGGATCGATCCGCCGGTCTCCTCGGCGAGTCCGAGCACCGCCATGCCCGACGCCACCGCCGCTGCCGTCCCAGCGCTGCTGCCGCCCGGCACGCGGTCGGGCATTGACACATTTATGGTCGGCCCGGCCCAGCTATCGTTCGCATGCGATCCGGTGTGACTCAGAATCGGCACGTTCGTCTTCCCGAGCAGGATCGCGCCCGCGCGCCGCATGCGCGCAACGACCGGCGCATCGCGCTCGGGCATCAGATCGATGCCGCCCCGCTTGCTGTACAGCTTCGCCCATCCCGCCGTGGTCGGAAAGCCGACCATGTCCATCGGATCCTTGATGACCACCGGCACGCCCGCGAGCGGCCCCAGGGATTCACCGGCAGCACGCCGTTCGTCGATTCTGCGCGCATCGTCGATTGCATCCGGGTTCAGGAAGATCAGCGCGTTGTACTTCACGTTGTCGCGCTCGATTCTGTCGAAGCAGGCACGCGTCAGTTGCTCGGCCGTAAACGTGCCCGCCCGAAAACCCGCCTGCACGGCGTCGACCGTGAGAGCGTCCAGATCGATGTCCTTTGCACTGCCCTGTTCCATTCGATGCTCCTGTTGAATTGCCGCTCAAAGCTGCACGCCGCGCGTGAGCGCACCATCGACGACGAAGTTCGCCCCGCTCACGAAGCTTGCCGCCGGACTCGCGATAAACGCCACCGCGTTGGCGATTTCCTGCGGCCGGCCCATGCGTCCGGTCGGATTCAATGCGAGCGCGCGTTCGAACAGCGCTGCATCGTTATGTTCGATCCAGTCCCATACGCCGCCCTCGAAATACACGTTGCCCGGCGACACAGTATTCGCTCGGATGCCCTTCGACGCGAGTTGATTGGCGAGCCCCTGCATGTAGTGAACGAGCGCGGCCTTGAATACGCCGTACGGCCCCGCCGCGAAGTCGATCTCGCGTCCCGACACGCTGGATATCGCGACGATCGAAGCGGCCCGGCTCGCCTCGAGAAACGGCATGGCGGCATCGACGAGATTGACCGTTCCGAGCAGGTCCGTCTCGAATTCCTTGCGCCACGATCCGATGTCGTTGCCGATCGCAAGCGCACTCACGTTGGCCACGATGATGTCGAGCCCGCCCCACTGCGCACCGACACGCGCGACCCACGCCTTGAGCGCATCGCCGTCCGATACATCGATGGCCGCGCCCGATGCCCGTGCGCCGCTCAGTTCGGCGAGCACGCTCGCGGTCGCTTCGACGGCGGCTTCGTCGCGCGCGCAGATGGCCACATCCGCGCCTTCCGCTGCCAATGTTCGTGCTATGGCAAGCCCGATGCCCTTGGTGCCGCCGGTGACGATCGCCTTCAAGCCTTTCAGTTGCAGGTCCATGTTTGCCGCTCCTGTGCGTGTCGATCAGAAAACGTGACGGCGCGCTCACTCTTTCTCGCGCCCGTCCCCGGATGTCATGCCGCGCGCAATCTGCAACACTTCGCCCGCCTGAATGACGGAATGACAGATATCGTCGATGGTCACGCGCTTCTCCATCGCCTGAGCGCGCAGCATGTCGTATGCATCGCGCTCACTCACGCGATGCATGATCATCAGAATGTTTTTGGCTTCCTGCAGATGCCGGCTGTCGAGCAGTTTCTGTTCGAGCTTGGCGATGCGCTGCGCGTGCTGACGCGAACGCTTCGCGTGATGCAACGCCATCACCACGGTCGACAGCAATCCCGATGCGCGAATCGGCGTGGTGACGATGCCATCGGCGCCGAGCTTGATGGCCTGATCGATGAACGTCGGATTCTCATAGGCCACCACGCAGATCAAGGGCGGCGCATCCGGTCCGGACCATTCGCCCTTCGGCGCACGCTCTTCCGGCAGTAGCGCGCGAAACACGAGGTCGACGCATTCGGGCAGCGTGTCCGTCGGCGGCCAACATCGCTCCACCTGAAAGCCCATGCGCCGCAGATGGTTCGCGAGCGTTTGCCCGTCGTCGTCATCCGGATGGAAAACGACCACGCGCGCATTGCGCTCGAGGATCGAACTGGTGAGGCTTCGCTGGCCTCTGTCCGCGCGCGCGCTCACGTCAGTAATCCCGCGTGCTCAACTTCGTGACCCAGTCCCCGAGCGTCTGACGCGTCATGTACGGATCGGGGCCGACAGCGAACTTCGATTCGCGCAGGATGGTGAACTGGCCGTGCGCATTCGCCCGGCCGATGCGCGGATAAAGCGCCATGTGATGATTCACGGGATCGATGCGCACGCGGCCTTGCGGCGCGGCGAATTCCGAACCGAGCAGATGCGGCATGATGGTCGCAAGCTCGTCCGAGCCTGCGCGCGCGAATGCTTCGGCGAACATGTGCATCTGGTAATACGCAGCCTCCCAGTTCATGTCCGTGGGCGTATCCGTGCCGTAGCGCGACTGATGATGCGCGACCGCGCGATGATTCTCTTCGGTGTCGATGCTCTGGAAATAAGGCGCCGCCGTGATATGCCCCGCCGCGATGCCGCGTTCCATCGCGTGAATTTCGGTCTCGGAGGTATTGAGACTGCCGATGGGCATCGTGGCCGGATCGAAGCCGGCATGCGCATAGGCATCGTAGAGGTACGGCACGGTCTCCCCGATCACCGTGCAGAAGATCCAGTCCGGCGACTTGCGCCTGATGTCCGCAATGACGTGCGCGAACTGATCGCGCGTCGCATCGAGCGGCAGATACCGCTCGCCGAGAATCGCGCCTTCAGGATGCTGAAGCAGCAGTTCCTGCATCGTACGATTGCACTCGTACGGATAGACATAGCTCGAGCCGACGAAGTACACGCGCGCGCCGAACGTCTCGGTCATGAAGTCCGCGAGCTGCACACCATTCTGATTGGGCGACGCGCCGCTATAGATGATGTTGTCCGAATACTCGAAGCCCTCGTACATCTGCGCGTAGATCAGCAGACGGTTGTGCTTTTCGACGACGGGCAGCATCGCCTTGCGACTGGTCGACGTATAGCCGCCGAAGATGGTATTGACGCCGTCCTTCACGATCAGCCGCTCCGCAAGCTCACGAAACGACACCGGATCGGAGCCGGGATCGTAATGAAGGACGACGAGTTCGCGTCCGTCGATACCGCCGCGCGCATTGATTTCCTCGACAGCGAGGCAGGCGCCGCGCCACTGAGACTGCTCCAGCAACGCGGTCGAACCGCGCGTCGAGCACAGCAGGCCCACTTTGATGGGGTCGGACAAAGCCATTTCGTGACACGCTCTCTAATGCGCGCGAAGCGGTCCCTCCGCGCTTTGGTCGTCTCTGCTTCTATTCGTCTGACAGATGTTTTACTTGAGGTAGTGCTTGGCGACCATCGCGCCAACCGTGTATTTTGGATCGACAAAATTGCCGAGGCGAACGCGCCCGACCTGACTCAGCATCATGTACGCGTCCCACTTGTCGAAGCCATACTCGGCGGCCATCCATAGCACGAGTTCGCGATAGGCGATGCGCGTCGCATCCTCAAGCGGCCGCGCGCTGCCGATGCTCATCAGCGCATCCTCGTTTTCGAGCCGCGGCCAGTCGATCTTCCATCCTTTGATGAGATCGACGCGAACGGTCGTCGTGCTTTGATACTCCACTGCCGTGCCGCACACTTCGCCGTCGCCCTGACAGGCATGCGCATCGCCGATAAAGAGACGCCCGCCTGGCGAGCGAACCGGCAGATACGTGATGCTCCCCGGCCCCATGTCCGGCACATCCATGTTGCCGCCGTGATTGTCGGGCGTGAGCGAATTGATCGAATCTATTTCCGGCGAAAGACTCAACGTGCCGATATGCGGCTTATACGGCAACGTGTTGCGCTTGCTCCAGTACACGTTCTCTTCGTCGATCCTGATCTTGCGCACGACTTCCGGCAAAGGCTCGTTGAGCAGCGCGGTGTAGTCGGTGCCCGTCAGTCCGCCGAAGTTCGGAATCATGCAGCAGAAGCCGTGCGGATCGTCGCCGCGCGGCGCCATCTTCTCGATGTACACCGCGACCACATCGCCCTTCTCCGCGCCTTCGATCATGATCGGCCCGTTCTGCGGATTGAGAAACGGCACCTGGAGCACCTGAGAGGGCTTGTCGGTCTCCTCCCTGATCTTGCCTTCGAAGGCATCGCGCGTTTCCACCACGACGCGATCCCCGGGCTTCACGTGCAGCACCGGCTGCGAATACGGCCCGATGGTGTAGTGATATGTCTTCTGCTTCTCTTCGGTGAGGTGATGCTCCACCGGTTCCCGATCTGCGCCGACACCGCGCTTCATCATGATCGATTCTTCAAGCCATTTCATGTTCCGCTCTCCGTCACAGTGCCAGATACTGGCGAATCAGTTGCTCGTCTCCGAGTTGCGCGGGGCTCAATGTTTCGACGATACGGCCCTTGTCCATCACGCAGCAGCGTGTCGCGATACGCTCGACCATGCCCATGTCCTGCTCGACGAGCACCACGCCGATGCCCGTCTCGCACGCGATCTGCTGCAGCGTCTCGCCGATCAGATCGACGATCGACGGCTGTATGCCTTCCGAGGGTTCATCGAGCAACAGCACCTTGGGCGCGCTGATGAGCGCGCGCGCAATGGCGAGTTGCTGCTGTTCCCCGCCGCTCATGGTCCCGGCCTTCTGCGTGTAGCGCTTCTTCAGGATAGGAAAATAGCCGACGACCTGCTCGCGCATCTGCGCTGCCTGCGCGCGATTCGCCTGCGCGCCGACCTGCAGGTTTTCGGCGACCGTCAGCGCGCCGAATATCTCGCGGCCTTGCGGCACGTAGCCCATGCCTTTCTGCGCGCGAACGTACGGTTTCTCGTGGCCGATCGCTTCGCCGTCGAGCCTGATTTCACCGGCATCGAGTTTGACGAGACCGATCAGCGCGCGCATCAGCGTGGTCTTGCCGACGCCATTGCGCCCGATCAGCGCCAGCACCTCGCCTCGCCCGATGCCGACCGATACGCCGTTGAGCACCCGGCCGCCGCCATATCCCGCTTCCACGCCTGACACCTCGAGCAACGCGCTCATTTCTTCTTCCCCAGATAGACTTCCGCGACATCGTCGCGCGCGAGGATGTCTTCGAGCG
Organism: Caballeronia sp. INML2; assembly: GCF_023631365.1. Classification (NCBI taxonomy): domain Bacteria; kingdom Pseudomonadati; phylum Pseudomonadota; class Betaproteobacteria; order Burkholderiales; family Burkholderiaceae; genus Caballeronia; species Caballeronia sp. INML2. The sequence goes on along the minus strand of NZ_JALQDH010000124.1, from coordinate 73,443 downwards.
GCCCGTCCGCGAGCAGGCTTCCGCCGTGCAGGACCGTCACGCGCGACGCGATCTGCTTGACGAAGGTCATGTCGTGCTCGACCACCATCATCGTAAGACCGGCCGCCGACAGACGCTTGATCAGCTCGCCCGTCGCGTGCGTTTCCTCCACCGACATACCCGCCACGGGTTCATCGAGAAACAGCAGTTTCGGCCGCAGCGACACGGCCATCGCGATTTCGAGCCACTGCTTCTTGCCGTGCGACAGATTGCGCGCGAGCACGTGCTCTTCGTTTTCCAGCATGAAGCGTTGCAGCAATTCGTCGAGGCTTTCGGGGCGATCGTCCTTTGCGCGATGCAGCGACAGTGTCAGATGCTGGCGCACGTTCAGGTCCGGGAACACGCCGGGAATCTGGAACTTGATGCTCATGCCCATGCGGATGCGCTCGTGCGGGAGCACATGGCTCATGTCCTGGCCAAGAAACATCACGCTGCCTTCCGAGGGACGATGCTCGCCCGTGATGAGCTTGAAGAACGTGCTCTTGCCCGCGCCGTTCGGCCCGATCACGCAGCGAATCTCGCCCGCGTCGATCCTGAAGTCGATACCGTTGATGACGTGCGCGCCACCGAAGTGCTTCTTGAGTCCGCGCGTTTCGAGTAGCGTCGTCATGACTTCCCCTCCTCTCGCTTGAGACACGCGCCACCGTGGCGCGTGCCGTCGCTCGTGCGGCTGGAGAGACGTTTGAGCTGCCGCGTGACGAAGGGCAGCAGGCCTTCGGGCGCGGCCAGCACGACGATCAGCAGGATCGCCCCTAGCAGGATCAACGCGTACTGGCTGCCGTACACCGCGAGATTCTGCGAGAGCCAGACGAGCAACGCGGTGCCGAGAATGGTTCCGCCGATGCTCTTGCGGCCCGACGTCGCGACCCAGATGACGGGCATCGCGGCGGCCGTGAGACCCATCGTCGATGGTGTGATGTAGGCGCCCCAGATGGTGTACAGCGCGCCCGACACGCCACCCAGCGTGCAACCGAGCACGAACACGAGCAATTGATGACGGCGAATATCGACGCCCAGCATCTCCGCACGTTGCGGGTTCTCACGGATCGCGATGAGCGTGAGACCGAAAGGGCCGTCGAGCAGCTTGCGCATGACGGCGTACACCGCGATCAGCAGGATCAGCACGAGGTAATAGAAGCTCGCGTTCTCCAGCGTGAGCGGTCCGCCCGGCCAGGGAATCGTCAGCGGCGACATGCCGCCCATGCCGTTGTAGCCGTTGAGCCTCGCCTCGCCGATCGCCCACTGCGGCCCGGCCGTCTGCGACATGAAGGTCTCGAGCACGAGCGTCACCGAAAGCGTGACGATGCCGATGAACACGCCCTTGATGCGGCCATAGAAGATCATGTATCCGATCAGCGTCGCGACCGCGACGCTCACCGCCAGCCCCGCGCCGAGACCGAGCCACGACTCGAACCACGTGTCGTTGTAGTTCAGCGTGAAGATGCCGTAGCTATATCCCGACAGCCCGAAGAAGGCCGTCTGTCCGAACGACAGGATGCCGCCATAGCCCCACATCGCCGCAAGGCCGACCGCGCTGAATGCCCATAGCAGGCAGTACGCGAGATTGCCGCTGGTGTTCGCATCGACGACGAGCGGCAGACACAGCGCAATGAGCCACGGCACGGTTTGCAGCGCACGGGTGGAAGCGCTCATGGATGGCATTTTCGTTTGCTTCACGTCTGCCTCCTAGCGCAAGCGGGTGAAGAGATTACCGAGGCCTTGCGGCATCAGCCGGATCACGACGATGACCGTCACCAGCAGGCCGATCTGCCCGAACAGTTGCCCGTAAGACGCCGTGAGCCCCGTCTGGATGATGGCGAGCACGCCAGCGGCCGGTGTCGTACCGGCGATCACGTTCGCGCCGCCGACCACCACCGAAACGAAAGCCTGCACGATGAAGTTACTGCCCATCGTCGGCACCGCCGTCATCGTCGGGGCGTAGAGCGCGCCGGTGAGACCCGCGAGCCCTGCGCCGAGCGCGAAGGTCAGCGTGTAGAGCCGGTCCGTGCGCAGGCCGAGGCATTGCGCGATATTCGCGTTCTGGATCGTTGCGCGTGCGCAGACGCCGTAATTCGTCTTGAAGAACAGCAGATAGAGGCCGAAAAGAATCGCCAGCGCAATGAGCGGCAGCACGGCGCGATAAGTCGAAAACGAATAATCGCCGAGCGAGAACGAGCCGAACGGCGTGCCGATGCCTTCGATGGATGGACCGGCGACGAGCAGCATCGTCTGCTGCACGATGAGGCTGATCGCCCATGTCGCCACGACGGAATCGAACAGCCGGTCGTAGAGGTGACGGATCACGAGCCTTTCGACGATCACGCCCGCGAGCGCCGCGGCGATCGCGCCCAGCAGCATGGCGAGCGGCAGCGGCACGCCGCGCTTCGCCGCGATGATGGTGACGTACGCCCCGCACATGATGAACTCGCCGTGCGCGAGATTGATGACGCCCATCATGCCAAAGATCACCGCGAGACCGAGCGCCGCGAGCACCAGATAGGCGAAGTTGTCGCCGAACTGATAAACGAGCGAATAGACATTCGGTAGAGTGGCCATGCATCCTCCACGTTCAGGAGGCCGGCGCCCTGCGTCTGTCGAACGCGCGCCGGCCTCGGATCAGGACTTCTTGGGAAGATTCGACGGCGTGTACTGACGGTGATCCGGCTTGTTCGGCAGATCGCATCCGACCTTTCCGAGCCAGTACGGCTGGACGTCGTCCCACACCTTCGGAATGTCTACGGAGTGATCTTCCTTCACGTGCACCAGATAGATCGTGTGGCTCGCGTGGTGGCTCTTCGGATCGATGCAGACCTTGCCCTGCGCGCCCGTCGTGCAGATGTCGCCGCTTTCCAGCGCCTTGCGCACCGCATCCTGACTCGTCGACTTCGCCTTTTCCACGGCCGCCTTGTAGAGGTAGATGGCGTCGTAGGCGTTCGCCGCTTCCTGGTTGATGTACGGCTCGTTCGGGAACTTGGCGTGAAAGCGCTTCTTGAAGTCGTTGCTCGCCGGTGAATCCACTTCTTCGACGTAATTCGCGGTCACGTACATGTCCTTGAGCGCGGGCGGTTTGAAGCGCTTGTGCTCGTATGCCTGACCGACGTTGACCGAACTCGCCATCGGAAGGTTCAGATGCGCCGACGCCTGTTGCTCGTAGTACGAGGCCTGATTCGCGCCGACCAGCAGCGTGACGACGAAGTCGGGCTTTGCCTTTTGAATGTTCTGGATCGTCTGGCCGAACTGCGACACGGACAGCGGAATGAATTCCTCACCAGCCATCGTGCCGCCGTTTTCCTTGACGATATTGCGCACCCATTCCGCCGAAATCTGCCCGAAGTTGTAGTCGGCTGCGATCGTGTACACCTTCTTGCCGTACTTCTGCATCATCCATGGAATGAGTGTCGAGAATTGCTGCTCCGGCACCGCGCCGGTGACGAAAGTGTTCGTATCGCAGACGCCGCCTTCGTACTGGTTGTCGTACCAGTAAAGCTGATGGGCACGGTCCATGATGGGCCGAATCGCTTCGCGCGAGGCGCTGGAGAACGCGCCGAAGATGACATCGGGCTTGTCCGTCTGGACGAGGCGCCGCGCGAGTTCCTGAAACTTGGTGTTGTCCGACTGCGTGTCGTACGCGATCAGCGTCACCGGACGTCCGAGAATGCCGCCCTTCGCGTTGATTTCATCGACCGCGAGTTGTGTGGCGTGGATCTTCGGAATGGTTGCCAGTGCGAAGTTTCCCGAAGCGTCCTCGAGCAAGCCGATTTTCACGGGATCGGCGGCGCTCGACGCGAGCGAAGTCAGTGCAAGTCCTGCGGTGAGGGCGAGACGCATCCAGCCCGACGGCTTCAGCAACATGCGGGTTCTCCAGTGATGAGCGCTATAACAAGGGGGAAATTTCGGACAAAAAAAAGCCCCCTGACGAACCGTCGGTTCGTCAGGGGGCTTCTGTGCCGAGTCCTCGGGCGGACATCTTTGTCGGGCCTCGAGGAATGGGCCCAGTCTAAAGCGCCGTATTTTTGCTTGTCAACATTGATCAAAAATCTTCAGGCAGGCCATATTGGCGCATCACTCGAGCAACTGGCTTGTGATTGGCTGCAAGGCCGCGAGAAGCGAGCCATCCCCTGATGGAACGGGACGCGGGCCGCTGATAATCAATGAGCTCTCGCTGTCCCTCACGAAACGCAGGCGCGGCAATTTTTCAAGAAGGTCGATTTCCGTCGTCAACTGCCCGACCTTTCTATCGAGCGTGGAAATCTTCGCCTCATGTGTCTCGATACCACGGCCCGATGGAGCCGGAGGATATCTGATACACCGGACGGCGAATGTAACCGGTATCATTTCGCGACACGATACACAGCGTCTGCTTGTAGGGAATCTCCCTACACAGCCCGTTTTCCAGCTTTGCATGAGCCACATTAAAGTAAGGTCCTATCCGGTTTCATCCTGAAACCGCACACACAAGGGGGTCAAATGAATGAAGAGGCAAGCGCACCTGCCGAGAAGCGAAGCCTGGACACACTGGCCGCTATCGGCTGTTCGAAGGTTGTAGCCGGATTGTGGCGCGTTCGCGAGTGGAACATGTCCGCCGCTCTACTGAATCGCTACGTGCAGGAAAGCATGACGCTGGGCGTCACGACGTTCGATCACGCCGACATCTATGGCGGCGGCGAAGTCGAAGCGCTTTTCGGCGATGCGCTGACGCAGACGCCGTCGTTACGCGACAGAATGCAGATCGTCAGCAAAGCGGGAATCAGGCCGCGCGGTTCCTCTGCGGGTGCCGTCCGGGTCAAACACTACGATACGAGTCGCGCCTATCTGCAAGCAGCAGTCGAACGCTCCTTGCAGCGTCTGAAGACAGATCATCTCGATCTGTTTCTCATTCATCGCCCGGACCATCTGGCGAACAACGACGAGATCGCCGACGCGGCAGAAAGCCTCATACGGCAGGGCAAAATTCGCGCGTTCGGCGTTTCGAATTTTACGACGCGACAGTTCGATTCGCTTCGCGCCAAAGTCCCGCTCGCGACCAACCAGATCGAGTTCTCCCCTTTCGAACTTCAGGCATTGGACGATGACGTTTTTACCGGGCTGTCATCGGCATCGGTGTCGCCGATGATCTGGTCCGCGCTCGGAGGCGGACGTCTTTTCTCCGAGACCGACGAACTCGCGCTCCTGCTTCGCCGCGAGTTGACCACATTGGCGGAGAAATACAACGCATCCTCCTGGGTTTCGATCGTCTATGCGTGGATCTTCACGCTCCCCTGTGCGCCCTACCTGCTCGTGGGTAGCCGACGCGTGGAGTCGTTGCAGCAGGCGCTTGAGGGTCTTCGCATCGAGTTGAGTCGCGAAGACTGGTACGCAATCCTCGAAGCCGCGCGCGGGAAACCTGTTCCATAAGACATCGGAGCCGGCAAGAAACCAGCGCTGTTAGGGCCTCAAATCGCTACAGAAATGCCAAACCCGAGATTACCCCGATGGAGCGTCATCAACAGTGAGACCATAATGAGACCGGTTACATTGTTTAGGGCAGGTCCGCCCGCCCTTGGTCCGAACCGAGAAACACCATGCAACGAATCACCCCTGACGAAGCAGCGAGCCTGGTGCGTACGGGCGACACTCTCCTGATCAGCGGATCGGGCGCCGGGCATGCCGTACCCGAGGCATTGCTCGCGGCAGTCGGACAGCGGTTCCGCAACGAACAACAGCCGCGCGGCCTGACATCGATCAGCGTAGTAGGAATCGGAGACCGTATCTCGCTGGGCGCCGATCATCTCGCACAGGTCGGGCTGATCAAGCGCGCCATATCGGGCGCGCTCATCGATTCGCCGGGCCTGTTGAAGATGGCTGCAAACGATCTGATCGAGGCCTACACGCTGCCGCAGGGCGTCCTCTCGCAGCTTATGCGCGAACTGGCCGGCGGACGGCCGGGATTGATCACGAAAACGGGCTTGCATACCTTCATCGATCCTCGCCAGCGAGGTGGCCGACAAAGTCCGAGGACGGAAGAACAACTCGTCGAACTCATTCACCTCGACGGCGAAGAGTGGCTCCGCTTCAAACCGCTTGCCATCGATGTTGCGTTTCTCCGTGGCACCACAGCCGACGAGGACGGCAATATCACCATGGAACAGGAGGCCGTGCTGGGCGAAATGCTCGCCATGGCACAGGCAACGCGCCGTGCTGGAGGCGTGGTCGTCGTGCAGGTGAAACGAATGGCACGCAGCGGCACGTTGCCGCCCAAACACGTCAAGATTCCGGGCATTCTGGTGGATTTCGTCGTCGTCGAGGCCGAACAGCGACAGACCTACGCCACCTACTACGATCCGAGTTATTCGGGCGAATTGCGCGTGCCAGTTGCCGAGATCAAGCCCATTGCGTTCGGCCCGCGCAAAGTAATCGTGAGACGGGCGGCGATGGAACTGTATCCGTCCGCTATTTGCAATCTCGGCGCCGGAGTCTCGACGGGCTTGTCGACCGTCGCAGCCGAAGAAGGATTGCTCGATGCCGTCGTGCTGACGAATGAACAAGGGCTGATTGGAGGCGCACCCATCACGGGCCGTGACTCGGGCGGAGCGCAGAACTTCGCCGCCATGATCGAGCAGACGTCACAGTTCGATTTCTACGATGGCGGTGGCCTCGACCTCGCCTTTCTCTCCTTTGCGGAAGTGGATGCGCAAGGTAACGTCAATATCAGCCGCTTCGGCGACAAGATCGTCGGGGTGGGAGGCTTCGTCAATATCAGTCAAAACGCGAAACGCGTGATTTTCAGCGGCACCTTCACGGCCGGCGGTCTGGAAGTGCAATGGACGCATGGTCGCGCGACTGTCATTCGGGAAGGTCAGCATCGCAAGTTCGTCGGCGCGCTGGAGCAAATTTCCTATAGCGCTGCATTCGCCAGACAACGCGGAAACTCCGCTTTGTTCGTGACGGAGCGGGCCGTGTTCCGGGCTGGAGAGGCGGGGCTTGAACTGGTCGAAATCGCGCCGGGCATCGATCTCGAGCGCGATATCTTCGGGCAAATGGCATTCAGGACGCCCGTCGCTTCGGATGTGCGGGAAATGGACGTCCGACTCTTCGGCACGGGCCTCATGGGTCTCGCCGAGGACATGTCACGTAAGGAGCGACGCTATCGCTCCGAGCGGGTTGCCGAATGGTCCCGCACGCATGGCTGACAGGTTCGCCAACTTTCACGCTTCAGCGGAAGTTGTCTCGAGACGATCATTGAAATCGGGTAAGGCGCGTGATCAAGTCCATTGAAGCCCTAAACGTTAAGCCTTTAGGGGTTGCGGGCGTGAGGAAGAACTCGCGAAGGCCGTTGTGTCGCTGGCAACGGGATGTCTTCCGTTCAGTACAGGAGAGGCCATTCATATCGATGGCGGGCTTCACATCCATCGTGTCTGACTTGTTCGCAGCATGACCGGATTGGCGGCTTCTTAGCCTAGACCCGTGAGCTTCCGCTAGCTCACGCAGCGATCATATTGCTCGCGGTCGCCAACTTGCTGGAACGCGTACGCAGCGGCCAGAAGGACGCCAGTTCCGTCGCGGCCTGCATGACCAACGGCGCCATCTCGACGATACGGCTTTCCGTCATGCGCGCGCTCGGTCCCGCCACGCTGACGACGCCCAGCGCCGGGCCGCCGCTCGGTGGACGAATGGCCGCCGCTATCGCGCTCACGCCCGGCTCGCCTTCGTTCAGCGCGATACCGTATCCGCGATTCCTCGTCGCCTCGATCTCTTGCAGAAGCGCGTCCAGCGAACGGATGACGTTCGGGCCGTACTTCTCGGCATCGCCGAATCCCACGCGCAGCACATTCTCCGCCGCTTGCTCGGTGGCCAAGGTAGCGAGCCATGCCTTGCCCGTGGCCGTCGCGTGCAGGGGCACGGTGTTGCTGCCCAGCGTGGGTTGATAAAGCAGGCCGCCCGTTGCGCCCTGCGCGTGCGCGACCCATGTCAACGAGGACCCGTCGACCACCGCCAGTCGCACAAACTCGCGGGACTGGCCCGCGAGACGATCGACCAGCGGCTGGCAGATATCCGGGATGCCTGTGGCGACGAAAAATCGCTGCCCCAGGATGGCGAGCCGCATCGAGAGTCGATAAAAACCGGTCTCCGCGTCCTGTTCGGCCCATCCGAGATCGACCAGAGTCGCGAGCAATCGATGGGCACCACTCTTCGGCAGATCCAGTCGCGTTGCGATCTCACCGAGCGGCATCGTAACAGCACCGTCCGCGAGCAATTCGATGATGTCAAGGCAGCGCTCTGCGGGAATATGAGCCATAAGATTACCGGTCAAAAAAAGAAACTACGTGCGTGCGACGAAGAAGTTCATGATGGCGTCGATCTGGCCGGAATGCATATCCCGGCCATCCGCCCACTGACAGCCATGATCGAGCGCCGCCTGAATGAAGGCGGTCGGCGACGAGGACAAGACGACATCGCCCATCAACGTGTCTGAAGTCACCGCACCCGGATCGCCCGGCAGGCCGTCGCCCGAACGCATGCCCACAGGCGACGCATTCACGATCATGTCGATATCGCTACGATCGTCGCTTGCGGTCCGCACATCGCACTCGGGAAACACCTTCGCCAACGACGCAATGAGCGATTGCGTCTGCCGCGGGTCCAGATTGACGATCCGAATCGATTGCACGCCGGCGTTTGCGAGCGCGCATGCGATAGCGCTTCCCGCCCCGCCCGCGCCAAACTGCAGCACGCGCCGGCCGCGAACGCGCGCGCCCTTCGCAAGAAGACCTCGAACGAAGCCTTCGCCGTCGAACATGTCGCCTGTCCAGGAACCGTCGGCCTCGCGCCGCAACGCATTGACGGCGCCAATGCAGGAGGCCGTCGGGCCGAGGCGGTCCGCGAATGCCGCCACGCGCGCTTTCAAGGGCGCCGTGACAAGGAAGCCATCGAGGTTGCCCAGAGCCATCAACGCGGGAATGATCTCCGCACATCGGTCAGCGGGCACTTGCATCGGGACCAGAACGGCGTCGATGCCTGCGGCCGCGAACTGCTCGGTGTACACCTGCGGTGAGCGCACCTGAACAATCGGATCCCCGACGATGCAAAACAACCGGGTCTTTCCCGTGATGGTAGGCGCGCTCATCGCTGGGCGCCTCCAGCGCGGGAATTATGCCATTTCGCAACGCGCTCGGATCGGTAGCGCCTTGCCTTGCCATGTACGTCCGCGCCAAGCCCCATGAGAGCGGGATTGAAGATTCGCGCGTCCATTTCCTTGAGCACCTTCGACACAGCCGGTCTGAATCCCATGTGCGCAATCACGTCGCGTTCCACATCGACGCCCGGTGCAATCTCGATCAGCTCGAGCCCATGCTCGCCGATCGTGAATACCGCGCGTTCGGTGACGAAGAAAGCAGTTTGACCCTTCGCGCGCGCCATCGACGCGCTGTAGCAGATCTGCTCGAGCTTCGGCACGAATTTCTGATGCCGCCCCTCCTGCCTGATGATCGTGCGGCCCTGCTCCCAACCCACGTCGAGATCTCCTGCGGTCAAGGTGCCGCTGAAGACCATACATCGGGCGTTCGCACTGATATTGATGAAGCCGCCCACGCCGATGATCTTGTCGCCGAATCGGGACACGTTGACATTGCCCTGCGCATCGACCTCTGCGAACGAAAGGAACGCGACGTCGAGTCCGCCGCCATCGTAGAAATCGAACTGCGCGGGCTGCTCGATCATGGCGGCGAAATTCTGGCCGCCCCCGGAATCCCTTCCGGTGATTGGTGCGCCGCCGATGATCCCCTGTTCGTTGGTCAGATAAACCGCGTCGAGCAAACCTTCCTCGGCGGCCACGGTGGACAGGCCCGTCGAGATTCCCGCGCCGAGATTGCAGATCGCGCCCGGGAAAAGCTCCATCGCTGCGCGTCTGACAATGACTTTACGGGCGCCGAACGGCAAAGGCTTGATGCCTTCCACCGGAATCCGCAGTTCGCCGGAGTAGCTCGGGTCATAGTACGTCGCGTAGGTCTGCCGCTGCTCGGCATCCACGACCACGAAATCCACCAGAATGCCGGGGATTTTCACCTGCTTGGCCGGCAAGGTTCCGCGCTTGGCCATCCGCTTGACCTGAACCACGACGATGCCGCCCGCGCGGCGCGTCGCCTGCGCCATGGCGAGCATTTCGCCGAGGACCGCTTCCTCCTCCATCGTGACATTACCGTCTTCATCTGCCGTCGTCCCGCGAAGGAATGCGACGTTGACCGGCACGGGCTTGAAGAAGAGCCACTCCTCGCCCGCGAGATCGACGACTTCGACGAAGTCCTCCGGCGTACACGGGCTCTGTCGCGCACCTTGCTGGCGCGGATCGACAAACGTATGGAGTCCCGTCTTGGTCAGGAGCCCGGGGCGCCCGGCGGCCATGTCGCGCATCAGTTGCGAGAGGACGCCTTGAGGAAGCGTGTAGGCTTCGATCTTGTTTTCGGCGGCCAAATGCACCAGTCCGGGCGAGTCGACCAGCGCGCTCGTGATCGCACGACGCAGCAAGCCCTCGTGCGCCAGATGGCTTGCGCCCAGCGCCGCGCGGTCTCCCACGCCCACTACGCTCACGGACGTGAGTCCCTGCGGCTTGCGTTCTTCGAGAAAGCGCCGCTCCACGGCTGCAAGCAACGCCTCCGGCACCGAATGCCCCCCGCCCGATCCGCTGATGAGGATCGCGTCCCCGTCCTCGATCAGCTTCGCCGCTTCATCTGCAGTTATTCTTTCCATGATCCGCCCAGTCTTTCGTGGTCACTCGACGTGCGCGGCCGCCTGCTGCGAAGCGGCCCGCAAGGTCGATCACTGTTCGCCCCAACGCAGAACGCGCTGTTCCTGCACACCGAGCCCGTCCACGCCGAGCCGCATGACGTCGCCGGGCTTCAGATAAGCCTCCGGCTTCATGCCCAGGCCGACGCCCGGCGGCGTGCCGGTGGTAATGATGTCGCCCGGCTGCAAGACTACGTACTGACTCGTTTCGGAAAGAATCTTCGCGATCGAAAAAATCATGTCGCTGGTCGACGAGTTCTGGATGCGCTTGCCGTTCAGTTCGAGCCAGAGCCCGAGGTTCTGCACGTCAGCGATTTCATCGGACGTGACGAGCCACGGACCGATGGGGCCGAAGGTGGGAAACATCTTTCCTTTCTGCCACTGGCCGCTTCGTTCGAGCTGGAACTCGCGCTCCGACACATCGTTGCAGATGAAATAGCCCGCGATGTAATCGAGCGCCTCGGACTCCTCGACATAGTGAGCGCGCTTGCCGACGACGAAGGCAAGCTCCACTTCCCAGTCGGTCTTAGTCGACCCTTTGGGAAGGAGCACCGGATCGTTCGGACCGGACACGCAGGACGGCGCCTTGCTGAAGATGATGGGATCCGTCGGGATCGGCGCGTTTGTCTCGATGGCATGCTGAACGTAGTTCAGGCCGATGGCCAGGAACGTCCCGGGTTGCGCGATGCACGGCCCAAGACGCGTATCGGCTGCGACGACCGGAAGGCTCTGCACGTCGATCTCTTTCAACTGCTGAAGGCCATCGCCCGCAAAAAACGCGGGATCGAAATCCTTGCAACGGTCGCCGAGGTCGCGAATCTGACCTTGCGCGTCAATGATGCCCGGGCGCTCCTCGCCGGGTTGCCCGTGTCTTACCAGTTTCATCGCAGTCTCTCTTGAGTGGTCTAGCGTTCAAATGTCTGCCGGAGCATGTGCCAGCCGGCAGATCTCCAACGAATAAGTTGTGCCGTCGGGGCGCACCGTCACACCGAGCGATTCGAGCTTCCGGGCGTCGAGAAGATCACGGGCGCTTTCGGCCGCTTCCGGTGTGGTGGTTTCGACGAGTACTACCCAGGCGGGCACGTCGAACTCACGCGTGCTCGACTCAGCGGTGTCGATATGGCTGCCGGATTGATCGGCCATGTAGAGATGGCAGGCGACGACGCTCGTCAACGCAGCGGCACGCGGAAACACCTCCGTGCAGAGATATGTCTTCATCGCTTCGGCCCGCGCCGCGGGCACATCCAGACGCAATGCGAGCACATGACCGCCGCTACTCGACCCGACCGAGTGCACGATTCGGCATACCGCTCTGGATGTGTTTCGGAAGTAGCGCAACGTATCGACCGTTGCGGGCGTCGGCGCGTTCAGACGTTCGAGATAAGCCGGCGACACCACCACGTTCAGATCGACCGCCTCGTACATGGTCAGCCACTCGGGCGAGTGACCCGAGCGGACATACCGGCGTCCGCGTCGGAAGCCAGGAATCGAAAGCCTTTCGGGGATGTGCTCCTTGTCATGCCACTCATAAAACTGCTCGCGGCCTTCGGATACCACATCGTTCCAGACGAGAACTGCGCCGTCGCCCAGCAAGGCCGAGTCAGCGGCCTGCGCGTTTTCGGTCATGCCGATTTCCAGGTTCGTAACACTCATGATCTTTGCTTAAGCCTTAATGGCCCTTGAACGACGGTGGGCGCTTGGAGAAGAACGCATCCACACCTTCATGCAGGTCTCTGCTGTCGAATATCTTCTGGAGCGCCACGGTCGACATCGACAGGCCCGCATCGAGCGGGAAATCTTGCGCGGCATCGACGAGTTCCTTGGCGAGGCGATTCGACACCGGCCCTCGCGCGGCGATGGTTCCCGCAAGTTCGAGCGCGGCATCCAGCGCGGTTCCGTCATCTGTCACGCGATCGACCAGACCCCACGACAGCGCCTGCGCGCAATCGATCGTTTCGCCTGTGAACAACATCAGCTTGGCTCGCGCCGGGCCGACTAGGCGCGTGAGTCTCAGCGAACCGCTACCGGCGAGCCCGCCCAGACGCGATTCGGTCAGGCCCATCGCCACGCCGTGTCGCGCCACGCGCAGATCGCAAGCCAGGGCGAGTTCGAGACCGCCGCCGAGCGCTGCGCCGTCGATCGCCGCGATAGTCGGCATCGGCAGGCGCGCCAGTTGACGAAGCACCATGTCTTCGAAAAGGATCTTCTTTTCACTGGCCTGTTCGCGAACGCGCGCGAATTCCTTGATGTCGCTGCCCGCGCAAAAGGCGCGCGACTGACTTCCATGCAGAATCACGCAACGGATATCGGCCATTGCGGACACTGCCGAGAACGCCTCGTTCAACTCGCGCAACAAACCGGTCGTGACCAGATTCAGCGGCCCATGACTGATCCCCACGGTGGCGATAAAACCGTTCACCTCGGTCGTGACCAACCGGCTGACGTGTTCCGTTGCTGTGCTCATGTCGTCCTGTCGTTTGCCAGATTTACGATGCGGCCGATGTAGCCTTAGGCACCTCGATGCCGTGCAGCACGCCCATGCGTTCGAAATGCCCATAGATGCGGTCGACGTAGGCTGCAAATTCCGGCGCGTCGCCCAGCACAATGGGACGCGGCCGCGGCAGATGGACCGTAATCTCGTCGACCACCTCACCGGGATTCGGGCTCATCACCAATATGCGGTCTGACAACCCCACCGCTTCTTCCACGCTGTGCGTGATGAAGACGACGGTCGGGCGGCGACGCAGCCACAGCGCCTCAAGGTCCATCCGGACCTGAAGCCGGGTCAATGCATCCAGTGCGCCGAACGGTTCATCCATCAGAAGGACGGACGGATCGTGAACCAGCGTTCTGACGAGCGAGACGCGCTGCCGCATACCGCCCGACAACTGCCGCGGATACTTCTGCATCGCATGCGTCAGACGCAATTGCTCGAACAGATCCTTTGCACGTGCCTCGATCTTCTTCTTCGGCAGGCCGCGAATGTCGGCCTGCAGCATCACGTTTTCGAGCGCCGTTCTGAATTCGAGCAGCAAGTGATCCTGAAACGCGATCCCGACATCGGTGATCGGCTTCGTCACCGGCTTGCCGTTGACCAGAATCTCGCCCTGACTCTGCCTGAGCAGACCCGCGATCATCAGCATCAAGGTGCTCTTGCCGCATCCGGAAGCGCCGACGATGGAGACGAACTCGCCCGGCTGGATGTCGATATTGATTTCCTTGAGCGCCTGAAACGGCTTGTCGCTGTCTTCGCCGAAGGTCTTGGCGACGCGTCGAATACTGATCGGTACGCCGGACTTCGTCGCAGTGCCCCGCTGTTCTGCAACCTGATTACTCATGACTTCCGCTCCTCGCCGCTCGCGGCGGACGAATTACTTGCTGCGACAGCAGAAAGGGGAACCTTGGACACCAGCAAAGCTTTTTTGCCCTTCTGAACGACCCGGTTGTCCTGATCCACGACCGAGACATCGAAGGTCGCGATGGCTTGCGTCGGCCGCGACTTGCTCTCGCGAAGCTCACTGATCTCGTAGTTGACGAAGATCGTGTCGCCGACAAAGATGGGGTTGAGAAACTTCCATTCGTTGATCCCGAGAAACGCGATCGCGGTTTCGCGCAACTCGCCCGTGCGCGCCCACATCAGGCCGTGCGCATAAGCGAGCCCGAGCATGCCGTGCGCGACGCGGCGGCCGAACTGGCTGGCTTGCGCGTACACATCGCTCGTATGAAGTTCGGAGAAGTCGCCTGTAAGGCCTGCGAACCCGACCAGGTCCGCATCCGTGATCGTTCGTCCGGGGCTGCGAAATTTCAATCCGACTTCGAGGTCCGAGTAACGCAGTCCCATGTTTCGCTGTTCAGTCATGACGGTCCTTTAGCTACTTCTTTAGTCACTTGCACGCACGCATGGCCGACGTCGGCGGAAGGAAATCGTTCGTGTAATACGACTTCGGGTCGCGACCCGCGGGCAACAGACCGACCTGCGACAAGAGATCCTGCGTCTTCACCCACTGCGCGTCTTCCGCTTTACCTACGTACTTCGCGCCGCCGCTGCAAAAGAGCGGCGTGATGGCCGCAAGCTCTGCTGTCGCCGTCTTCTCAGACAGATTCGGGAAGACCGCCTTCAGATCCTTGATTGCCTTGGCCGGGTTATCGAGCGCGAAGCTCCAGCCTTTCAGGCTCGCAGCAACGAACTTCTTGACCACCTCGCTGTTCTCCTTGAGATAGGTTTCGTTCGCGAAGATCGACGTGCTGACGGTCGGCACGCCGTAGTCCGCGAAGCGAAAGTTGGTCAACTGCGCGCCTTGCGCTTCCAGCTGAATCTGATACGAATCGATCGATCCCAGGATCGCGTCGACTTGCCCTTGCAACAAGGTCGGAACCATGGACGTCAACGGCATGTTGATCAGGTTCACCTCCGATTCCTTCAGCCCGTTCGCCTTCAGGAAAAGCGGAAGCATCGTCGTTTGAGACGAACCGGACGGAACGCCCACCTTCTTGCCTTTGAGGTCCTTGATCGAGTTGATATTCGTCTTCTTCAGCGCCGAGACTTCGTTAGGGTTGGATTGATAGACTGTCGAGATGACCTTCATCGGCGCGCCCTTCGCGATGAGCTGACTCACCGCGACGGCATCGGCGTAGGCCAACTGCACGCGATTCGCGGCCACGAGTTGAGCTGTATTGCCCGATCCATTGCCTTCGATCAACGTGACGTCAAGGCCCGCTTCCTTGTAGTAACCCTCGGTCAGCGCCGCGGCAAACCCCGCGTTCGAGCCCCCTGCGACCCAATTCAGCTGGAATGTGACAGGCGTCGCTGCGACGGCGGTGGCACTCACTCCAAAAACCAACGCTGACGACACAGCGCTTGCGGCCAGCGTGCGGCTGATAAAACGAAGCATCTTGTTAGTCTCCAAAGGTGTTGGTGTTGGCCACGGCGATATCGGGCCAATCGCTCTTTCGTTCTCGAGGTCAGTTTTTATCGCGCTGCCAGGGTGTCATCGCCCATTCGGCGAATTCGACGATGTAGTTGATGGCAATGCCGATAAAGGTCAGCACGGCAATCACGGCGAAGGTCAGTCCGATGTCCATCGTGCTGGTCCCTCGGAGCAGCACATAGCCCAAACCCTTGTTCGCTCCGACGAACTCGGCGACGATCGCAGCCGTTGCGGCGATGGTGGCGGACGTCTTGATGCCGGAGAAGATGACAGGCAGCGCTGAGGGAAGGCGCAGATAGCGAAAGGTTTGCCACGAGCTCGCGCCCATGGATTGCGTCAGATAGAGCAGACGATTGTCCAGAATCTGAAAGCCGCTGACGCTGGCCAACAGCAAAGGGAAGAAGGTCATGAGGACGGTGAGCAGCACCTTCGACTCGATGCCGAAGCCGAGCCAGACCAGGAACAGCGGCGCCACTGCGATCTTCGGCACGAGCTGGAGAAACATGAGCGGCGGATAAACCACCTGTTTCGCAAGCGGCGACAGCGCGATGACGAGCCCTACCGGGATTGCAGTCACTATCGTCAATCCGAAGCCCCAGACAATTTCCGTCACCGTGACGATCGAATTGCTCCAGAGCTGCGGATATTCCTCGACGAGTCGTGAAAAAACCAGCCCGGGACCAGGCATGACGTACGCGGGAATGTCGAAGAGGCGCACCGCCGCCGCCCAGATTGCGATGATGGCCACGAAGGTCAACGGTGGAAGCAGATTCCAGCCGAGCCGCTTGACTTTGCGCATTCCGGCGGACGGACGTGCTTTGGGACGTTCGGCCGCTCCGGGTTGCCCTCCGTTTCCGCCTTGCAGGCCATCGACCTGCCGCGACGATAACTTCATTGACATCTGTGTCTCCTTCCGCGAGTGAAGTGCAGCGATAGTTCAAGCATTCTCGTGCGCGCCGATCCGATCAGCGTCTGGTGCCTGTAAGACACCAAGATACTACGACGTTCGTTGATTGAACTCTATTCAATCTTGAATGAAAGCTATGTAGGGAGTTTCCCGCATCGTGGTGTAACCCGCGCGAGCATTGGACCGATGTCCTTCCTACAGGTATACCCGTATGTCGAATACGGCTGGATCCTTTGAACCTACTTTGGGCCCGACGCGGTCACCGCGCGACGTCGCGAGAATGGATCCCAGCAGCGGCGAGCAAACCGCTTAGCGACACTCGGTTATTTCTGTTCTGTTTGTCGCGAGGGGCCGATCAGATGTTTCACGGATCTCAAGAGTCGTTGTCTCTTCAGATCGAGGGGCCCCGCTATCAATAGGTCTACTACGTACATGATCGAAAGAAGCATTTCTTTGCATCGAAGGTGCACTGCCGCTCATCGTCAGAAAACATCGCCGAGGCAATGAATCGAGGCGGGAAAAGTCTTCGCTTAATGGCGGAGTAACGAGGAAAGGCGTTGATATAATCGATGATCTCGCGCGAATCCGACCATCCCCACGCATGGCGAAGAGCAAACTAATATCAGCGGAAGCGGCCGAACCCCACGCGGCCGCAAAGCGCTCGCGCACCTCGGGGGTGACCTTGCGGGACGTCGCTCGCTTTGCCGGCGTGTCGTCGGCGACCGTTTCCAGAGTGATGAACAATCCAACGGTCGTCTCGGACGAGTTGCGCTCGCGAATCATGGTCGCGATCGATCATCTCGGCTGGGTGCCGCACGCCGCAGCGCGAGCACTTGCAACTCAACGGACCGGAACAATCGGGGCAGTCTTCCCAACGTTGGCCAATGAGCATTTCGCTTCAGCCATACAGGCACTCCAGGAGTCACTCGAACAGGCTGGATACACGCTTCTGCTCGGTTGCTCGGAGTACGACCTCGATCGGGAATATCGACAAGTCAGAACCATGCTCGAACGCGGAGTCGATGCCGTCGTACTGGTGGGCGAAGCTCATCATCGAGATCTGCAGCCCCTTCTATCGCAGCGTCAGATTCCGTTCGTCAACACATTCGTTTATCGAGAAAACAGCGACGCGCTTTGCGTGGGTGTAGATAACCACCGCGCATTCTTCGACTTCACGACTTATCTTGTTGGTCTGGGGCATCGCCGTTTTGCGATGCTATCGCAGCACACCGATACCAACGATCGCGCGCAGGCCCGACGTGAAGGGGTGCGCGATGCGCTTGCAGAGCACGGATTGGGAATATCCGCCGCTCACATGGTCGACGGCGTGTGGGGCGCGCGCGTCGGGCGACAACTCTTTTCGAAAGTGATGAACACGCCGCAGCCGCCGACCGTGGTGATTTGCGGCAACGGTTCGTTTGCAATGGGCGCAATGCTGGAAGCGATGTATCAAGGCTACAAGATCCCCGGCGACCTGAGCCTCGCCGGATTCGACGATTTTGAGCTTATGTCCGAGCTACCGATACCGATTACTACCGTCCGTGTCCCGAGCGCCGCAATCGGAACAAATGCTGCAAAGATGATTCTTTCCGAGCTTTCAGAACCAGGTACCGCCCGAAGCGTTGAATTGGAGGCCGAATTAATCGTGAGAGCGTCATCGGGCGCACCGCCGAAGGCCCAGAAGAAGCGTACTTGAGCACTGCTGCTTCGCCTCTTCGTCGCCGCTGAACGAAACCGCTCGCGCGGTAGAGGCGCGCTCACCTGACATGGCCACTGTCGAGGACCTGCGGCGCTACCGACTTTATCTGGTCGACCACGGCACATCGGCCGTGTCGCTGACCACGCGATCACCGGCCTGAAGTTCTTCTTCACAGTCACGCTCGACCGGCCCGAGTTGATGGTCAGTATGCACCCGTGCACGTGCCCCGCGGATTGCCCGTCGTACTCAGCCGGCGCTTCCTCGAAGCGCTCGAAGTGGCCCAGCGGCACGGCGAGCTGCAGTTCTTCGGCGAGTACCGGTCTCGCTAGACCCGCCACCTTTGCCCGGTGGTGGCGCCGCTACGTACCTGCGAATCGGTGGTCTACGCCAAGCGCCCGTTCGCCGGACCCAAAGCGGTGCTCGGGCACCTCTCACACCAGACGCACCGCGTCGCCATCTCCAACCAGCGCCTGATCGCCTTCGATGGGCGTGGCGTGACCTCACGCCCGTCTCTTATTTTTTCCCGATTGCGTTTATTAATTGTATATCCATATAATAAACTGCGTCGAAACCGGTGGGCCCCCGCTTCGCGCAGTTCCGGCATCTGGCCGGCCTGGTGGCATTCATGGACGGTGTGAGCCGTCGACAACGAGGAGTTGTTCATGTCGCAAGCAGAGCTTCAATCCGGCCCGGCCTTTCCGCCGCGGGCGGAGCATCCATCGGTTTCCGATCGCGGCGATGCGTGGAGCGGGGACGTGCCCGTCGAAGCGTTCATCGACGCACATCGCTTCTCGCGCTTCCAGTGGGTCTTGATGGGCGTGTGCTTCCTGATCGTACTGATCGATGGCATGGACACCGCGGCCATCGGTTATATCGCGCCTGCGCTCGTCAAGGGCTGGGGCATCTCGAAGGCTGCGCTCGCGCCCGTGCTGAGCGCCGCGCTCTTCGGTCTCGCTGCGGGCGCGGTCATCTCCGGCCCTGCCGCCGACCGCTTCGGGCGCAAGAGCGTGCTCATCGCCGCGACGGCCTTCTTCGGTGCGATGAGTCTCGCCACCGCGTTCGCGGGCTCCATGGAGTCGCTCGTGACGCTGCGCTTTCTCACCGGCATCGGCCTTGGCGCGGCGATTCCGAACAGCATCACCCTGGTCTCCGAATACGCGCCGCAGCGCAGGCGCGCGATCATCGTCAATACGACGTATTGCGGCTTCACGGTAGGCGCAGCGCTCGGCGGCTTCATGTCGTCGTGGCTGATTCCGGCGTACGGCTGGCACAGCCTGTTCGTGGTCGGTGGCGTGCTGCCGTTGATCCTCGTGCTCGGCGTCGTGTTCTGGGTGCCGGAATCCGTTCGCTTTCTCGTGAAGCAGGGCGCGTCCAAGGAAAAAATCGGTGCGCCGCTCGCGAAAATCGCGCCGCTCGATCTGTCGGGCGTCCAGTCGTTCCGCCTGTCCGAACGCATGCAAACGCACGCGAAAACGTCCGTCGGCGCGATTCTCTCCAGGGACTTTCTCACCGGCACGATCATGCTGTGGCTCACGTACTTCATGGGCCTCGTCATCTTCTATCTGCTGATGAGCTGGATGCCGCTCCTGATGAACGAAGCGGGCTTCACGCCCGAACGCGCCGCGCTGCTGACCGCGCTCTTCCCGCTCGGCGGCGGCATCGGGACGGTGGTGTCCGGCTGGCTGATGGATCGCTGGAACGCGAATGTCATCGTGATGCTCGGTTACCTGCTGACTGCGGCGTTCATCTTCGTGGTCGGGCAGGCGATCGGCAGCGTCGGCCTCGTCAGCGCGCTGATCTTTCTCGCCGGCACGACCATGAACGGCGCGCAATCGTCGATGCCCTCCCTCGCCGCCATGTTCTACCCGACACAAAGCCGCGCGACCGGCGTCTCGTGGATGTACGGCGTCGGGCGCTTCGGCGGCATTGCGGGCGTCGCGCTCGGCGGGCTGTTCGCGCAATGGAAGCTCGGCTTGCCGGCGGTGTTCGCGCTGCTCGCGGTGCCTTCGGTGATCGCCGGCCTCGCGCTCTTCGTCAAGCTGAAGGCGCATCCGGCAACCGGGCAAATGTGACTATCGCGGACCGTCCTTATCGCGAGCGGTCCGCTTTCCACACTTCAATCAACGCAACGACAGGAAGTAAGAGATGAGCCAGGAACTCGAAGTCTTGACGGGCAAACTGCATGGACTCACTGCCGCGATCAGCGTGATCGCCGCCGCGCTGCCGCAGAGCGCATCCGTCGATGTTCAGGAGACGCTGCGCGACATGATCGGCGAAACCGCAAGCGCGGACTTGCCGCAGGCCGCGCTCACGTCGATGCACGCAACGCTCACGCACGTGATCGAATCGATGGAAATCGGCCTGCGCCGCTGATCGACCGTGTTTCAGGCCGCCCGCGGGGCCCGGGCGGTCTTCGCTGCTTTCACCGTTTTCTTCGCGGGGGCGCCCGCCGTTTTCTTCGCGCGGCTCGTCTTTGCAGGCTTCGTCGCCACGCTCGCCTGCGCCTCCAGGCCGCCGACGATAAAGCTCGTCAACTGCTCCAGCGTCTCGTTCGCGTCCCACGGATCGCATGCGCCCTTGGCCAGCATATCGAGCCGGTGCGTATCCGAGAAAGCGTACAGATAGGCGCCGATCATCGCGGTCACGCGCCAGTAAAGGTCTTTTTCAGGCAGGCCGGGCAACGCAGTGCGCAGGGCTTCGACGTAGGCATCGGTGGAATCGCCATAGGCCGTGCTGCGCAGGCTGTAGGAGATCTCGGGCGGTTCAGTATGCAAACGCGCCTGAAGGCGGATGAATGCGCGGCCGCCATCGGACTGGCGCAGCGCGACCAGCGGCTGCAAGAACGCTCGCACGATGTCACGCACGTCCGGCTTCGCGCCACCATCGCCCAGTGCGCGCAGAAGATTGACCCGCTCTTCCGACACCAGCGTGGCGCGGCGCAAAAAGACCTGCT
The DNA here is from genome assembly GCF_023631365.1 of Caballeronia sp. INML2. Lineage (NCBI taxonomy): Bacteria > Pseudomonadati > Pseudomonadota > Betaproteobacteria > Burkholderiales > Burkholderiaceae > Caballeronia > Caballeronia sp. INML2. Next base: position 52,159 of record NZ_JALQDH010000124.1, on the reverse strand, counting down.
CGAACAGCTGCTGCTTGGTGCCGAAGTAGTACGTGATCAGCGCCTGCGTGACGCCGCACGACGCCGCCACTTCCTTGAGCGACGTGCCCGCGTAGCCGCGCTGCGAGAAATCGACTTCGGCGGCATCGAGGATGTTCTCGCGCTGGTTCACGTTGCCCGCCGGGCGGCCGAGCCGTTTGCGTCCGGCCGAATCTCCGTGTGCGCGAGCGTGGGTAGTCTGGTCTTTCGTCATGCGTGGCCGTCTTGCGTTGAATGGAAGGCCGCTCGATGCATGCGGCTGCGGTCGCCGCATATTTTACGGTCGTTCAAACGCCTATCCCTAATTTCCTTCAGCAGTCACATCGCCGCACGTCCGCCGTTGCATTTATTTATACGGCCATATAATATTGATCGGGGCATCTACACGGATTCACTTTTCAGGAAGGACGAGACCATGAGCAGAACACTTCGCGTCGGCGTGATCGGCGGCGGAATCGGCGGCATCGCCCTCACGGGCGCGCTCGCGCAGCAAGGGATCGAAGTGCGGCTTTTCGAGCGCGCGAGCGCATTCGGCGAGGTCGGCGCGGGCATTCAGATGACGCCCAACGCGGTGAAGGTGCTGCAGGCGCTCGGCCTCGGCGACGCGCTGCGCGACGTGGCGTTCGTGCCGCAAGCGATCGTCGGCCGTAACTGGGAGACGGCGCGCGAGAACTTTCGCACGCCGCTGGCCGCCGTCTGCCCTGCTCTCTATGGCGCGCCGTTCTATCACGTGCATCGCGCGGACCTGCATCGCATTCTGACTTCGCTCCTTCCTGCCGATGCTGCGCGTCTTTCGACCGGTTGCGTCGACATCCGTCAAGGCAAGGACGGCGCGGTCGCCGTGTTCGACGACGGCAGCGAATTCGAAGCCGATCTGATCGTCGGGGCCGACGGCGTGCGGTCGATCGTCCGCAGCAAGCTCTTCGGCGAGGAGGCGCCGCGCTTCACCGGCAACATGTGCTTTCGCGCGGTCGTGCCGTTCGACGAGATGCCCGACTTCGTGAGCCCCGATTCTTCGTTCTGGCTCGGGCCGAACGCGCACGTCGTGACGTACTTCGTGCGTCGCGGCAAGGCGGTCAACATCGTCGCGGTCGCGGAGACGGAAAAGTGGGTCGAGGAATCATGGAATGCCGCGAGCAGCCGCGAAGAGTTGCTCACGACGTTCGAAGGCTGGCATCCGAACCTGATCCGCCTTTTCGAGCGCGCCGATTCGGTCTTCAAATGGGGCCTTTTCGATCGCGATCCGATGCAAACCTGGTCGCGTGGCAACGTCACGCTGCTCGGCGATGCCGCGCATCCGATGCTGCCGTTTCTCTCGCAAGGCGCGGCGATGGCGATCGAAGACGGCTACGTGCTGGCGCGTTCGTTGAAAGCGCACGGTAGCGATATCGCGAATGCATTGCGCGACTACGAGGCCGAACGCCTGCCGCGCACGAGCCGCGTGCAACTCGAGTCGCGTGAACGGGGCCGCACGTATCACCTGCCGAGCGCGTTCGCGCAACGCAAGCGCGATCTCATCTACAAGTTCAAGTCGTATCTGAATCCGCAGGCATCGGGCATTCAGGCGAACTGGGTCTATGCGTATAACGCGACCGGCTTCGCACCCCGCGCGCTCACCGCCGCCTGATCACATCACGAGGTTATTCGACATGCCCGCAAAGACTTATCGCATCGGCCAGATCGTCCCGAGTTCGAACACGACGATGGAAACCGAAATTCCCGCCATGCTGACGGCGCGCCAAAGCATCCAGCCGGAGCGCTTCACGTTTCATTCGAGCCGCATGCGGATGAAGAAGGTCGTCAAGGAAGAACTCGCGCAGATGGACGCGGAATCCGACCGCTGCGCCGTCGAACTGTCGGATGCGCGCGTCGACGTGCTCGGTTACGCGTGCCTCGTCGCGATCATGGCGATGGGACGCGGCTATCACCGCGCGTCGCAGCAACGCTTGCAGGCGCACACCGCCGCGAATGGCGCCGATGCGCCTGTCGTTACCAGCGCGGGCGCGCTCGTCGATGCGCTCGAGGTGATGAAAGCGAAGCGCGTGGTCGTCGTCGCGCCGTACATGAAGCCGCTCACCGAGCTGGTGGTCGATTACATCCGGCATGAAGGCTTCGAAGTGATCGACTATCGCGCGCTCGAAATTGCCGACAACCTGGAAGTCGCGCGCCATGATCCGCGCAATCTGCCGGACATCGTGAAGACGCTGAAGTACCACGACGCGGATGCCATCGTCCTGTCCGCCTGCGTGCAGATGCCGTCCCTGTCCGTCGTCCCGATGGTCGAAGCGATGACCGGCAAGCCCGTCGTGACCGCCGCCATCGCCACCACATATGCGATGTTGCGGCAGCTCGACTTGCGGCCCATCGTGCCGGGCGCCGGGGCGCTCCTTTCCGGCGCTTATTGAGCGAGGGCGCAGCGATGCAATCGACGTTTTTGTACGGCGCGAATGTCAACGCGAACGGCATACGCCAGCATTATCTGCGCTATGGCGGGGCGAGCGGCCCGCGCATGGAGCGCGATGCGGTCGTGATCGTGCCGGGCATCACGAGTCCCGCGGTCACTTGGGGTTTCGTCGGCGAGCGGCTCGGCAGGCACTTCGACACGTACGTGCTGGATGTGCGGGGCCGCGGCTTGTCGAGCGCATCGCCGGAACTGGATTACAGCCTCGACGCGCAAGCCGGCGACCTGCTCGCTTTCATCGACGCAATCGGGCTCGGGCGCGCGAGCGTGCTCGGGCACTCGATGGGCGCGCGCATCGCCTTGCGCGCGGCGGCACGCTCGCAACGCGGCACGCTCGCGCGGCTGGCGCTCGTCGATCCGCCCGTGTCGGGTCCGGGACGACGGGCGTATCCGTCGGCGTTGCCGTGGTATGTGGATTCGATCGCGCTTGCACGCAATGGGCTCGATGTCGAAGGCATGCGCCGCTTCTGCCCGACGTGGACGGAAGAGCAACTGCGCCTGCGCGCCGAATGGCTGCATACCTGCGACGAACGCGCCATCCGCACGAGCTTCGAAGGCTTCCATACCGACGACGTTCACGCCGACATGCGGCACGTGAAGCAGCCCGCGCTGCTGATGGCGGCGGGCCGTGGAGACGTGATCCGCACCGAGGACATCGACGAGATTCGCGGTTTGCTGCCGCACGTCGAAGTCGTCAAGGTGCCGGAGGCCGGCCACATGATTCCGTGGGACGACGAGGAAGGCTTCTATCGCGCCTTCGGTTCGTTCTTCGGCGCAGCGCTCGAATAACCATCGCACATCATCATGCCAATTAGCGACTACCAACTTGTCGAAGCCTGGAAGCAGGTGCTCACGCTCTCGCGGCTCGAACCGCGGCAGACCGTGACCATTTTGACCGGCGCGGCGACGCATCCGCAAACGCTCGCGTGCGCGTTGATCGCGACGCAGTCGATGGGCGCGGTCGTCAACCGGCTCGACTTGCCGCCCGTCAACGGCGAGAAGGCGCTGAGCCGCGACGCCCTCGCCTATCTCGGCGAAACGCCGCTCACGGGCAACCGCGCGGCGATCGCGGCGCTCAAGGCGAGCGACCTCGTGCTCGATCTGATGACGTTGCTTTTCTCGCCCGAACAGCACGACATCCTCGCGTCGGGCACGAAGATTCTGCTCGCTGTCGAGCCGCCGGAAGTGCTGGTCCGCATGACGCCGACGCCCAATGACCGAACGCGGGTTCTCGCTGCGGCGAAGCGGATCGGAGCGTCGCGCGAAATGCGCGTCACGTCGAAAGCCGGTACGGATCTGACTTGTCCGATGGGCGAGTTTCCGGCGATCGCCGAATACGGTTTCGTCGATGAACCCGGCCGCTGGGATCACTGGCCAAGCGGATTCGCGCTGACTTTCCCGAACGAAGGCGGCGCGAACGGGCGCATCGTGATCGATCGCGGCGACATTCTCTTGCCCCAGAAAACCTATTGCGCCGAGCCGATCGTGCTGACGGTCGAAGCCGGTTATGCGCGCGAGATCGAAGGCGGCGTCGACGCCGACCTGCTGCGCGAATACATGGAAACCTTCGATGACCCCGAGGCCTACGCGATCTCGCACATCGGCTGGGGCCTGCAGAAGCGCGCACATTGGTCCACGCTCGGCCTGTACGACCGTGAAGCGACACTGGGCATGGACGCCCGCGCGTTCGACGGCAATTTTCTGTTCTCCCTCGGGCCGAACAACGAAGGCGGCGGCAAGCGCACGACCGCCTGCCATATCGACATTCCGTTGCGACGCTGCACCGTCTCGCTCGATGGCGTGGACGTCGTGCGCGACGGTAAAACCGTGGAGGATGAACAATGAATGACGCCGTCTATGCACGTCAGGGCTTCGGGCAAACGCTGGAAATCACAGGCCCGATCGGGCTGTTGATCATCGACTTCGTGAACGGTTTCGCCGATCCGGCGGTGTTCGGCGGCGGCAACATTCCCGAAGCGATCGAGAACACCGTGCCGCTGCTGAAGGCGGCGCGCGAAATGAAATGGCCGGTGGCGCATAGCCGCATCGTCTACGCGGACGATGATTCCGATGCCAACGTGTTCTCGCTGAAGGTGCCGGGCATGCTGACGCTCAAGGAAGACACCCCGGCAAGCGCGATCGTGCCGCAGCTTGCGCCTGCACGCAGCGAACTCGTCGTGCGCAAGAACGTGCCCTCAGCGTTCTTCGGGACATCGCTGGCGGCGTGGCTTGCGATGCGGGGCGTGTCCACGCTCGTCGTCGCGGGATGCGTGACCAGCGGCTGTGTACGCGCAAGCGTCGTCGACGCGATGCAGTACGGATTCCGTCCTGTGGTGCTGTCGGACTGTGTGGGAGATCGCGCGCGTGAGCCGCACGAGGCCAATCTCTTCGACATGCGGCAGAAATACGCTGCAGTGATGACGTCAGCGGAACTGCTGGCGTCCGTTCGCTGAAGGGCGGCGTTCGACGGCACCGGGCTACGCGAGTTAAACAATGGTCCGGTCTGCGCGAAGTTGCCCTGACCGTTGCGCTCTGCACCTGATATGCAGCGCGACTTCCCAGCCCTTCGGCAACCGTTGACTGAGGCGAACCGTCATTGCGCCGCCGGCTTCCGCCAAGCGGCGAGGTAGCAGCACTGATACCAATAGCCGTATTCCTTGAAATGCGAAGCCGGCCGCGTTGACTGAACCGAGACAGAAAAGAAGCCCACCGATAGGCTCGGGCGGCCGGGTTTCCCAAAAAGACGCAGAGTTGAATTCGCGCCGCAGGAAGTCGCGCCCTAGCGCTTCGCCCCGGAAGAAACTGCAGACCCGAGCCGCAGACGTGGCGGGTTCAACCCTTTGCGCCTGACCGAGGGATGAGTTTTTCCGACCTCAAGGAAACCGGCATGCGTATTGCGCAACGTCACCATCGCCCGAAACGATCTGACGGAGAACACATCATGCGACTGCTTACGACAAAAGACGGCCTGCCGCGGCTGTCGTGGGGTTCCATCATCGCTGGAGTGATCCTTTCGATGATTGTCTATCTGATCATGAGTGCGCTCGGCACAGCCATCGGTGCATCACTGCTGGCGCCGTTGTCGAAACCAGACCCGTTGCACGGCTTCGGCTTCGGCTCGGGCGTCTGGGTCATTGTGACGACCGTGCTCGCGGTGTTCGTCGGCTCGTACTTCGCGGGACGCTGCGCGCCTGTTCTTGGTTGGCTCCACGGCCTTTTGTCATGGGCCGTTATGACACTCCTGCTCGTCTATGGGATGACATCGCTGATCACCGGTGCTGTGAGCACCGCCGGCAGCATCGCCGCGACGGGTGCGCAGCTTGGCGCGACCGCGGCAAACCAGCCTGGCAGCGGAAACCAATTGATGGACTCGGCGAAGCAGCAGGTGCAAGCCGCAGTGGCATCGGCGGCCTCCGTGGCATCCGGCCCCGAGGCGGAGCAGAACGCACGCCAAGCGGCGGATACGGCTGCGCGCGGCGTCGCACGGGCGAGCTGGTTTTCGTTCGCTGCGCTGGTCGTCGGGGCGATTATTGCAATTGTGTCGGGCGGCGCTGGCTTTCGCCATCAACCGCCTTTCGAGGAAAGCGGCGGCGCCGCGGTGGAACGCGATCCAGCACTCGCCCGCAACCGTACCGGCGCGCGCGGTGGCCGGCTTTGAGCGGCGTGGCGGAACACCGCGCTTGCGCCCTGGAGAAACCGATGAGCTCAGACAATGCCTCGCCAAATGCCGCGCCGTCAGGCGGCCCGCAAGATGAAGTTCGCCTCTCTGCCGTGCAGGAGGAACTGACGGTAGGCGTCAGAACGACGGAAACCGGATCGGTGCGCGTACGCAAGGTCGTCCATGAAGCGACGGAGCCGCTGTCGATCCGCCTGCGCGAGCAGCATGTCGAGATCACGCACATACCGGTCAACCGTCCGGTGGAAGAGCGGGCGGCGCCGCGGCGAGAGGGCAATACGCTGATCATTCCCGTTTACGAGTACGTGCCTGTGGTCACCATGCAACTGACATTGAAAGAAGAGGTGCATATCGAGACGACAGAGACCGAACGCGACGTCGTGCATCAAGTTCTTACGCATGGCGAAGAACTCGTCGTTGAGCGGCGCGAAGGCCCCGATGGAGAGTGGAAGCCGGATACGCCGTCGCGCTGAGCCGCGCTGGAACGGACGTTGCGCCAGCGCTGTCACGCGCTTCACTTCCGGCTTGCGCGAGGCCTTTCTTTCGGAGATGCGGCAATGACTCAGACGATTATTGGTGTGTTCGATACCTTCCAGGATGCCGAGTTTGCCCAGACGCGACTCGAAGCAGACGGCATCGCACGCACAGACATGCGCGTGCATTCGAATGACGAACGTTCAACCCTGTCCACTGATTCAACTGTTGACGGTGCAGCGGCCGGCCGTCCCGCCGGTGAGTTCCATGAAGGAGCGATGGCTCGGATCGAGCATTTCTTCAAAAATCTGTTTGGCGACAGCGATCGACCGGCGGAGGTCGGTCATTATCAGGAAGCCGTTCGGCGCGGCGGCGCGCTCTTGTCGGTCGACGTGGCGAATGAGGCTGAAACCGACCGCGTACGCGATGTGCGCCACGACGTCCTCTACAAGCACGTTATCTATTCTGGCCCGATCGACGAATATTTCGACTTCTGCTTCGGCCCGCTGCCCTATCGCTCGCTTCGGTTCGTCCATGAGACCCTGACATCCCGCATTTTCAACCGGTGGCGGTCGTCAACTATCCCGACGAGACCGTCGAGTACACACGCATTACGGAGTACAAGCACCTTACCGGACAGAGTGCGCTGCAAAACCAACGACCTAGTCTACGTCTGCGGCTTCCTGATGGTGACCGTCAGGCAGCCATTGGCGTACCGCGCCCCGACAAGGTTGGATATGCATGTTCCGGTAGTTCAATGACCCGCCGGAAAAAGCCGACGAACCTTTCCTGCGCGTAAGTCCGCATATCCTCGCCGACGGCCTCCGACTGCATAGCTGCACGCTCTACACTGATGTTCAACAGCTCTACGAAGCGCTCGACACGGCGAGCTTCGTCGCGATGAACGCCGACGATGCCGCGCGCAACAAGCTGCCGGGCCGCAACAGCATCGGCATCGAAGATGCGCGCTCGCCTTACCAGCATGTCCTCACCGTGCGCACGCGCGACGCAGCGGCCGCCTGGGTCGGGGGACATATTCGCGTCTATCATTCCGACGACGTCGCGCACTTCATTCTCACGCACTACCAGGATTCCGTACGCCGGCCTTGTTGAATGGCTAGTCGGGACTCGCATGTGGCGATGGGATCGCCTCAAGCCGGCGAAGCATCGAGCGCCTCGTCTTGCCGCGCCCTGTTCCACAGCACTAGTTCTTCGGCTGGGATCGCCGGTGCGAACAGGAAGCCCTGCAACTCATCGCAGCCGATCTTGCGCAATACCTGCGCTTGATGGCCGGTTTCCACACCTTCGGCCACCACGCGCAAACCAAGCTCATGCCCAAGATCGACGATCGCCTTGACGATGGCAAGATCAGCGGACGCGTCGAGCATGTCTCGCACGAACGCGCGGTCGATCTTCAGACGGTCGAGCGGAAACCGGTTCAGATAGCTGAGACTCGAGTAGCCGGTGCCAAAGTCGTCGAGCGAGAGCTTGACGCCTAGCCCGCGAATGGCGTGAATGGCTTGCGCGTAGTGTTCGGCGCCATCCATGAGAACCGTCTCGGTGATTTCGAGTTCCAAGCAATGCGGCGGTACGCCATGCGCGAGCAGACTCTTGCCAAGCGCCGCAACGAGTTCCGGCTCGCGTAGCTGGATCGCCGAAATGTTGACAGACGCGCGTATTTCGAGGCCCTCTTCGTCGCGCCAGGCGGCGAGCTGTCGGCATGCTTCCTCGATCACCCACGCGCCAATGGAAACGATGAGGCGCGTGTCCTCCGCCACCGGGATAAACACCGCCGGACCGATTTCACCCAGTACCGCGCTCTTCCAGCGCAGCAGTCCTTCGACGCTCGCGAGCGCACCGGACCGCGCTTCGAGGCACGGCTGCCACTCGAGCCGCAACTCGCTGAGATCAATAGCCGTGCGCAAACCCGTTTCCAGCGCGAGCCGATGACGCGCCTGTTCGGCCATGTCGGCCGCGAAAAACTTGACCTGATTTCGTCCGGCAGACTTGGCCTGATACATCGCGGCGTCGGCGTTCTGCATCAATGTATCGATGTCTTCGCCATCATCCGGGTACAGTGCGACGCCGATGCTGCTTGCAACCTGCAGTGTCAACCCGCTCACTTCATGCGCTTCGCGAAGCAGCGGGAGTAGCCGCTGTGCGATGCTGCGCGCCACTTCGCTCGCGTGACCGACTCCGTTGAGCAGTACCGTGAACTCGTCTCCGCCCAGGCGGCTCACGGTGTCGTGGGTGCCGACCGCATTGAGCAGGCGTCGCGACACGGACCGCAACAAGCCGTCACCGATGTGATGCCCGAGCGAATCGTTGATGTTCTTGAAACGGTCGAGATCGATGAACAGCACCGCGACGCGCTGCCGCGTTCGCTGCGCTGCTGCAATGGCGACCCCGAGTTTCGCGGCAAAGAGTGCACGGTTGGGCAGTTCGGTGAGCACGTCGTGCTGCGCGAGAAACTGAATGCGCGCTTCGCTCTTCTTGCGGTCCGTGATGTCGATAAGCGTGCAGATGTAATGCGATACGGTGCCGCGCTTGTCGTGTACTGCGCTGATCATGAGCCACGCCGGATAGTCACCGCCCTCGCGGCGGCTTATTTGCGCCTCCCCGTGCCACGTACTGCTGCGCCCGACGCGTTGCAGGAGGTTACCCAGCGGGCCGTTTTCGTCGTCCTGCGTCTGCGTGTCGATGAAGGCCGGCGGCTTGCCCGCCACGTCGTCCATCCGATAGCCAGTTGCGCGAAAGAACGAAGGATTCGCGGTGAGCAGATGCGCCTCGGCGTTCAGGATGACGATCGCCTCGGACGATGCCTCGAATACCTTGCCCCACAGTTCCAGCCGCTGCTCCATGAGCTTGATCTGATTGATCGGCGTGAAGGCGGTGAGAATGGCGTCGCGTCCCTGGAAGTCGAGACGGCGCGCAGACAGCATCGCCCAGCTCGGCTGAGAGGTGGCTTTCCAGTGAACTTCGAATTCGTCGATGGCTTCGCGGTCGGAAAGTTGCTGAAAAAAGCGCGCGCGGGTGGCGGAGTCGAGGCCCTGAGCCCACGGGTCGGTGCTGCTTCCATTGAGCCAGAAGAGTCCTGGAGCATTGGCGTGCAATACCTCGTGGCCGGGAATAGCGGTGACTACCATCGGCACGGGCGTGGCTTCCACGAGCGCTGATTGCGCGGCTGACGCGCGGGCGGTCGCCGCCAATTCCTTCTGCACGACGCGTTCGCGGTCCAGCTGCGCAAGCATTTCGTTGAAGCCGCGCACGAGTTGGCCGATCTCGTCCTGACTGTCCCAGTCGGCGCGCTTCGTGTGATCGCCGGTACGGCGCACCACATCCATTACGCGCGCGAGTTTGCGTAGCGGCGACGAAATCTGCTGCGCGACGCAATAAACTAGCGTAAGGATGGCGCACAGCAGGAAAAGCGCCGTCCCCAAATGCAGCCACATGCGCGAAAACAGGGCGTGCACGCGCGCATGCAGCAGGCCGTCGAGCTGCTCGCCGGTATCGCGCCAGAGGTCGTCTACGCTTTGAACCAGCGCTTGCTGCGCGCTGTCGACGATCATCAGCACCGCTGCATCCGGCGCCACGTTGTCGTCCACCACCACCCGCGCCGCATGCCTGAATGCCTCGACGGCAGTGCGCATACGATCGAACGACGGGGTGAGCGTGCGCTCGAATTGACGATTGGCCGCCCCCGCCTCGGCGTAGTCCGACCGCAAACCCTGCATGACGCCGTCGAGTTGCCCTTCGAGGACCAGATAGCGCGAACGCACTTCCTCTCGCGAGCGCGCGTGAACGCCGTTGTGCAGATGGCGGCCGATGCTGTTCACCGCGGTCAGCAGTGCGGGATAACGCAAGATCGAGAGCGACATCGCGTAGTAGCTGTCGAGATCCGGGTCGAGAATCAGGTTCGACTGATTACCGATGCGCGTTATCAAATCGCGGGAGGCGGTCAGCGCCTGGTCCGTCGACGCGATCCTGAGTTCACGCTCGTGCGCCATCGTCTGCAGAGCGGTCCGCAGCGCGTTGCTGGGCTCTGCGCTTCCCATCTGCGCGCCGTATTGCTGCTCGGCACGAACGAGCCTGTCGACCTCTGCATCGAGTTGCGCCGCCGTCGGCGGTTTGCCCGCGCCCGCCATTGCGATGGACGTGATGCTATGTTCCACCTCGTGAACATACGCGTTGCCGACAATCTCCTTGTTTGAAAAATCAATCGCCAGATACTTTTCGTGAATCAGAATCCCGCTGATGTAGATCACCGCGCTCAGATCAAGCAGGTAGATGAGCAGCAACTTGTGCCCCACGCGCAAACGCGCGAGCAGCTTGAAGAAAGGATTCCGTTTCATGGGCGAGACGTTTGCAAGCGTGCGAGAAAAGTCATGCAGGCGGGCGCTCGCAGGGCAGCGAATGGCCGCCGGCGATCGCGTTCGCCCACCTATCTATTACGCCTCTTACGGCTCGCCAAAATTAACCTTTAATTAAAGTTTTAATGCGCCGATTAGCCCCGAAGAAGTGCATGGCCATGCACGCGTTTAGTGCCAGAAAAGTCAATCTCAGCGCATCATCCCGGCATGGCGAGACACATCAAACCGCACTAAGCGACTCTTGCTTGTTCCTCGATCTGAACCGGTTGCGATAATCGACCGGACTAATCTGCAGACGGCGCAGGAACGTACGGCGAAATTTGTCGGTGTCCTCGAAGCCGCATCGGTGTGCGATGACTCTCAGCGGCAAGTCCGTGGCTTCCAGGTAGCGCCGCGCGGCATCGATGCGCGCATTGGCGAGATAAGTCATCGGCGTGATGCCGCAATCCTTTGCGAAGATACGCGAGAGATTGCGCGCGCTCATATGCACGCGTTCGGCGAGCGACGCTACCGTATGATCCACATGCAGGTTATCCAGCATGAATTGCTGGACCTCGATAGTCTGCGAACCCGGCGAAGCCTGCGTTTCCAGCAGCGGACTGAACTGGGACTGCCCGCCCGAGCGCCGCAGATAGACGATCAGATACTTGGCGACATCGAGCGCCATTTGCCGACCGAAGTCGTCTTCGATCATCGCGAGCGACAGGTCGATGCCCGCCGTGACACCGGCCGTCGTGTAGATGCTGCCGTCGCGAACGAAGATATGATCCGGCTCGATGCGCGCCTTCGGAAAAGTGCTGGCGAGCCGGGGCACGTCCATCCAGTGAGTCGTCACCAGTTTGTTGTCGAGCAGCCCCGCCGAGCCGAGGGCGAACAACCCGTTGCAGATAGCGGACACGCGGCGGCACTGCCGATGCTGCGCGCGCAGCCAGTTGCTCAGCGCCGGATCGTCGAAGGCGTCGAAGATGCCGAGCCCGCCCGGCACGATGATGGTGTCGAACTCCGGGCAGGGATCGAAGATCGTACGATCCGGCACGGTCGTCAGGCCGCTCGACGATTGGACCGTGCCGCGCGTCGTGCCGACCATCATCATTTCGTACTCGCACTCGCCTCCGCTCAGCACCTTGACTTCGGCGAACGCATCCTTCGGCCCGGCGATGTCGAGCAGTTGAAATCCAGGAAAGACGAGCATTCCGACCTTGATGCGTTTCATCGCGGATATCCGGATCCTCTGAGAACAGGCTTGTTCATGGGCATGCCTCGACGCGCGCGCGCTGCGCCGGGCAGCGCCATGCGTTCTGCCGCCACACCGAATGCCGCGCCGATGACCGTCCAGATAATCGCCTGCATGCCGATCGACGCCACCCGGAACTGCCACAGCAACGTGGCGGGAAACTCGGCGGGCACTTCGTCGATAGCCGGCAACAGCGCGAGCATCGCAGCAGTCATGATCGCGAAAGCCAGCAGACCGGCGAGCGTCGCGTCGGCATCGCCCCATTTGCGCGACAGCGCTTGGCGCAAAGCTATCGACAGCAGTGTAATGGCGACGGAAATCCCCATGCAGAAAAAATAAAGCGCGGTGCGAATGCCGATGGTTTCCGGGGCGCCCACCGAAGGCGGATTCGGCGGGTATTTCAGCGCCGGCAGCACCACCAAGGCGGCGAAAGCCGCGAGCGCAAGGCATGCCGCAAGCGGCCGCGCGCCCATGCTTCCCGCGCGTCCCCACGCATAGGCAAAGCACAACGCAAAGAGGCCACCGAATGCAGCGCCGTACGCGAGTACGCCGGTCAGCAAGCCCACGCCGGCTTGCGTTTCACGACTGACGATTTCAGGCTCGGGCGCATCTCCTGCGTGAGCGTGCTCGTGTGCTTCATGGGCCTCGAAAGCGATCGCGCGTTCGACCTGCGGCTCGCCCGCCACTCGCGCGAAGCAGAACGCCAGCAGTCCCGCGATGAGGCCCACGAGCATGCCGCGCATCAACAGTTTGCCGACCATCGTCGTCTCCTCGTCAGTGGCAGGGGAAGCCCAACAGATGGCGTCCGTCATGCACGAACTCGTGAATGGCGGTGCCCTGAAAGATCGCGGTAGCACCCTGCTCCGCGCCGACGAAATACAGCGCCAGCAGCATCAGCAATCCGCCAAAGATCATCCACGGCAGCAGTTCGCGCAGCGGAATCGGTTCGAACGTGTCAGTGGAATGCAGGACAGCTTGATTCATGAAGTACCTCCGGAAGAGTCAGAAAAATGTCAGCGGCTGCGCGCCGCGACGATAGCTTCGATCTCTCGGCGCGACAGCACGCCGCTCGTCTCGACCACGTTCAGCAGCGCTTCGAGAAAACGTTCGTAGTAGTCCCAGCGCGGCTGATTCGCGCATTCGATTGCTTCCCACTTCGCGATGGACGCGATCAGGCTCTGGCGAAAGTCCTCCCACTCGAAACATCCCGCCTTCGATAGCGAGAGCGCGAGGCCGAACACATCGCGCTCCCAGCGATTGGTGAACAGCAGCTTGCCGTCGAGACGCGGCGGCGAATCCGGTGCGCCGAGCATCGACGCGGCAGCGTATTCTTCGAAACGCGTGAACATGACACGCTCCTCAGGCTGCGGGCGCTTCGACGAGTGCAACGCCCATCATCGACTCGGGCGTAACGAGCGCGGCGAGTTCTTCCTCACTCAGATGCTCCGTGTTTGCGGGGCGCTCGGGCACCACGAACCAGCGAATCTGCGCGCTGCTGTCCCACACCTTCACCTCCTTCGTGGCGGGCACCTGTACGCCGAATTCCTGCAAGACGGCGCGCGGTTCGCGCACGCCGCGCGCGCGAAATACCGGGTCCTTGTACCAATACGGCGGCAAGCCGAGCACCGGCCACGGATAACACGAACACAGCGTGCAGATGATCAGGTTATGCACGTTCGCATCGTTCGCGACCGCGGCCATATGCTCGCCTTCCGCGCCCGTCATGCCGAGTGGAAGCGAGAGTTCGGCAATCGCCTTCGGCGTGTCCTCGACGAGACGCCTCGCGTATTGCGGATCGACCCATGCGCGCGCGACGATCTTCGCGCCGTTGAACGGGCCGGCCATCGTCTCGAAGTGTTTGAGCACGACATCGACGGAGTCGGTGGCAATCACGCCTTTTTCGATCAGCAAGGCTTCCAGCGCACGCACTTTGGCGGCGCTCGATGCTTCGCGGTCGTCGGAAAATTCGAAGAGTTGGCTCATGGGTTCGCTCGTGGTTGGCTTGTATTCGAGTTCATTCGGCTGCCTGCACGTAGGCTTCGTACAGGTCGGCGTAAATGGTCGTGTTCGGCTCGCTTTTGCCGGCGCCCCAGATCGACGCGGCGTCGAAGGCAACGCGATATACAGGCATCGGCGCGCCGATACCGTCCGCGCCCGTCGAGACGAAATAGGAGAACGCGCCGGGATAGACGAGATCCACCACGCCGGTCTTGTTGCGCAGATACCCCGGCAAGCGCGTGTGGTCCACCGCTTCGGGATCGGCAATACGCACGACATCGCCAGCTCGAAAGCGCGCCGCGCCGTCGAGCGCGTGATAGCCCGAGTCGCCGTTCTGCAGATAGGCGTCAATCTGCGCGGCGAGTTCGGCATTGGGGCGATCGGGTAAAGGCGCGTCCGGGTGCGCGCTGTAGTGGGCGGTTTTCTCTGCGAGTTCCTCCGCCGACACATACCCCTGATCGACGAAGAACTGAGTGATGCCGCCGAGCCATTTCTCGTAGTAGCGATATTTGAAGTACTCGAACGGCTGCATGTCTTCGGCGCCGGTGCGCAGCGAGGCCCAGGTCCAGTTGCTTTTGAAGGCGGTGGGCAGCGTATCGACCGGATAGCGATGCGGCGCGTCCGACAGATGCGCACTCTCCGCCATCATGACCGTATGAATGCCGAAGATGCGCTTTTCCCATGGCTCGACGAATACGCGCTTTTCAGTGCTGACCGGCCCCAGATTTTCGATGCCGCCAAGATGATGTTGTAGCTTCACGTTGTGCTCCGCTTGAATAGGAACGGTCTCATCCGAGCCGATGCTCGCGTCTGAATTGCAGGGCTTCGCCGACGACTTCCGAGACGAAGCCGAAGACTGCGCCGGTAACGAGCGCGGCGGCCGCGATCAGCGCCGGATTGCCGATGCCCGCCGTCGTGATCGCCTTGCCTGTGGCCACCATCGTGCCGACGGTCGAGGCGAAGCCCCAGACGATCGCAGGCAAGACGTCGAGCAATTTGATCTTGGATGCCTGAACCATCGCCGCGCTGCCGATGCCAACCAGCACCGCCACCGCGATCGCGCCGCCGCTCGTCGTCGCAATGCAGAGCAAGGTAAGCGAAGCGATCACGAGTCCCGTGAGATTCGACGCCACGCTCTTGACGAAGCCCGCGCGCCCGCCGCCGAGCACGAAGAACGACGCCCAGGCGATGAACGTCACCCAGACGGGAACCGGAAAGATCGTGCCGGTGAGCCATGTATCGACGACCGCCAATACGCCGATGCTCACCGTGTATGCCTCTGGCTTTTTCATGCGTAGCTCCTTGAAGAAGAAATGAATGAAGGCTTCAGTTCATGCAACTCAGAAGTCCATCGCGCATTCGCGCGGCGTCGATGTTGCGGCCAATCATCACGAAACGGCTCTCTCGTGTTTCGTCGCGCATCCACGCACGGCCGAACGTGGTGTCGAGCAACATATGCACGCTATGAAAATGCAGGCGTCGCGGTTCGTCGTGCATGTTGAGCACGCCTTTCATGCGAAGAAGCTGTGTGCCTTGCGTTTGCACGAGCTGATTGATCCACCGGTTGAAACGCGTCGCATCGATGCCACCGGGCACCACGATCGCGCACGATGCAATGCTGTCGTCGTGTTCGTGATCGTGGCTGTCTTCGTCGAGCAGTTTCGGCTCGATGGCAAGCAGGTTGTCGACCGAAAAGCTCCGCGTGCCGAAAAGCGCATGCGCGTCGATCCTGGAACGCTGCGCGTACTCGATGCGTGCAGTCGGATTGAGCCGGCGAATCCCGGCGACGAGCGCATCGACGGCATCGGACGAAACGAGATCGGTCTTGTTGACGACGATGCGGTCCGCGAACACCACTTGCTCCCGCGCGATATCGTCATGAAGCTGGGCCCGCGCGTGCATCGCATCGACCACGGCGACGACCGATTCCAGTTCCACGCGCTCGCGCAGGTCGGGATCGGCGAGAAAGGTCTGTAGCACCGGCGCGGGATCGGCGAGGCCCGACGTTTCGATGATGAGCCGCTCCAGGCGATCGCCGAAGCGCATCAACATGTCGCGCACGCTGGCGACGAGATCGGTGCGGACCGTGCAGCAGACGCAGCCGTTGTTGATCTCGATCACGGCGCGTTCATCGGCGACGATCAACTGGCCGTCGATACCGACTTCGCCGAATTCGTTCACGACGATGCCGATCTGCATCGGCCGCGTGGATTCGAGCAGATGATTCACGAGTGTCGTCTTGCCGGCTCCAAGGAAACCGGTAATGACGGTGGCAGGCACTTTGGCGGGTCGCATGAGGGCATCCTTCGCGTGCGTCGATTAGGAACGCCTACCCTTTAGCGGCTTCCGTTCCGGTTTCCCGCGCGTGGCCGCAATCGGGCGATACTTGGCGCGGCGTGCCTGACCGCATGTCCGTTGTCTTCCAAAGTGACACGGACGGACAAAAGCGCAGTTAAGGCGACGAAACAGATTGGTGCGCGACGCGCATCGCCGAAGTGCAGGCGATGCCCTCTTCTCGCCCGCCGACACGAGCGGACGCGACCAGCCAGTCCCTTCGTGAGAGATTCGTGAACGTTATGGATAGATGGACAGGCCGCTCGTCTCAGTTATGCAAGCGATGCGGCAACGACGTGACGCCGCGCAGGTGGTTGCGCGTTCAGCGCCAAGGCATCCAGTGCGTGCTTGACTCGACCAATCAAGTCGCCGGATTGACAGGGGAGGTATCGGAGGTCCTGAATCGCGCCGATCAACGCTTTATCCGTTCGATCTCAACCTGACGAAGATCAACTCTTCTTGTAGTTCGCAAACACGTCCTTGCGGATCGAACCATGTACGCCCCAGTTCGCGTCGACCACCTGCGTCACGCCGAAGTCCGCCGCTACCGACATCAGCGCAATGGCTTCGTCTTCGCTCAAACCATGCACCGTCATCAGGAAGCGGCGTAGCTTGCGAAAGGCGTCGCGCATGGCTTTGTCGAGGCTCGCATGCTGCGCCACTTCTACCTGCGCGCTAGTCCCGAGTTCGGCCAGATAGTTGGGGAACGTGAAGCCATACACCGACCATTGCTGATCTGTCTCGAGCAGCGGATGCGTGAGCCCTTCGAGCAGCGTGCCTTCGAGGTCCGCTTTCTTATGCAGGATGAATTCGAAGTCCCCCGTCAAGGATGTTTCGATCGCCGTGCCGCCTAGCTCGCTGTCGCCCTGCGCGGCGTGCGGGTCGCCCACGGAGAAGAGCGCGCCCTCGACCGCCACCGGGTAATACATGGTCGCGCCCCGGCCGATGCGCCAGTCATCGATGTTGCCGCCCGTGTAGCTCGGCGGAATGGAACTGACATAGTCCGCTTCGGCGGGCGCGACGCCCATGGTGCCGAAATGCAGTCGCGCCGGCACGCGGATATCCGGCAAGATGTTTTCGCGCTTCGTCACGAGCCGGTGATCCACCTGCACGCCGGGATAATCGATAGTCGCATGCACGATGCCATCCGGGTCGGTCTGCGGCGTCCACACATAGTTGTAGACCGCGCGCGCATACGGTTCGCCGGAAGTATCGAGTTCGAAGATGGTCACCACTTCGCGCGGCTTCGGCTCCTCGATCAGATCGTGATACTGAAAGCCCCACGACGCGGCCACGTTCGAGCCGAAGCACTTGCCTGCATGACACGCGCTGCAACTGGGCCGCGGCCTGACATCGAGGATGCGCACTTCGAGCACGTCGCCAGGTTCGGCGCCTTCGATTGCCACCGGACCGGTCAGCAGATGCACGCCCACGCCTTCGCCAGCGCCCAGGCGGAACGGTCCTTCGGTCGGACCCGCGCCGCGCCGCGAAACGGCCTTGTGCTCGCGCGTCCATTCGAACACGCTTTGCGCGCCCGGATCGCCCGCGATCATGCGCTCGTGGTCGTCGTTGGCGTGATGCGTCAGCGTTTCGATGGTGGCGCGGTCGCCCGACTTGAGCGTGAGGCGCGGTTCTACCCGTTTGCTGAAGTATCCCCAATGCACGGTGGATGATGAAACGGGCAGCGTGTAATGCTTCATTGAATCGTCCTTGGCAAGTGGGTGTCTTATCGATGTGATTCAGTGCACGGTTTCGAGCGTGCTGCCCGCGCCCATCACGTTGAGAAAGCGCGCCGTCAACGGATGATGCGGCTGCGTCAAAACCTGATGCGCGGATCCGTCCTCCACGACGGTCCCGCCGCTCAGGAACACGACGCGGTCGGCCACTTCATCGGCGAAGCGCAACTGATGCGTCGAAATGATCATCGTCAGGCCATCGTCGAGCGCGAGGCGGCGGATCACTTCGAGCACTTCGCCCACGAGTTCAGGATCGAGCGCGGAAGTCGGCTCGTCGAGAAGCAGCACGCGCGGATTCGGCGCCAGCGCACGCGCAATCGCCACGCGTTGTTGCTGGCCGCCGGACAGATGACGCGGCAGAGCATCGGCGCGATGCGCGAGGCCCACGCGTTCGAGCAGGGCATCCGCGCGTCGGTTGGCATCGGCGAGCGTCGCGCCATGCACCCAGACGAGCGGCAATGCAATGTTCTCGCGCGCCGTCAGATGGCCGAAAAGATTGAACTGCTGGAACACCATGGCGACGCCAAGACTCGCGCGCTCCTTCGCAAGCTCGCGCGGATTCATGCGCCGCCCGTCATCGCGAAAGCCGAGACGACGTCCGCCCACGCGTATCTCGCCTTGTTCCCACTGTTCCAGATGATTGATGCAGCGAAGCAGCGTGCTCTTGCCCGAGCCGCTCGGTCCGAGCAACGCGACGACTTCGCCGGAGCGGATGTTTAGATCGAAGCCATTGAGCACCGGCTGCTCGCCGTAATGCTTGTGTACGCCGTTTATCTGCACGGCGGTACTGTTACGAGACAGCGCGTCGTAACGGCGTGCGCGGTCGCCGGGTGTGACGGGCGCCGGGACGAAGACAGGTGGCAGATCGGTCGGGCCTGCGGGCGTCGGTACAGGCGCGCTCCGGCGTCGTCCCCAGAAGCCGCCGCGCGTGCTGGCGCGGTCCAGATCGAGCGCGCGTTCGATCATCAGCTGAATAGCGGCAATCGCGCCCGTCAGACACAAATACAAGAGACCCGACGCAAAGAAGATCGAAAAGAAGTCGAACGTCGACGATGCAAGCTGCGTGCTGCGCAAGGTCAGCTCACCCACAGAGATAACCGAAGCCAGCGAAGAGTTCTTCAACGCGCTGACGGTTTCGTTGCCGAGCGCGGGAATCATCGAGCGAAGGGCCTGCGGCGCGATGATCCGGCGCATCAACACGGAAGGCGTCATGCCGAGCGCCTGCCCCGCGAGCGTCTGTCCGCGATCCACGCCGAGCACGCCCGAGCGGAATATCTCCGCGATGAAAGGCGCTTCGTTCGCGGCGAGCGCGAGGCCCGCCGCGCCGATGGCGCTCAGCTTGATGCCGATATGCGGCAGGGCGTCGTAGGCGAACACGAGTTGCAGAATCAGCGGCGTGCCGCGAAAAATCACCGTATAGCCGCGCGCGATGGCCGCGAGCGGTCCGATTCGGCTCAGTTGCATGGCGGCAAGGACGAGTCCCAGCACGAGCCCGCCCGCGAGTCCGAGCAAGGTGACGGCGATCGTGAAGCGGATGCCGTCGAGCAGATAAGGCAGGCCGAGATAGTGAAGGAACAGGTCCATAGCCGATGCTTCCGCGCTTACTTCGCAACGACGAGTTGCGGCGTCGCGAGATTCTCGACGCCGAGGCTCCACTTCTTGAGTAGCCCGGACTGCGCGCCGCTCTTCTGAATGGCGACGAGCGCGGCCATCACGGCATCGCGGAAATCGGGCTTGTCCTTCGGCACGCCGATGCCCACGAAGTACGGCAAGGTCACGGCGGTCGCTTTCTCCAGCTTGTCCGGATACGCCTTCACCGCCTGGTCGACCGTGTTCACGTCGTTGATGTACGTATCGGCGCGGCCCGCGAGAATGGCCTGGATGCAGTTGGCGTTGTTGTCGTAAAGCTGCACGGTGGCTTCGGGCTTGCCGGCCGCCTTGCATTGCGGCGCCAGCGCCTGAATCAGCGGCACTTCCACATAGCCCGTGTTTTCGGCGGCGGTCGTGCCGCACATCGACGTGTTGATGCCGGTGATCTTCTTCGGATTGCCCTTGGCGACGAGTACGCCGTCGAACACCTTCGAGTACGTGATGAAGTCCGCGGCCTTGGCGCGCTCCTCGGTCGCGTAGATATCGGAGATAACGATATCGGCCTGACCGCTCTGCAAGGTCGTGAGCAGCGCGGCGAAGGTCACGGGCTTGTAGGCAATCGTGAAGCCGAGGCATTGCGCGATCAACTCGCCCAGATCGATATCGAAGCCGATGTACTTGCTCGGATCGTTCGGGTCGAGCGCTTCATAGCCCGGCGTATGTGGGTTGATCGCATTGGTGAGTGTCTTGCCCTTGAACTGCGGGTACTTCGCCTGCAACGCGCTGCATTCTGCGGGCGCGGCGGCGTGCGCCTGTCCCGCGAAGGCGAACAACACCGCGCACAGCGCGCCAAATCCTGCGCGAGATAACCGGCCCACGAGATTCCTTTGCATCGATACGCTCCTGACGGCTGACGACGATTGACTTGCGATGCCCAGAGCGTAGGCGACCGAAATCTCGCGAACTTGACTGGCTGCGCACAACTGCTGGTATTGGCGTGCACGCTCATCCAAGAACGCATGACGCAGCGCGTCGCGTGATGCGCGCAAGTGCAGGCGTGCGCCGCGATGGCGCATGTATGCACTGTCTTTGATACGCGACGCACCCGGCGCCGTAAGCAGCGCGATGGCGTGAAGGTTGCTTTTGGAATGCTTTTCCTGCTTCGCCTATCGTGGAGTTTTCGTTGAACCTGTCGCGCTTCACCACCGAGTCGTATCCCGAGTTCGAACGCCGTCATGAATGGAACGCGGCGCTCGCACGTCTCGGATGGCGCAGCAAGATCGAAGGCGGCGAACGCGGTCTGCACGGCACGCTGACCTCGCGCCTGTCGGCGGGCGGGATCGAATTCACGACCATCGCCTCGGCCGCGCAGACGCTGCAGATGAGCGCGGATCATGCGGACAGTCTCATGCTCGTGCTGCTGATCGATGGCGACGCCACGCTCATCGCCGATGGTCTGCGCGAGCGAGTGAGCCCGCATGACATCGTGTATGCAGCGCCGGGACAGAGCGCGTCACTGGTTTTCGCGGGACGCTTTCGCGCGTTCATCGTGCGGGCGCCTAAGAGCGCCATCAACGCGCGTGTCATCTCGCCGCTCTCGTTGCGCGTGGCGTTGCTGCCGGGCGCGACGGGCATCGGCCACATCTTCTCGGGCTTTCTGCGTTCGGTCGTGGAAAGCCTCGAAACGCTGAGCGCGCAGGAGTTGCGTCCCACCGAACTCGCGCTCGCCGAAATGCTCGTGGCCTGTCTTGCCGGACAGGAACGCAAAGGTTCGTTCAACGGGCTGACGCCGCCGCAGTCGGCGTTGTTCGCGCGCCTGTGCCGCTTTATCGAAACGCATCTCGCCGATTCAGCCCTGAGCGTGACCTCGCTCGCCAAAGACGAACGCGTGTCGCCGCGTTACGTGCAGAAGCTGTTCGAACTCGCCGGACAGAGTTTCTCGACTTATGTGCGCTCGCGCCGCCTCGAACGCTGCCGCGCGGAACTGGCCGATCCGCTCTCGGAGAAAGTCTCCATATCCGACATCTGCTTTCGCTGGGGCTTCAACGATCCGGCGCACTTCAGCCGCGTGTTCCGCGAGCGTTATGGCGCATCGCCCCGCACGTTCCGGCACGAAGCGAACCTGGAACTCGCGCGCCATCTCGTGCATTCGCTATCGCGCGGGCTGCCGGTGAACGCCGCGAGTCTGGTCGCGCAAGCGCGCAGTGAAGAGACGGGCGACACGCTCGTCGCCGTGCGCGAAGAAAGCGATGCCGTGCAAGCGCGGCCCGCGCGGACGGGCGGCAGGCCGCGGCATCATTTGCTGCGGGCAACGGCGAACACGGTGCACTGGGGCTATTTCAGCCACGATCTCAAGCCCGTGCTCGAAGTCGCGAGCGGCGATACGGTGACGGTCGAAGCGCTCACGCAGCATGCGTCGGATGACTGGGACCGCATGATCGCGGGCGATCCCGGCGCGGAGAGCGTGTTCCACTGGACACCCGAACGCAAGAACGTCGACCGTCGCGGCGCGGGCCCGATGAACGCCTCCATCTATGGACGCGGCGCGGGCGAAGG
This sequence comes from Caballeronia sp. INML2, assembly GCF_023631365.1. Lineage (NCBI taxonomy): Bacteria > Pseudomonadati > Pseudomonadota > Betaproteobacteria > Burkholderiales > Burkholderiaceae > Caballeronia > Caballeronia sp. INML2. The sequence goes on along the minus strand of NZ_JALQDH010000124.1, from coordinate 29,712 downwards.
CTTCGGCGTGCATATCTGCACCGGGCCGATTGCGGTGACGGGCGCGGAACCGGGCGATGTGCTCGAAGTGCGCATCGTCGATATTCATCCTCGCCGCTGCACGAATCCGAAGTTCCACGGCCGCGCGTTCGGCAGCAACGTTGCGGCGTGGTGGGGCTTTCATTATCGCGAGCTGCTCACCGAACCGAAGCCGCGCGAAGTCGTAACCATCTACGAGATCCACACGGACGAAGCGCGCGACGACAGCGCCTATGCGCGCGCCGTCTACAACTATCGCTGGACGCCGCAGCGCGATCCCTTCGGCGTGCTGCATCCGATCATCGATTATCCCGGCGTGCCGGTGGACCACGCGAGCGTGGTCGAGAATCACGACGTGCTGAGGAACGTGACCATTCCCGTGCGACCGCACTTCGGCGTGATCGGCGTGGCGCCGCAGCAGAACGGTCTGATCGATTCGATTCCGCCTTCGGCCTTCGGCGGCAATCTCGACAACTGGCGCGTGGGCCCGGGCGCAAGCGTGTTTCTGCCGGTCGGCGTGGCCGGCGCGCTCTTGTCAATCGGTGACCCGCACGCGTCGCAAGGAGATTCCGAGTTGTGCGGCACGGCCATCGAATGCTCGCTCACCGGCGACTTCGAACTGATCCTGCACAAGAAGTCCACGCTTGCCTCGCAGTCGTTCGCGGACCTCACCTATCCGCTTGTCGAAACCGCCGATGAATGGGTGCTGCACGGCTTCAGCCATCCCGACTATCTGGCCGAATTCGGCACCAGCGCGCAAAGCGAGGTCTATCAGAAGTCCACGCTGGATCAGGCCATGCGCGATGCCTTCATCAAGACGCGGCGGTTTCTGATGTCCACCAAGGGACTCACCGAAGACGAAGCCATCTCGCTGATGTCGGTGGCGGTGGACTTCGGCGTCACGCAAGTCGTCGATGGCAACTGGGGCGTGCACGCGATCATCCGCAAGGCGTTGTTCACGGATTAAGCGCGGACTCGCGCTTCTTGCAGGCCCGGCTTCTACCCGACACAGCCACGGTTTCCAGCATGAGACTACGTCACCGCGTTCATCTAACCTCGACACGATTACGCCCCGCCGCCTTCGCGTGATACAACGCCGGTCCGCGCGCCGCATGAGCGCATTCACGTCGCGCTCACCGGCCTCGCGTGTCGCCACGCCGATGCTCACCGTGAAAGGAATCGCCTTCGGTCCCACATCAGCGCTTTCTGGATCTCGGAGTAATAAATTCTCGGTCGCTGCTTGATATGCAACACCTCCGCTGCTCACGCAGATTCTAGGTGTTGCATCGACCGGTTGAATCCGCCCGCCGACTACAGCCAGATACCAGCCGGCGGCAGACCGGGAGCCGGCTACCACATGGCCAACGGCTGTCATTAAGCCCTCGGAAGGCGTTCACGGGTCGTTCTACAACGGAACGCTGTCAACGGCCTTGTCGCTCGACACAGATATCCCAGCTCACCAGCGGGCGAAATGCCGATGCGCAAACGTATCGAACGATACGCGTGCTGGCCCCATTCGCATGCGTGATCGACCACGTGCGCTGCCCGGTGAGCCTAATACTCCGATCCAACGTCGGGTAGCCGACTGCCGACAGTCGGGCGCTCCCCTTCCCGGCGCGACGCCTCATGTGGAGCATCCGCCGCAGCCCGATCGGCGGCTTCTGATGTACTTGTCGATTGCAATTCGATTTCCACGGCGCCTTGTGGCCCGGCGGCTGGCGACGCGGCAAAGGGAGATAGTCGGAGAAGGCCGGCAGTAGTCCAGTACGCGGGACCTTACAAGCAGGCGAGTTTCCAGACCTCTTCGTCACAAGTTGCAAACGGCAAGGCTTGGCAAGGTGCCTGCTTGAGCCGCTATCGACATGCTCGTGCAGGCGGCCAGCGAAAAAACGCGGAGAGTTTTCATCATTTGCTGGCCCCCGTCGCCGCTGCGCCCGCCGACTTCGGCCCCACGCGGAACTCGAACCCAGCTATCCCCTCAACACCGCCCGAACAACATCACCGGGATGCAGCGGACCGACACCAGCGGGAGTGCCCGAGAATATGATGTCGCCCGGTTTCAAAGCTACCGACTGCGAAACGTACCTCACGATGTCAGCGACCGGCCAGACCATTTCGCTTAGATCGCTCTCTTGCTTAACCTCACCATTGACGGCGAGCCAGATCCGACCGGTCGTTGGGTGACCGATTTGACTCACAGGGCGAAGCTGCGTAACCGGAGCGGACGCATCAAACCCTTTCGCCCAGTCCCACGGCCGGCGTTGTGCCTTGGCTTGCGCCTGAAGGTCTCGGCGCGTCAAATCGACGCCGACTGCATAGCCCCATACATGTGTAAGTGCCTGCTCTGTCCTTATCTCGAACCCCTCTTTTCCGATCGCAGTCACCATCTCGATATCGAACTGAAAATCCGACGTGAGCGGTGGGTACGGCACAACACCTGTAGCGTCAATCCCGGCGTCCGCAGGTTTCTGAAAAAAGAACGGCGGCTCTTTGTCCGGGTTGCCACCCATTTCTCTAGCATGCTCCGCGTAGTTCCGTCCTACGCAGAACACGCGGGTTGACTAATGCACGCCCCACGCCCCTTTGCCGGTACAGCCCCAGGCTGCGGGCTGCCGCTTTGTGTGAGGTGATCTGACCGCCGAACCCCGGCCGAAAGAAGTACCGCCCCATGTCGATGCTTTCGCACACGAGCCTACGGGGATGCCCACAGGAGCTCGCAAAAATTGGTGCGCGGTTGAAAGTGTGGTTCTCTTTCGGCTGCGTGGCGCGACGACGGCACCGCGCTAGCGAACCTCTTTCCTAAACCGAATTGCTCTTCGACCGAACCGTTGCGTTCAAAGCCTAATTCATGCTCAGAAATAGATCGGCCACGACCGAGCGCAGCCAGCGATTACCCGCCTCGTGATGGTATTTCGCGTGCCAATGCTGGCGCACTGCGAACTTATCAACCGGAAACGGACACGTATGGGCGGTTAAGTCGTTCACCCTCGCCAGCGTTTCACCAATGTTGCGCGGCAAGGTGGCAATGAGGTCGGTGGACTTGACGATCGATCCAAGCCCGAGCATCCCAGGAAGCTCAAGCACAACATCACGCTCAATGTCCTCGCGCAGAAGGGCCTGCTCTAACAGTTGCGTGCCCGTTCCTGCGGCAATGATGACGTGCCCCTCGCTGCGATACTGTTTGAGAGTCAATCTTGCACGTATACGTGGATGGCTCGGATTGACCAGGCAGACCCAGTCCTGCATGTAGAGCTGTTGTTGAAACATACCGCTTCCGAGCCACGGGACATACCCGATTGCCAGATCGGCTTCGCCCGATTCGAGCGCGCGTTCCGTGTTGCCGTCAATTCGCGCGGCCTCCAGCCGGATGCCCGGCGCTTGTGCACGTACGTGCGCAAGCATTCGCGGAAGCAGCGTGATGTGACTCGCATCGGTCATGCAAATGCGAAACCGCCGCTTCGCTGTCATCGGATCGAACGAAAAATCCCACGCGGAAAACCGACGCAACGACTCCAGGATTTCCCGACATGGCCCGATCAGCGCGTCCGCCTGCGGCGTAGGCGTCATGCCGCCTGGCGTGCGGACAAACAGCGGATCCTGTAGATGATCGCGCAGGCGCGCAAGCCAGATGCTGACTGTTGGCTGAGCCTGTCCCAACTGCTCGGCTGCGCGGGTGACGCTGCGAACGTCGTACAGCAAATCGAAAAGCTGAAGCAACTTGAGATCAGGCAACTCAGAGGTAGTCACGGTGGTCATTGTTCGACGCAATGTCCCTATTGTAATCATTGCATTGCAAGGGCGAAAGCAACTGCGTATCTTGATTTTGGATTTGAGTGGTCGAACGCGTTGCAACCGCCAGACCATGTCACCAGAGACGCAGCCGACGATGCTGCTCCAGTTAAGTCGAATCAGGAGACGTTCATGGAACAAGGACTGCCACGTCAAGGCGGGGTGAACGACGGGCTCATGGATGAGCGAGCCCGAAAGCAGGCACGCAAGGCGAGAGCCAGCGGATGGATCGGGTCCGCCTTGGAGTACTACGATTTCTTCATTTACGCGCAGGCTGCCGCACTGATTTTTCCTCAGATCTTTTTCCCTAAAGGTGATCCCAAGATTGCAATCGTCGCCTCGCTCGCGACGTACGGGGTGGGCTACGTGGCACGCCCCATCGGCGCTTTCGTCCTGGGGCACTGGGGCGACACGCACGGTCGCAAGACTGTGCTGCTGATCTGCATGTTTCTCATGGGCGTTTCCACGATGGCCGTCGGCCTGTTGCCGACCTATCAATCGGTGGGCGTCCTTGCGCCGGCGCTCCTGGTGATTTTGCGGCTCGTTCAAGGCTTCGCGGTGGCAGGTGAAATCTCCGGCGCCAGTTCGATGATCATGGAGCAGGCACCATTCGGTCGGCGCGGCTACTTTGCGAGCTTCACGCTGCAGGGTGTGCAAGCCGGCCAGATTCTCGCGGCCGCCGTTTTCCTGCCGCTCGCTTACTACATGCCTGAGGACGCGTTTGTCGCGTGGGGCTGGCGCATTCCATTTCTGCTGAGTGCGGGCGTTCTGATTGCCGGCTTCGTTATTCGTCGTGAAGTCGATGAGACGGCTGCATTCACGAAGGAAGATGCCAGCGGCCAAGTTGCTCGTGCGCCGGTTCTCGAAGCATTCAAGTACAGCTGGCCCGACATGCTTCGTGTCGTGTGTATGGCTTTCATGAACGTGATCCCGGTCGTCACGACGATCTTCGGTGCCGCATATGCCGTGCAGCCTTCCTACGGAATCAACTTCCATGCAAGTGTGTATCTGTGGATCCCGGTGGTGGGGAACATCGTAGCGGTACTCGTCATCCCATTCGTCGGAAATCTCTCCGATCGCATTGGACGCCGCGTTCCGATCATTTTCGGTGCCCTTGCATCTGGCTTGCTGTCTTACGCGTATCTTTACGCGATCAGCATCCACAATCTTCCGGTCGCCTTCGTCATGTCGATCCTGATGTGGGGCGTGGTCTACCAGGGCTATAACGCGATCTTCCCGGGTTACTATCCGGAGCTGTTCCCAACACGCTTTCGCGTGTCCGCTATGGCAATCGCGCAGAACATCGGCACCACCATCACGGCCCTGCTTCCCGCGCTTTTCGCGGCCGTTGCTCCCCCTGGATCGCATAACGTTCCTATGCTGATCGGCTCCATCACACTCGGCGTCACGGTCATCTCGGCGCTGGCCGCATGGAGCGCACGGGAGACCTATCGCGTGCGTCTCAGCGATCTTGGCAAGAAGGATGCGGTGCCCATTCCAAAAGAGCAGTACGACCAGTTGCGCGAAGAGGCGCTAGACGAGGTGCGACTCGCAAAGGCGGCGATGCAGACCCGCTGACGCGTTGAGCGGGCACCTCAAACGCGGTGCCCGTCGCTGGTTTTGTTGTACATGCATGGGTATGAGCGAAGGCGATCCGCTTTCCTGTCGACGTCGAACGCATTTGACCCGTGACTTTCGTCGGCGAGGGGTGATGAAAACGGAGATGACCGCGTTTCTTAAGGCCGTACAGGGGCGTGGCTGCCGCTTTCAGGTCGGCTCGGACATGTTGTTCGAACAGATCCCTGCCTACCTCGAATTCTTCGGCTTCCCGACGACGACGCCCGACGTCCTGCGCTCGCTCGCCACGCTAAGCTGACCCATCTTCGACCATGATCACACCCCGTTTCGGCTGGTGTGGGCCTCGTCACCAGGCGCCGCTCATGCAGCAGGCGGGGCTTGACTATATCGAGGGTCAACTCGTGCCGCTGCGCATTGAGGACGACGCGGCGAAGGCAGGTGGCTACACCGGTTTGCTCAGCAGCGAGTGCGCTATCAAGGGCGATCCCGTGATCGGAATGCGCGAAAGCACGGCGTTCCTGCGCCGCGCGTGGGCTGCCGCATGAGGCTTCGCCCGCGAGAGGGCTCAGGACTTCGGCGGCGCGGCCGATCCCGCGGCGATCTGATCGGCGACAGTCCGCCCGCCACGGCCCCAAAGCTCCGGCGGGACCTCTTCGGCGACGACGCGAACGGCGTCTATGGGATATCCAGACTTTCTGACATGGCAAGCGATACGCTCTCGATCAGCTTGCGTTTCTTCTCGATGCTACGTCCTTCGAAAATCTTGATCAATGCGATAGGCATGATCCAACTCCTTTAGTCAGCCGGCCGCCTTTCCGGTAATCGGCGGTGCCGGCAGACGCGCTTCGCCGGGCTCGATCACGACGTGATGATCGAGTGAATGCCACGGACCGTCGATATCCGTCGCGGGCGCGGCGCCGGTTTCGTGCAGCAGGTAGCGACCGACGAGCGCATGCGTCACGCCGAACTTGCTGAGTTGCCCGAGTTCGCCACGACGGCGCAAGCCTGATGGAACTCGGCTTCGGTGAGCCGAACTTCCCCGCGCCAGATCGTGCAGATGACGGACCACCACCGACATGATTTCCCGGAAGCGCGCGTCGGGCGCATGCGCCAGATCGTCGAGCAGTGCGCGCGTGACGTCCTGTTCGTTGCCGATGATCAGCGCCGTCTCCGTATTCGACCCGCACCCGACGGCCTACGCTGTCAGGCCGCCGCCGCCACCGCCGCCCGCAGACCGAGGGAATAGCTTTCTATACCGAACCCGCAAATCTGCCCCTTGACGATTTCCGCGAACACCGAATGATGACGGAAAGCCTCACGTGCGTGGATGTTCGACATATGAATCTCCACGACGGGCACGGTCAGAATGGCGAGTGCGTCGCGGATGCCGTAACTGTAGTGCGTCCATGCACCCGCATTGATGAGCACGCCATCGACTTTATCGGTAAACGCCTGATGGATGCGTTCGCACATGTCGCCCTCGCTGTTGGTCTGATAGCTTTCGACCTTTACGCCAAGTTCAGTTCCGAGCGCCTGCAATTTTGCATCAATGTCGGCGAGCGTAGCCGTGCCGTACTGAACGGGATCTCGCTTGCCAAACATGTTGTGGTTGACGCCGTGCAGCATAAGAAACGTTTTCATTCTTCCATCCAATGTGGATTGCAGTCGATTAATGTTCAATCCAACGATGCCGCCTCGACAACTGCGCCTGTTTTCGCGGCTTTGACGATCGCTTCGGTGATGCGCAGATTCTGAAGACCATCGCGTGCAGTGACGATAGGTTTCGCTTCGCCGCGCACGACTCTGCCGAAGTGTTCCATCTGATGTTCAAGCGGGTCGTCTCGGGTCAGTTCGGCCACGCCGACATCGAAGGGCTTCCACCAGGACCGGTCCTCGGCCCGTCCGTATGTCTTGAGGCGCATCGTCGGAATTGAAAGCGAGCCGAACGTACCGGCAATCGCATAGCAGTCTTCATCGGCGTATGACGGATAGGCCTTGTTTTCCTGCGACGTCTGTTCCCAGCTGCGCGCGCTGGCGGCCGTGTCGGAGAGAAGAAACGTGCCGAGGGCGCCGTTTGCGAAACGAAGGTTGATGGCGACGGTATCCAATATGTTCGAGGCCGATATAACCGGCGCCTGCGACAGCAATGCGCGTCTTTGTCATGTCACTCTCCGTGACTTTCCGGGCCGGCATGGATCGCCCACATCGAGATCAGATTGAACACAATGCCGAGCGCGACGATCGGCCAGGTGGCGCCTGCTGTGTGCGCCTGGATCAGAGTCGCGGCGAACGGCGCGCTGCTGCCGATCACGACCGCGAGGTTATACGCCACGGCGGAACCGCGATAACGGAACTCCGTGGGAAACGCTTCGGCGAAATAGGCGGGCTGTACACCGGCGTGAAATTGCGCTGCGCACAGCAGAAACACGATGGCCAGGCCAATCAGCAGAACATGCCCGCTGAGGATCAGCGGGAAGAACACGATGAACGCGACAAGCATCGATCGTGAGCCGAGCAGCATGGCGCGTCGCCGTCCGATGCGGTCGCAAAGCGCGCCGCCGAAGCCCATCGCGACCATCGAGCAAAGATGCGCGACGATCAGAATTGCAAACGCAGTCTGCTTCGATATACCGAGTTTCCCTGTCACATAGGAGAGGATAAATACCGTCGCGATGAAGTACGCGATAGACACGGCGGCCCACACCATCATAAGACGCAGTATCGTGCCGCCATGCTTGCCGAAACCGGCGGTTGACTGCACGCGACCAGAACGCTTCTGCTTCATCTGCGCTTCGAACGCGGGTGTCTCCGAGATCCGCATGCGGATGAACAGGCCAATCGCTACCAGCAGGAAGCTGAAGAGAAACGGAATACGCCAGCCAAATCTCAGGAACTGTTCGTTCGTGACGATCGCGGCGACGCCGAAAAGAACCGCATTCGCCAATACTTGGGCGAGCGGCGAGCCCATCGCGATGAAGGAACTGTAAAAGCCGCGGCGGTTCTTCGGCGCGTGCTCCATCGTGAGCAACTGGCTGCCTGTGACCTCGCCCCCGAGCGCAAAGCCCTGCATGAAGCGCAGTACGACGAGCGCCACAGGAGCGTACACGCCAATCGACGCATAAGTGGGCAGCACGCCGATCAGGAACGAGCAAACGCCCATCAGCAGGAACGTAAACACGAGCATGTTGCGGCGGCCGACGCGATCGCCCAGCGCGCCGCAGATCAGACCGCCCAGCGGCCGAGCGACAAATCCCACCGAGAAAGTCGCAAAGGCGGCGAGCGTGGCCGTGGTCGTGTCGGTTGCGGAAAAGAAGAGCTGTGGCAGGACCGTTGCTGCAATGGCTCCGTAAGCGGCGAAATCCAGCCATTCGAGCGCAGAACCCGCGATGCTGCTCAGCGCTGCGCGGTTCGCCATCTGCTTGTCATCGGTATCCTGGGCCCGAACGGCGGCGTCGCCGTTCAGTGTGTGTTCTTGCGGCGTCAATTGCGTCTCCGGTAGATGTCAGGCCGCTTCTTCGAGCGGTCCGATCGAGGGATGGATGCGTTCGCCCGGCTATTGGCCGGTCCACTTCGGCGGACGCTTTTCGGCGAACGCCTTGGGACCCTCGCGCGCGTCGTCGCTCGCGAGCATGCGCTGCGCGAGCGGATAATCCTCGTGCATCGTCGATGCGAGGTCCGCCTGTGCGAGGCTTCTCAGCATCACCTGCTTCGATGCCTGAATAGCGAGCGGCGCACAGGCCAGAATGTCGTCGGCGAGCGCACGTGCCCGGCTCATCAGTTCGGCTGCCGGCACAATCTCGTTGATCAGGCCGATGCGACGCGCCTCCTCCGCCGGAATGCGTCTGGCGGTGAGCACCAGCGCCATGGCATCCTTCATGCCGACCTGTCTTGGCAGGCGCTGCAGGAGGCCGCCGCCAAGCGCTGCCAGACCGACACGTGGCTCGGGAAGGCCGAACTGCGCATGAGCGGCGGCAACGGCGAGATCGCACGCGGCGAGAATTTCCATGCCGCCGCCGAGACACAGGCCGTTGACTGCGGCGATCAACGGCTTCCACAAGTCGAAGCGATGCGTGATGCCTGCAAAGCCTGTCGATGGCTTGGTGTGGTCGCCGGTAGCATCGAGTGCCTTCAAGTCCGTGCCGACACAGAAGGCGCGCTCGCCCGCACCGGTGACGATGGCCACGCGCAACGCGGGATCTGCCGCATACCGGTCGAAGGCGTCGGCAAGTTCGCGGTGCGCATCGGGGTGAAGCGAGTTCAGAACCTCGGGCCGGTCGATCGTCAATGTAAGAAGCGGCCCGTCGACTTCGTACCTGCAGAAACGATATGGCTCGGCTTGCATGCAAGATGTCCTCTTCGGGTCAATCGAGCGGAACAGTCAGACGGTCGATAAGGGTGCGCGTTTCCGGACGAATGCCCCGCCACCATGCAAACGCCTCCGCCGCCTGCTCGACCAGCATGCCCACGCCGTCAGCGATACCTTGCACACCTGCATTGCGCGCGAGCCGCAAGAAAGGCGTGAGTCCCTTCCCGTAAGCGAGTTCATAGGCGCTTCCGCTGGCGCTGAAGACACTAGGTGGCACCGGCGGCAGTTGCCCTGTCAGGCTCGCCGATGTCGCGTTGATAACCAGGTCGAAGCGCCCCATAGCCTCCAGATCCGCATACCCGCATGCAATGAGCGATCCGGCAGCAGTGAGCGGTCTGGCGACCTGTTCCACAAGTGCCCGCGCCTTGTCCACGTGCCGGTTTGTTACGACGAGTTCGGCGGGCCGTGCCGCGACGAACGGCAGCAGCGCGCCGCGCGCGGCGCCGCCCGCGCCGAGGATCAGCACGCGCTTGCCGGCCATCGGCTGATGCAGATTGACTTCGATGTCGCGCACGAGGCCGACGCCATCGAAGTTCTCCGCGATGATGCGGCCGTTCTCGAACTTCATCGCGTTGACCGCACCTGAGAGCTCGGCTCTTTCGCTGCGCTCATCGGACATTGCAAATGCTTCGAGTTTGAAGGGTGCGGTCACGTTCATGCCGCGGCCGCCCGCAGCAATGAAACTTCTGACGCTGTCAGAGAAGCCGCTGGCAGGTTCCACAGGCCCTTCGATGGCCTTATAGCTCATATCCTGACCGGTCTCTTGCGCGAAGAAGCCGTGGATCAAGGGCGACTTCGTGTGCCCGATCGGATTGCCGATGACCGCATAACGATCGCCCATCACGCGCTCCGCTTCGAGAACAGCACGCCATCGGTCTGCATCGAATCGATTTCGGCCGCGCTGAAGCCCAGCGATCGGGCGACTTCCTCGTTGTGCTGCCCGAGATCCGGGCCAACATCGCGAATCGACGTATCGCAGTCCGAGAAGCGAAATGGCAGGTTCGGCAGACGCAGCGTGCCCAGGCGCGGATGCTCCTGTTCGATCACCATGCCACGCGCGACGATCTGCGGATCGGCCACGACCTCGTCGATGCGTTGTACCTTGGCGCATGGCACATCGACGCTGTCGAGCAGCGCGAGCACATCGGCGACGTTACGCGCAGCGACCCATGGCTTCACAACCGAGAGAATGGCCTCGCGGTTCGCATTGCGCCCGTTTAGGCTATGCAAGCGCGCATCAGTGGCGAAGCCCGCGGGGCCGCCGTTTTGCTCGACGGCCGTCGCGAACCGCTTCCACGAATCATCGACCTGCGCGGCGATGACCAGATCCCCATCGCTTGCCCGGAACACGCCGTATAAAGTTGATGTCGGCATGTCATGGCCGGTCTGTTCGGGGACCACGCCCTGCATCGTGTAGCACTGGACGGCGTATTCGTGCATCGAGAACAGCGTGTCGTACAGCGCCATGTCGATATGCTGGCCGCGTCCGCTCTTTACGCGGCCCAGCAACGCAGCGTTGATCGCGGCGACCGCGTGGATGCCGGTGTACATGTCGCCGAGCGAAATGCGCATGAGCGGTGGCGGTTCGCCGGGGTTGCCGATCATCTGCATGATGCCGCTCTTCGCTTCCGCGATCAGCCCAAAGCCTGCGCGATGCGCGTCCGGACCTGTATGCCCATAGGCCGAGATGGAGCAATAGACGAGACCGGGATTGCGTTCGGACAACGCCCCATAGCCGAGGCCGAGCTTGTCCAGCGCTCCGGGGCGATAGTTCTCAATGAAAACATCCGCCGAATCGCAAAGGCGCTCCATGAAAGCCTTACCTCGCGGCTCTTTCATATTGACGCTCACGCCGCGCTTGCCCATGTTCAACTGGAGGAAGTAGGCGCTTTGCTGGTCGTCGAGAATCGTCGCGTGCTGGCGGCCTGCATCACCGCTGCCGGGACGCTCGACCTTGATGACTTCGGCGCCGAGCGCGGCGAGGCAGCGTCCGACATAGGGACCGGCCAGGAAGTGGCTATAGTCGACGACGCGAATGCCTTCGAGAGGACGGGCTTGCATCAGTAGGCTCCCGGACGGCGCGGGATCATCAGACGATGCTCGCCGCGTTGAACGACTTCGCCGCTCTGGTTGATCAGTTCGGATGGCAACACTACGATGCCCCAGCCCGGGCGGCTCTTGCTCGCCCGCATCGACGTCACGCGAAACTTCACATGCAGCACGTCGTTGACCTTGATGGGCAGCACGAAGTCCCACGTCCAGCCGAGCGACATGCCCGGCAGGAAGCGATAGTCGCTCTGTGTCTTGAGCCCATCGGCAATGGACAGGCCGAATAGACCATGCGCGACGATCGACCCGAAATGGCTCGCATTGGCGTATTCTTCATCCACATGCACCGGCGTGTGGTCGCCCGTGAGATCGGCGTAAGCGAGGATGCGTTCCTTCGTGACCGTGTAGGTCGGGCTGACGCATTCGTCGCCTTCCTGCGCATCGTCCCAGTATTTTTCGGTGGTGGTGCTCATGCTCACGCCTCCGCGCGTGGATTGATCGACAGCGCCTGCGCAACGCATGCGGCGGGTTTTGCCTGAATGAGTTCGACGGCGAGTCCGTCGGGCAGACGCAGCCAGTTGCGGCCCTGCGACATTTCAGTGACGCCGAAGGGCTGCGCGGCGGCGAGCGCGCCTTCGAGGTCCTCACACATCACGCCGAGATGCGCGAGCCGGCCTTCAGGGCCCTCGTGGAGAGGATCGCTGATGAATTGGAGCCCGCCGAGTGTCCAGTACTGACGCGGCTCTTCGCGCGGGCCGTCCACTTCGCGCATGGTCATGCCGAGCACTTGTTCGAAGAAGCGGATGTGCCAGTGGATGTCCTTCACCCAGATCGCCACGTGTTCGAGATAAGCTTTAGGTACGCTCATGCCGCGGCCCCCTCTCTCTTGCGCTCAGTCATGCCACGCTCAATGCCTTTTATGCACGCAACGAGCGTCGAGTTCACCGGCGTCGGCACGCCCAGCCGCTCGCCCCATCGCACGACCGCACCGTTGATGAAGTCGATTTCGGTGACGGAGGAATTTTCCAGGCTTTGCAGCATCGAGGTTTTGAACCCGGCCGGCAGTCCTTCGGCGGCCATGTTCCAGGCGTCTTCGGCATTCGTAATGGACAGCGTAATGCCGGCCGCTTTTGCAGCCGTCATCGCTTCTTCAACGGCAGCGAGCGACGTCGCCTTCAGCACGGGATCGCTGTAAAGCTGCCCATATGTCAGACGGGTGATGCCAGTAATCGCACCGGTGGCGACGTTAATCAGCAGCTTGTCCCACATCGTGCCGAGGATGTTGTCGCTGACCAGGGTCGAGAGACCCGCACTGTTGAACGCATCCGCCACCGCTTGCGCGCGGGGGGTCACGCGGCCGTCGAGCTCGCCGATGATTGTGATCTTTCCGGTAACGCCGGACTGGATGTGGCCGGGTGCGCGCAACACTCCACCGACATAGGTCTTCCCCGCGAGCACTCGCTCGCGTCCGACGATCTCGCTGAGCAGATCCTCGTGACCGAGGCCGTTCTGAAGGGAGAGCACAAGCGTCTCGGGGCCGACGAGGTCGAGCGCGCCGCGCATCGCCGAATCGGTGTGGAAGGATTTGACCAGGACGATCACGAGGTCCACCGGCCCGACGGCGGCGGGATTCATCGTCGCGCGCACCTTGACGCGGCGCGTGCCGCGCTCGTCGTCGACCTGCAGGCCGTCGCGGGACATGGCCTCGACGTGCGCGGCGAACCTGTCGACGAGCCACGTCTCGTGCCCCCCTTCGGTCAGCGCAGCGCCGATGGCGCAGCCCAGCGCGCCTGCGCCCAGAAATGCGATCTTCATCAATGTCTCCTTGAATGGACACGACGATACGATTCCGCGCACATATTGGCAATGCAATGAACGCAATACTGACATTGCGCAGGACAATCTGCGTGAAAACCAGGCTTGGCGGTAAGGGAAAATACTAGGGAGCTTGATGCAGTGAGGAGCTGTTTCGTACTATTTGGTTCAACATGTAATCAGACGTCGGACCCGATACTCCGCAAAAGCGAGATGAACTACTTCGCTTTCGTTTCGTACGCCGACGATGGAGACATAGGCGTATTCAGACTCGACGGCCGGACCCGAAGCCTGACACCGCTAGATCGCTATCCTGCGGCGGACCGTGTCATGCCTTTAGCGCTTTCTGCGGATCAGTCGCCTTTCGTCGCAGGTACGCGTTGGCTCCCGGCGCTCCCCTGCTCACATTTGCAATTGACCGGCACACGGGCAAGCTCACGCAAACGTCGAAAAGAAGTCGACATGGTGGACCTGGATCGCGGCTTCGGTCCGCGTCATTTTGCGCCTGCCTTCCGGGCGCCATCTATACGTGCTCAGCGAGTTCCGGGGTGACATCGCTGTCTTCGAACGCGATCTGGCCAGCGGCACGCTGACGTTTCGCAGTGTTTCCCCGCGCGCAAAGGCATTCGCCGGATTACAACCGGGATTTATCAGGCAACTTGTGACGCAAATGCTCCGTCTACTCCGGGCGCGTCGATGGAACACCGAGGATTTTTCACTTACTGCGGCAGTGCGCGGGAAATTTGCACTTTCCGTGGCACCTGCCGGCCGCTCGGTGCCGCCCTTTCTGAAAAGCGCTTTAACTTCAACGATGCACTTTCTCACTGGTGGTGTCACCCGACAAAAGATGTCGCGTGCCACGGAAAGTGAAAACTGTGCCAGGTAAGTGAAAAACGGCTGTCCCAGTTAGCCAAATCATCGACCGGCCAACGCTTTTGCTCGTGGACTCGGCCGTCCGTCACTAGACCGCTGGGCCTTCCGGCGGCTCTTCCCGAACCGCAACAGCGATTGAGCTCCCGACGATGGTCAATATTCCCAGGACTGAAACGAAGCCTAACGTTTCGCCCCACACGAGAAATCCAAATAACGTTGCCCAAATGATGCTTGTATAGGTGTAGGGGGCTAGCTTCGCAGCACTTTCGCGCCGTACCGCGACCGTAAAAAGTAGCTGGCCTGTCGTGGCGAATAGAGCCAACAACGCCATGATCAGCAGGTCCTTCAGTGTCGGCGTCCTCCACGCAAAGACCAGAGAAACACTCGTAACCACGGTGCCGAAAGCCGTGAAGAAAAGCACTGTGATGCTTGAGTCGTCGTCAACCTTGAGCTTGCGAATTTGAATCATAGAAAGAGCACCGCACAACGCACTCGTAAGGAGCAAACATGGGCCAATGAGATTCGACAAGCTACCTTGAGGCCGGACGACTAGAAGCACGCCGACAAAGCCTACGCACGCGGCGACCGCATTCCGCGCAAACAAGCGCTCCCCGAGGAGCAACGGGGCGAAGACAACGACGAATATCGCCTCCGAGTAGACAATCGCCACGGCCTCGCTTAATGGCAGGTACGGCAAGCCCGCGAAGAATAGGCCGGAAGCCCCGAGAAGCGTGACCGCACGCGTCGTCTGTCCGCGAAAGTCAACCTTCTTAACGCGGGCGAATAACCCTCCGCCTTTAAGGCCGACAACGACCGCAGGCACGATGCCAAACAGCATGCGAAAAAACGTTACTTCGTTCGCTGGATAACCAAGCGCCACTGCCTTGCCTAGCGCATCGACGACAGCGAAACAGAACATTGATATCAGGATCAGCGCGATTGTTCGATACTGGGCGGTGCGGTCGGAGACTAGAAAGTTGGGGCGCATATCGCTTCCGGCAGCCGTAGGTCATCGTTGCAGGGTCGCTCAATTGTCAGCGATTCGCCAGTGACTGTCCAATGACACCGATTGTGGCCGACTGGCTCCCGCGCGGTCGGCTGGACCGACGCAACGCAGCCAAATAGCATGCGATCAACCATGTCCGACTTAGGGCAGAACGTTTGCGATTTTGTAGACCGATAGCGCTGCGGGTTTCGCAGGGCGAGGGCCTTTAATGATCTGTTGCCGGGTGCAGCCGCTTATAGCGATAGACCGCTTTAACCGTGCCGGCACCTATGGGAAGCCACAACAACGCCATGTGATAGCTGATATGAGTCCACGTGGTAAGCAGAATGTCGCCATTGCTATCGAGCCTGAAGGAACGGCCAAAGAAGGGAGATCAACAGTCACTCGAATATGAACCGACGGCGCCGGACGTCGGAGATTGGCCGCACGGAGCGGTGCACCAAACGCGAAAGCGGCCGCAGCGACAAACAGCCGGTCCAACGGCCGCGACTTTTTAGATTTATGTTTGCTCGGGGAATCTCGAGCGCGTCGTCGACCTCTATGCCGAGGTATCGAACGGTGCTTTCGAGCTTGCTATGTCCAAGCAGAAATTGAACCGCTCTGAGGTTCTTCTTCCGCTTGCAAATCAAAGTCGCCTTCGTCCGACGGATCGAGTGTGCGCCGTAAGCGGTCGGATCAGGGGCGACCTTCCGAGCGTACTGTCGCGCTGAGATATGCGGCGACCGAGAAAAGCGGCTTGGGAAAAGGTACTCCTCGGACCTCAACTTAGCTTTTTCAATCCATGCAGCGACCGCAGGGCGAGCGGGCCCTGTAAACTCGAACTGCACGGGCCGTTTAGTCTTGCGCCGCACTATCATCGCGCGGGGCAATATCTGATTGTCATGCGTCACGTCGCGAACATGCAGGTTGAACCAAGTCGCACCCGCGCAGCTTGCTGTCGATCGCAAGATTGAATAGCGCTAGATCATTAACCCGTGCGCGTTATGAAGGTAATCCGGATTGCCCAGACGTCTTTCGGCTTCAGCGGCGGCTTTTGACCAACCAACTTGCCTTTGTTCCAGGGCTCACGGCTTAGATTGCCTCCCATGACAGACTCCCATTGAGTTGAAGGGAGTTACATTGTCTTCCTCTATCTTTTTCGTCGTGACCGTCCGTGCGGTCTCCTTGCCCCAAGTCGGCCTTTGCGGGCCTTGGAACTGGCCGACTCCTACGACAGCAGTCCGACGAATTGCTGACGTCGGCGGCGTCGCTGGGTCGAACGGCCGCAACCTGCACGGTGAACTCACCCTCACGACCCTTCTCGGCCGTTCTCTGACCGGCCTCCTTATTTACACTGTTGGAGCTAAAGCCAACGCTAAACCTGTCCGACCAAAAAATCCTCAAGGGACATCAAGACCTCATTCGGGGCATCCTCAGGCAACAGATGGCCGCCGGGCAATCCCTTGCCCGTCACGTTCGTTGCCCATCGGGACCACACGTCAAGGGGCAGGATCCTTCTCCCCTTCTGTTCGCTCTCGCTCCACAGAACCAGGACCGGACAGGCGAGTCTTCGGCCCGCAGCTGAATCGCTTGCATCGTGCTCCAGGTCCTCGGAAGCAGCGGCGCGATAGTCTTCGCACATGGCGTGGCGCACGTGCGGATTCCTGAACGCGCTTCGATAGGCGGCGAGTGCCAAAGGATCGATCCGCTCGAGACCGCCCGCCATCTTCGCCAGTGCGGCGTCGAGATAAGCGTCTGGATCAGCCGCAAGCATCCGCTCCGGCAGATCGCCCGGCTGCGCCATGAAGAACCAGTGCCAGGCGTTCAACGCGAACGTCTTGTCGATACCTGCGAATGCATCGAGCGTCGGTATCACCGTCAGCGAGGCATACGCGGCAACGCGTCGAGGATGGTCGAGCGCAAGCCGGTATCCGGCCCGAGCGCCGCGATCATGCCCGACCACTGCGAAGCGCTCGTGCCCGAGTCGGTCCATCAGCGCGACGAGCGCGCTGGCTACGCGACGTTTGGTCCATCGCGGCTGATCGTTGCAAGTCCGGCTGTCGCCGTACCCCGGCAGATCCGGCACGATGACGGTGTGCGACCTCGCAAGCGTCGGCGCAATCAATCGCCACGCAACGTGAGTCTGCGGGTAGCCGTGCAACAGCAAAACCGGCGATCCGCTTCCGCCAATCCTGCCGCGAAACGAGACATCGCCCGCTTCGACGTCGAGCTTCGCGAAGCCCGGAAAGAAGTCTTGCGCAAGTTCATGCACCGTGGTCACCTTCTCGTAAGACGCGACTTCATTGTTGCGACACCGACCTGACGAACTCGGCCAGATCGCGATTGAAACGCTCGGGTTCCTCGATGAACGGCGCGTGACCCGAGTCCGCGTACTCCTTGCTGACGATGCGTGGATTCAGCACGGCCGCGCGAGCCAGCGTCGCACGCCTGTCGACCAGCGCGTCATGGCCGCCGTAGATGAAGAGCAGCGATACGCGCGCCTTGCCGAGCCCCTCCGCAGCGAAGACCGTCATCGTCGGCACTTCCTTTTGCATGTCCCACGAGGCCATCGCGGCGTTCGCGAGCAGCCGGTCGAATGTATCGGCGTCAGGCCGATGGTTGAAACAAAGGCCGACGAACGTGCGTTCACCGTCGAGATGCGTCTTCAGATCGGGCGAATTCATGTCTCGATAAACCTCGGGGCAATCGACGATCTGACCCGGGGCGAGTTCGACCACGCCGTCGACGTACACGGCGCCCGCGATCGCGCGATCGCCATACTTGGCGAGGTAGTTCGATATCACCACGCCGCCCAGCGACCAGCCGACCACGACGGGCTTGCGCGCGTGTGAGCCCTGTATCACGGCTGCGAGGTCGTCCCCCCAACGGTTTCCGTCATGATACGGCTCCGGGCCGGATGGCTTATCCGACAGACCATGACCGCGCAGATCGTACGTAATGATCCGGTATTGGCGCAATTCGGGACTCTGCACCTGCGCGTCCCAGTTCAGGCGGCTGCCGAGTAGTCCGTGCACCAGAATGATGGGAGGGCCATTCGGATTGCCGCTTTCCTGAACCGCCAGCTTCACCCCATCCGTCGATGTAACCGTATAGCTTGCCGGCCGCGCGCTTGTGTCGGGTGCGCACGCGAACAGCGTCGCCGCAGAGAACGCGGAAGTCAAAAAGTGGAGGAACGTTCGTAAGCTCATTGTCTTTCCTGAGAGCGTGTCAGTGCGCCTAGTCTCAACCCTTACACCGATGTGAGAGTCAAGCGAATTGTGCTACCTTGCTTTTCACGAAAAACACGTCTTCTCAGGAACTGCTGACGATCGGACAACTCTCGCAACTCACCGGCGCGAGCGTGCGATCGCTCCGGCATTACGACGAACATGGTCTGCTCGCCTCGGTACGCGCGAGCAATGGCTATCGCATGTTCCCCGAGAAGGCAGTAACGCAGGTCAAGCAGATTCAGCGCATGATCGCGACCGGTTTCACCATCGACGATATTCGCGGCTTTCCGGATTGCATGCTTCTGAGCGAAGGCGCCCGCTCATGCGACCAGATCACCGAGGTCCAGCGGGTAAGGCTCGAAGCTATCGAACGTCAGATCGCGGACCTCGAAAAGCGTCGCGCGCGGCTCGTCAAGACCTTGCTCGAAGGTGCGGTACCGCCCGTCACCTGACGCGGACCGCGGTACACAGAGATCGCCCTCATACGGGAACATTGGACGCAGTTTTCTTCCTGCGAATGTCCGCACGCAGGCTGTCGTACTCCTCCTGACTGATCGGCGATGCATCTCGCTGGCCGAGCGCGCTGACGGGCAGCCGGTAGGTTTCGCGCGCCGTCCATGCACCCAGTGCGCCGACACCGCAGACGATCAGCGTGATCGTCCCGACGATCAACGGAATGTGCTGCGTGCCCGGCGGGACGGCAGCTGCGATGAACGCCGGCAAGATCGCGGTGATGGCCGTGCCGATGTTCTGGCCGATCGCCATGGCGGTAACCCGGATACGCGTCGGGAACAGTTCAGGCATGAAGCTCGGATATACCGCGTTGAAGCACTGATACACCACGCCCCACATTACGATCGCGATGCCGATCGCCAGCATGGCGTTGTGCAGACTGATCGCATAGAGATACCCATACGACAGCAGGCCCGATGCAAGCGCGCCGAATATGATGAGCGGCCGGCGTCCCCATCGATCGGACAGACTGCCTGCGAAGGGAATGAAGAACATCGCGGTCAGATTGGCGAGCAGTGGAATCCAGAGAAAAAAGCCTTTCGAAAGACCGATACCGTAAGCGGGCTGCACCGCATAGGCCGCGCCGAAGATCGAAGTCACCGCGAGGATGATCGCAATCAACGCGATTGCGGCGATGCGCACGATATCTCGCCAGCCATCGCGTAACGCTTCCTTGACGGGCGACGCGGGAATCCGCCGATGTTGCGCTTCATCGACGAAAGCCGGTGTCTCCGACACTTTGCGCCGAATTACATAACCGGCTACGAGCACGAGCACACTCAGCAGGAACGGTACGCGCCAACCCCATGTCAGGAATTCCTTCTCGGGCAGATAGTAGGCGAGCGGCATGAAGATGGCCGCAGCGAACACCTGTCCGGCGGTCACGCCCTGCATCGCGTAACTGGCGAAGTAGCCGCGACGGCCGAGCGGCGCATGCTCCAGCACGAGGGAACTGGAACCGGAGATCTCCCCGGCGACCGCGAAACCCTGGATGAGCCGCAAGATCACGAGCAGGATCGGCGCTACGAAGCCCGCTTGCGCGAATGTCGGCAGAAGACCCACAGCGAGTGTCGACAACCCCATCATGAACATGCACGTGAGAAGCAGGTTCTTGCGTCCATGTGTATCGCCACGACGGCCGAGCACGAATGCGCCGACTGGTCGTGCAAGATAGCCGACGCCATAAGTCGCGAGCGACGCGGCGATCGCAACGCGGCTGTCTCCGGAGGGAAAGAAGAGTTGGGGAAAAACCAGCGCGGCGGCTTGGGCGTAAATGAAATAGTCGTAGTACTCCAGCGCCGAGCCGATCCACGCGCTCGCGGTGGCGGTTCGTGCCTGATTGCTGCTCTGCTGATGCGTCAGTGCCATTTCGTCTCCTGCATGTGTCTTGTCGGTGATCGGGAACAAAGCTCGCGTTGGGTTGCGGGCTCAATACGTCGCACGGCCGCCTGACAGGTCGAAGGTGAAACCGGTCGTGAAGCTGCATTCGTCGCTCGCGATCCACGCCACCATGGCGGCGATTTCCGGAACGGTCAAAAACCGCCCCATCGGAATGCGTGCCTTGCTGGTCTCGATGTGCTCCTCCGTCATCTCCCGGAAAAGATCCGTTTCGGTGATCGCAGGCGCGATGCCGTTGACCGTGATGCCCGTGCCGGCCAGCTCGCGCGCGATCGATTTCGTCAGACCGATGACACCCGCCTTCGCCGCGGCATAGGCGCAAATGTTCGGATGTCCTTCCTTGCCGACGATCGACGCCACGTTGACGATGCGTCCCGCCCCGCGTTCGCGCATGTGTGGTACGG
Source organism: Caballeronia sp. INML2 (assembly GCF_023631365.1). NCBI lineage: Bacteria > Pseudomonadati > Pseudomonadota > Betaproteobacteria > Burkholderiales > Burkholderiaceae > Caballeronia > Caballeronia sp. INML2. The sequence continues at coordinate 8,694 of NZ_JALQDH010000124.1, read as the reverse complement.
CGAGGCGACAGGTGTGGAAGACGCTGTTCAGATCGACGGCGAGAACGCGGTTCCATGCGTCGAGCGGGTAGTCCTCGATAGGCATGACCGGTCCATTGATGCCGGCGTTGTTCACGAGTATGTCTACATGACCGAACGACGCGAGCGTGGCGGCGAACGCTGCGTCGACGGAACGCGCGTCGGCAAGATCGACGGCCTGCACGAGTGCCGCGGGCGAGTGACCGCCTGCTACGAGCGGTGAACAATCGATATCCCAACAGGCGACGCGGCAGCCTTCGTCCGCAAGACGCTCTGCGATGCCGCGCCCGATGCCACGCGCGGCGCCCGTCACGATGGCCGTGCGTGTTTCGAATCTTCGTTGCTTTACCGGTTGCATTTCCATTTCCTTTGTTCCTGTCCATAACCTGGTTCCCATGCTAGAAACACGGATCCGGCCCGTCAACGGTGATGTCGACATTCATTCACATAGGGAAACAAACTAGGGAATGTCCCGGTTTGCGACAAAAACCGCTTGACCTGGCGTGCTCTTAAGCACCACCATGGAAACTCATTCCTATGTGTGAACATCGAGGACCGACAGATGGAGCAGGCGATGATTGATCGATTGACGATCCGTGAGACGATCGAAAACTGGGCGGTGTGGCGAGATGCGGGCGACTGGGAGCGTTTCGCGACACTCTGGCATCCGGACGGCCGTATGATGGCGACGTGGTTTCAGGGAAGCGGTCGCGAGTTCATCGAAGTGACGAAGGCCGGTTGGGCGAATGGCGTGAGCATCCTGCACTTTCTGGGCGGCACGTCGATCGAAGTGAGCGGCTCGCGTGCCATCGCTCAGACCAAGATGACCATTTCGCAGCGTGGAGAAGTCGAAGGCACGTTATGCGACGTCGTGTGCACCGGCCGCTTCTATGACTTCTTCGAGAAGGTCGAAGACCGATGGCTGCTGTTGCTTCGTCAGCCCATCTATGAAAAGGATCGTCTTGATCCGGTCGAGCCGGACGCCCGTCCCGTTCTCGATGGGGCGCTGCTGCGCGAGTTTCCCGCTGGCTACCGGCATCTCGCGTATATGCAGACCCGCATCGGCTACAAGGTCAAACGCGACATGCCGACGCTGACCGGCCCGGAGGTCGAAGCGCTCTATGCGCGCGGCCGCCAGTATCTGCAGAACGGAGCGCTGTGATGGAGGACGTCTCGCCGATGCGCTTCGATTACCACGCGCTGCCGGCACGCGTACTGTTCGGTGCGGGCAGGCGTCGGGAAACGCCTGAAGTCGCCCGGCAACTGGGCTGCACGCGTCCATTGATCATCTCCACGCCGGAACAGAAGGACTTGGCTGACGCCATCGCGTCGTTGTTCTCCGAGGCACAGGTGCATGTCTTCTCCGAGGCCGCGATGCACACGCCGTGGAACGTGACATCGCGTGCGCTCGCCGTCGCCCAAGGGACTGGCGCCGACTCCCTGATCGCTGTTGGCGGCGGCTCGGCGATCGGCCTCGCGAAAGCGCTTGCGCTGCGCACCGGCCTGCCGCAAATCGCGCTGCCCACTACGTACGCCGGCTCTGAAGTCACGCCGATCATCGGCGAAACGCAGGACGGCGAGAAACGTACGCGTCGTACGCTCGACGTGTTGCCGGAAGCCGTGATCTACGATGTCGAACTCACCCTGACGCTGCCCGTGCGCTTGTCGGCGTCGAGCGGTCTGAACGCGATGGCTCACGCGGTGGAAGCGCTCTATGCCGTAGACGCCAATCCGGTCACGTCGATCATGGCTGAACAAGGTATCGCGGCCCTCGCCACCGCGCTGCCCGAGATCCTCGCCAATCCCGCCAGTCGTGACGCGCGCAGCCGCGCCCAGTACGGCGCGTGGTTGTGCGGAACCTGCCTCGGCTCCGTCGGCATGGCGCTGCATCATAAGGTGTGTCACGTACTGGGCGGCACTTTCGATCTGCCGCATGCCGACACGCATGCGATCATGCTTGCGCACATCGTCGCCTACCAGGCTGGCGCGGCGCCGCATGCAATGCGCCGCATCGCATGCGCGCTCGACACCGATGACGCATGGACCGGACTGCACGCGCTCGGCACCAGGCTGCGCGTTCCCCAGTCTCTTGCCGAGATCGGCATGCCGCACGAAGGCATCGGGCGTGCGGCCGAATTGGTGCTGCGAGAAACCTATGCGAATCCGCGCGCGCCGGACCATGACTCGATCAGGGCAATGCTGGAACGGGCATGGCGCGGCGCAGCACCACAACCCGATTCGCTGTGAGGAAAACGCGATGCGCAATTTCAACGAAGACAACATCACCGCAGCGGTCATCGAGCGTCTCGCGGGAAGCAAGAGCGAACGCGTGCACAAAATCAGCGACGCACTGGTTCGTCACCTGCATGCGTTCGTGAAGGAGATCGAGCCAACCGAAAACGAATGGGCCGCTGCGATTCGCTTTCTTACGCAGACTGGGCAGATGTGCACCGACACCCGGCAGGAGTTCATTCTGTTGTCCGACACGCTCGGTGTATCGATGCTCGTGGACGCGATCAATCATCGCTATCCGGGCGACGCGACGCAAACCACGGTGCTCGGTCCGTTCTATGTCGAAGAAGCGGCTACGCTGCCGCTGGGCGCTTCAATCGCGGATGGCGAGCCGGGAGACCCTCTGCTGGTAGAAGGCACCGTACGCGATCTGCGCGGAGATCCGATCGCGGGCGCACGGGTAGAGACGTGGCACGCGGACAGCCATGGCTTCTATGACGTGCAGAAGACGGCGGGCAAGGCGGAGCTACACATGCGCGCGCGCTTCCTGACCGATCCGGACGGCTCGTTCTGGTATCGGTCGATCGTGCCTGCGGCCTATCCGGTTCCGAACGACGGCCCGGTTGGCCGCATGCTCGATGCGCAGGGGCGGCATCCGTACCGCCCGGCTCACGTGCACTTTCGCGTCAGTGCTCCCGGCTTCCAGACGCTCGTTACGCATGTGTTCGTGAGCGGCGACGTCTACCTGGATTCCGACGTCGTGTTCGGCGTGAAGGACGCACTGATCGAGCCGCTGGCGCCGCTCGCACCGGGCCTGAGTCCGGCCGGTCACCGCGTCGAAGTCCCGACCGCCCTGCTTGCCTATGATTTCGTGCTTCCGCCTCGGAAGTGATCGCTGTGCGCCTCGAGCCATTTTTAATGTTACGGACGCGTTCTCATGCATGAACTATCGCTGCATCATCTGACCATCCTCGACGCGCATCCGCTGCAACTCGTCGATGCGGCAGCCGCTGCGGGATTCGAGTATTGCGGCTTGCGGCTGATCGCCCCTACCGCTACGGATGCGATCGTGGACGTCGCGAACAATCCCGCACTCATCCGCGAGCTACACGCGCGACTCGACGCAACCGGCGTCAGGCTACTGGATATCGAAGCCATCTGGCTGAGCCCGCAGACGGATGTCGCGTCACTACTGCCCGCACTCGAAGCGGGTCGTACGCTCGGTGCGCGGCACGTGCTCTGCGTCGGCAACGACACCGAACGCGATCGCCTGCGGGACAACTTCGGCCGTCTCTGCGAGGCGGCGGACGGTTTCGGCCTTTCGGTCGGACTCGAAGCGATCACGTACTGCGCGGTCAGCACGCCGGCCGACGCGCTCGAGCTCGTGCGATCCAGCGGACAGCCGAACGCGCGGATACTGATTGACGCACTGCAATTCTTCCGTTCGGGCGCAACGTGCGAGCAGATCGATGCGATCGACCCGGCGCTGATCGAATACATCCAGATTTGCGATGCACCGAGCGCCGCACCGCAGTCTCTCGAAGCGCGGAGAAAAGAAGCGAGAACGGCCCGGCTGCTACCCGGAGATGGTGAATTACCGCTGCGCGAACTGCTGTGGAAACTGCGGTCTGATCTTCCGCTCGCTGTCGAGGCGCCGACGCTCGCGCTACGTGGCCTGCCGTTCGACGAACAGGCGAGACACATCCAAGCGCGGATGCGGACGTTCCTCGCTGGTCCAGTATCATGACGCCAAGGTGTTTCCATAGGTAAACAGGAGCTGGATATGCTGTTGGAAGACGAATCGAATGGAGTGGTGAAGTCGGCGGATCGGGTGCTCGACGTGATCGAGTTGCTCGCGCGATGGGGACGCGAGATGTCCCATGCGGAAATCGCGGAAGCGCTGGACATACCGAAGAGTTCGCTGACCAAGCTGCTCAAGAACCTTACGGCTCGTGGCTTTGTCGAATTCGTCCCTGTCACCAAGGGTTATCGCCTTGGCGAAGCGCTGATCCGGCTTTCCCAGCAGTCCACCCATAGCCGTTCGCTCGTCAGCTGCGCGCGACCGGTGCTGGCAGAGATTACACAACAGACGCTGGAGTCCTGCGCGCTCAATCAGCTCAAGGGCGACCAGGTGGAAGTCGCCGCGACGGTGACCAGCCCGCAACGGCTGGTGTCGCATCTGCGACTCGGCGATCTTGCGCCGCTTTATGCTGTGTCGGGCGGAAAGGTGATTCTCGCCTTTCTTCCGGATCAGATGCGCAGCGAGTACATCAAGACCGTGAAGATGCAAGCCATCACATCAAAGACGATCACAGCAAAGAAGGCGCTCCTCGCACAGATCGAAACCATCCGACAGACCGGGGTCGCCTATTCGATCGACGAATACACGCAGGGCATCGTCGGCGTGGGCGTGCCGGTGTTGTCATCGTCGGGCTTTCCGCTTGGATCGCTGAACGTCGCGATTCCGTCGGTACGTTATTCGGAACGTGTCGGCGCGCGGGCCGTCGCCGTTCTCAAGGCCTCCGCGGAACGCGTGCGCCGCGATTACATCGCCGCAAACGAACATACCAGGTAAGCTCGCCGACGCATTTTCGGCGGCCAGCGTCTTTGCGGCAGCCACCATATTGATGCCATTCTGTGAATACTTTATAAAGGATGCCGAAATTAATGAACGCGAGAATTGCAACGCCGAATGGAACTGTTCGGTTTCCTCGGGTGGGAGTCGGAGCCGGCAGCCTCGCGAACGCCGCGGGCGAGCAGGCGTTCTCAGACATGATTCATGCCGCGTGGGCCAGCGGCGTCCGATATTTCGATACCTCAGCGGCTTATCTTGGCGGTGAAAGCGAGCAGCGGCTCGGCGCGGCGCTGGCTGAGTATCCGCGAGACGAGCTGTATGTATCGACCAAACTCGGCAGGTACTTGAGCCAGCCTGGCGCAAGCTCCTTGCCAGGTGGTAGCGACTTCTACCTGGACTACACGTACGATACGACGCTGCGATCGGTCGAGCGCAGCCTGTCGCGGCTGAAGGTCGATCGTCTCGATGCCGTTTTTATTCACGATCTCGATCCCGGTTTTGCCCGAACGGCGTATCGCGAGGAACTCATGACGGCCGTCGAAGGTGCGTTTCCCGCCTTACAGCGACTCAAGGATGAAAAAGTGGTTGGCGCGATAGGTGTCGCCAGCATGGACTGGCAGGCCTGTCTGGACTTCGCCGAACTGGCCGGCGTCGATGTCGTCATGCCGGCGGGAGAGTACTCGTTGCTTCGCACCGGCAGCACCGCATTGCTGCAGCACTGCGCCGAGAACGGCATCGCCTGGATCGCGGCGTCGCCATTCAATTCGGGGATTCTCGCGACCGGTTCCCGTCCCGACGCCTTCTACAACATGCGCCCCGCGACGCGACCGGCCCTGTTGCAAACGGAAGAATTGGAACGTATTTGCCAGCGCCATCACGTCTGCCTGGCTACCGCTGCCCTGCTCTTTCCGCTGCGGCATTCGGCGGTAAGCACGATCGTTTTCGGCGCAAAGACCGCTGATGAATTCAGCGAGTCCTTCGCCCGCCTCTTTGAAAACCCTTCCGATGAGTTCTGGCAGGAGATGGACGCATACCTGACCGAGACGAAGGACTGGGAAGGACGGTTAAGCGGGGGTCGACAGGGACCTTAAGCACTTTGACTCGCGAAGGACACCGTCGGGACGCTATTTGCCGCAGCTCCATTGACGGTGGCGCTCGCTAACTTGAGACCAGGACTTTACGGCCTCCTTGTTCTCATGGTCCCGTTGGGACTGGGACAACTCGACAAGCACTGGGTAAGTTGCGGTGGCGGCCAATAATCACCACGCTGGCACGCGTAACCGGGCCCGGTTCTATGACGGACGTTGGTCGTCTTGGCGCATCTTTACTCATCCTCCGTTTGACGATTGACCGAAATGCGAACGCCATCGTTCGATGGCTCGCACGCCACTCGCCTTTCAAACTCTTGATCCTGGCGAGATGTCCGACGCACACGCGTAGAGGGCTTCCGATTGGCTTCGGCCAAAAGCGTCATACTGTAAGTCAGACTGTCCGACAAAGATTACGCGTGCTGTGCCGCGAGGAGCGGCTCCGGCGTGCGAAAGGACTTACATGACGCTACGTAGGCTTAACCAATCTACCGCCGCGGAAACGCACGGTGCCGAGCGGGGACTTGACCGCTTCGAGGGAATCAGCGACGCGGTCTTCGCAATCGCGCTGACCCTGCTGATCGTCGAGATCAAGGTCCCCGGATCTCCCGAGGGCATGCATGGCTACAGCGACCTGCTTCATGAGCCGTTCGACCGTGCAGCGAGCCACCGCGATACGCTCTCGGTTCAGCTGCTTCCAGACTTTATCCGCTCCATAGACACGCATGTTGGCTTGCCAGATACGCTGGATCTCGGGCCGCAGGCGTTCATCGCGTATGGCACGAGCGCAGCGGCGCGACGCCCGCGAAGCTGCGCAGCATGGCGCCGGTAGCCCGACGGAGCAATCCGCAAGACCTTGCAGATCGGCTCGACCCCCGAAGGTGTCGCGATGCTGATCGATGAAGGCCTTCAGGACTTCAGGCGGCGGTCGAGCTCCGCCTGGGCGAAAAACGCACTCGCCAGTTTCAGAATCTCGTTGGGGCGGCGCAGTTCCTTGACTTCACGCTCCAGCGCCTTAAGATGTTCGCGTTCCGACGTGCTCACCCCCTCGCGCTCGCCGCCCGAAAACCCGGTCGTAATCGCGCAATGGCGGCAATGCGGTGGCCTCCGGATTGAGCTTTTGATCACAGCCGAATTCATTGGAGCATCCCGGTGAGACGCGCCTCCTCGATGCACCTGAGCATCTTTTTCGGCGGGGTGCCGTGAACTTCCTTTAACGCTGATTGCAGTGTCGCAACAGCTTGCTGACAATGATGCAGGCGTGCTGATACCCAGATGTCTCAAAGCGCGGATGACGTTGCGGCCCACAGGTCGGGCTTGCGGTCGTCAACCGACACATCGCGACTGCGGCGCCGTTCACGATAGGCGCACGCTCCATCCCCGATGCCTCATTGATGCAGAATCGGCGCAAAGGCCACAACGACACGACCTGAATACGATGGACGACCCAGAATCGCTTTCCCTGGCACTGCCCGACGGCACTAAGGTCTCCGCGCTCCTCCGAGTGCCGGAGGACGCGCGAGCCCTGTATGTCTTCGCGCACGGCGCCGGGGCGGGCATGCAGCACACCGGCATGTCGTCATTGGCCGACGCGCTTGCGGCCGCCAATGTCGCCACATTGCGCTACCAGTTTCCGTACATGGAGCGGGGCTCCAAGCGGGTGGACTCGCCGGCCGTGGCACATGCTGCCGTGCAGGCAGCCGTCGCAGAGGCGCGCCGGAGGCTGCCAGCCCTGCCGCTCTTCGCGGGCGGCAGGTCGTTCGGCGGCCGCATGACGTCCCAGGCCCAAGCCATCTCCCCGCTCGAGGGCGTGCGTGGCCTCGCTTTCGTCGCGTTCCCGCTGCACCCGGCGGGCGCGCCCGGCGTAGAGCGGGCACACCACCTGGCGGACGTCACGGTACCGATTCTCTTCCTGCAAGGCACGCGCGACAAGCTGGCCGAGCTTCACCTGCTGAGGTCGGTCGTTCAGACGCTGGGGCCACGCGCCACGCTGCATGTGGTGGACGACGCAGATCATTCGTTCCACGTGCGCGCGTCCTCCGGCCGGACCGACGCGGAGGTTGTGCTCGAGCTGGCACGGACGATGTCGGCGTGGTTCTTCGCCGAAGGAGAGTTCGTGCGCGTTACCTGAGCAAGCACAGGAATGCTTGTAGCAGAGTCGGGACGGCGAGCCGGCGAACTCGCCGTGCTGGACTCGCCCGCTCAATCCCTTCGCTATCCGGAGACGGTCTGTCGCATAGCCACGATAAGCGACGCCTGTCGCGTCGGCGACGTTTTCCCAGTGGCGAGTGAAAACTAGGGCAATCAATCCTCGTCAACTTATATAGGCCCGCTTGGCGAACCTATGTCGATCTAATCGTCGCGTTCTCTGCTGGTATGGCCCTAATCCTTGGCGCGATCGGATTGGCGTTTCATTGGCTTCCAGGCTGACGACTGCGCTGGTCCTCTGATCTTCTGCCAACAGCGAGTCTCGGTGCTACTTCCAATGTCAGAAGTAGCATCTGGGGCCGATTCCGACCGAGGCTGTGTAAAAACGTGTTGATTGCCTATAGTTAGTCAACACGTCTTTCGATGTTGGCCCATGAAGCGATTTATTGAAAGCGCGGCACGAGATCAAGTCGCACTGCTACCTGAGTGTCTCGACGACTACGTCGATGCTGATAACACCGTACGAGTGGTGGACGTCTTTGTCGACGAGCTTGATCTAGTAGGTCTTGGCTTCGAGCGGGCCACGCCCTCCTTGGCGGGCAGGCCGGCATATCACCCATCGACCTTGCTCAA
>NZ_JALQDH010000123.1:0-18324 GCF_023631365.1 Caballeronia sp. INML2 | reverse complement strand
CTTCATTTTGCTTGTCCTCCGCCGTCGGATAGCAAAATTTTAGCGCTCCAAAAATGCGTTTTGACACAATCTGGGCCGGCTTGAGCCAACAGCGCTGTCAATTTTCTCGCCGGAAACCGGCCATTGCGCGGGCACGGACGAGACCTCGGTCATACCAAGTGAATAGACGCCTCAACTGGCGGCTCCTGGCCGAGACGAGTCTTCGGTCGAAAACCGCATCTCTTCGCGTTATCAAAACGCAAATGCCCTCGGCTGGTGTCTATTCCGGAAGGACCTGTATGGTCAACCATACAGTTGATCGTCGAGCGGCATCGGCGCGCGTCGACGCCATGCCCCACAGCCTCAGCGTACCGTTGAACGTTACGCCCATATGCAGTTCGGATGAGACCAGGGGACCCGTGTACGCCATTGGACAGATTTGGCGGTCATTGTTCGCGGGTGGCATCTGGCTGTTGAACTCGACAACGATATAGGCGAGCGTCGACATCTCGCCTAGGGCCTCGGTCTGGAAATCGCCCTCGAGAAGACGGCTGACCGGGTGGCCTACGGGAACCGCATGCCGAAGTGGTACAGCGGACCCGGGAGATGTCGCAGTGTAAAAATACCCACACTGGACCTCGCGAATGCTGCCACCCAGTGTCAGGTTGCCCACGCCCTGCGGGCTGCCGGCATGCAGTTTGACCAAAAACACGTGAGATCCGATTACCGCCGTTGAAAAGTCGCCCGGAAACAATCCCGACGGGCTCAAGACCGGTTGCGAAGAGCTGGGGGTCAAGTCCAGCACCTCCCAGTTGAGGTGTGGCGACGCCAGCGAGTCGGTTGTCGCCGAAAGAACAGAAATATTCGGCGCTGCGACTCGGGCGTTCAGCATGGTACCCGGACCGCCACAGCTAGCCAGAAAAACCGTTCCAAAGGAAAGAATCCATGCAAGCCGTGACAGTGACAGAGCCCCTCCCTTCAACTGCACCTTCCACTCATAGAAAGCACGCATCCTGAAGTTATAGACGGCGCACTGATGCCTGACAAGTTCGCTCCCTTGCGTTCCTCGATGAGCCGCGAGCTGAGCGGCCGTTTCTTGAACCCGGGCCAAGCTGCGCCCGGTGAGGATGACTTGCCGGTAGCCGTTGGTGGCGAGCAAGCAGGCTGCCTCATAACCGACCCCTGAGGTAGTGCCGGTGACGAGCGCGATTGAATGTTCCATGGGCGTCTCCGTGTTAAAGGGTGATGGTCGAGTCGTAAGGCCCTGCGAGGCCAAGATCGGCTTGATAATTTAGAACTATTCGGTTATAAATTGGTGCGACGGAAATCGTCAAGGAGTTTTGAACTAAATGATTCAAAATACCGCTAGGCCGGTGGGCCGGCCGCGCAGCTTCGACGAGACGGGGGCGCTGGAAAAGGCGATTCAGGTGTTCTGGTCGAAGGGCTACGACGGAGTGACGATTGACGATCTCGTCGCCGGGATGGGTGTGGGACGGCCGAGCCTTTATGCCGTCTTTGGGGACAAGCGGGCGATATTCTTGCGCGTCCTTAAGGCGTACGCAGAACGGAAGGGCGCATCAGCCGCGAAGGCACTCCTCTCACCACAGGGTCTTCGCGACTCAATCACGGGCTTTCTGAGGTACGCCGTCGAGAGTGCGACCGAGAAAGCGTCGGCCCGGGGCTGTCTTCTGATATGCGTCGCGCCGCTTGTGGACGACCCCGAGGTCCGGCAGTTCCTGCAAAACGCGGCCGCCGGTGGCACCGCGCTGGTGGAAGGTCGTTTCCGGGACGCAATCAGCGCGGGAGAAATCCCATCTGACTTTCCCGTCGCCGCGCGCGCAACGCAAGTCACGGATTTAGCGCGTGGGCTGACCATGCGTGCGCAGATAGGCATGCCGCGCAGGACGCTCCTCAAAGATGCTGAGGAAGCGGCCGACTTGGTGCTCCAACCGCGGCGTGGAAACGTGGGGCCAGAATGTTGACGCCGGCGTTAAAGGACGTTGCTGGGCAGTAGGCTTCCATGCTCTCTCGAAATCGTCGCGCGCAACCTCGTTAAGGAACCTCTGCACAAAGCGTTTTGGATGCCCTCGGCCTCTGTGGATGCAAGCAAGATGAAATCGGGCGCGTTGTAGCTTGTCTTTTCGCGCCACGCACGGTCTGTCGGGGGACGAAGTCGATAGGATCCGGAGTTTGTGACGCGCGGCGAGCGCGCGGAGGCCAGGTTCATCGTGCGCGGCATCGTTTACGCTTTGCCCAGCGCTTTGCGCACCATCCATAAATTGCCCAACGCAAATAGCGTGGTGATCTGAGCAGTGTTCTTCGCCAGTCCTCGGTATCGCGTCTTTACGTAGCCAAATTGTCGCTTGAGAATTCGGAACGGATGCTCGACCTTGGCGCGAATGCCGGCCTTCAGTCGTTCGATCTCGTCGTATATCGCATCGATGGAATCCTTCAAGTTCAAGCTCCTTCGCTTGCTGGGCCGCATCGCAACATGCCATCGAGCCGATCCCGTTTGCTCACGCTTTTCGATGCCTTGATACCAGCGTCGGCATAAACATCCTTTTCTTCACCGTGCAGCAACGCATGGGCAGCATTGATGTCGTGCACATTGGCCGCTGTGCCGATGACCGTGTGAACCAAGCCAGACTCCGCGTCTACACCCACGTGCGCTTTCATGCCGAAATACCAATTACGCCCCTTCTGGGTCGATTGCATCTCGGGGTCGCGTGTGCCTGAGCCGTTTTTGGTCGAGCTGGGCGCTGCGATCAACGTGGCGTCGACAGCCGAACCCGCCTTAAGCATCAATCCCTTGTTGCTCAATATTTCACTGACGACCGCCAGGATCTGCGCAGCGATACCGTGCGCTTCGAGCAGGTGCCTAAACCGCAGAATGGTCGTTTCGTCTGGGAGGCGGGTTATGGCTCCATCGAGGCCCGCGAATTCGCGATACAGTGGGACATCGTAGAGGGCTTCTTCCATCGCAGGATCCGACAGACCGAACCATTGTTGCAGGAAATGAATCTGCAGCATCGTCGCCACCGGAAATGGCGGACGACCGGTCTTCCCCTTCGGATAGTGCGGCTCGATCAATGAAATCAACTTCGACCACGGCACCACTCGTCTCATCTCGTCCAAAAACTCCCGCTTGCGCGTTCGCTTGGTTGACAAGTTCAAGCCGAGATGAAGCTGCGTCATCGTGATGCCTCTAAGTCGTCGCTTAAGTGATAGTACTACTTACTGCTGGAATGCACAGAGGTTCTGCAGAGGTTCCTTAATTGAAAACGCCGCGGCATCGAACGGCTTGTCTGTGAGCCCTCCGAATCCAACCTCAAGGTGCAGCTGGTCGGACTGCCGAACGACTCCCGCGTCGTGCCCTCCATTTGCCGCACTACGGTCTTCTTCGGCCCGACCTCAAAGTACCAGTCGGAACATCCTCACTAGGCGACTTCGTCACCTCGATCTTCGTCCCAACCTCCCTTGTAGTAGCGCGCGCTCGTGCCCGATGAGGTATCTAGGGGGGTCAGCGTAGGCTACTCCGAATCGGCCTTTCACGACCGGCCGTTGTTGGCCGTCAAGACTCGTTCGATGTTCCCCGACGCCGGCGATCAACTGCGCCGCATCTCTAATGACCGTAAAGCGGCGCGCTGCAGCCGCGCGGGAATGAGCGGCGAGCGTCGGATAAGGCCGATCTCCGCATGTTGACCGTCAGGCGGATATCAAAGTAGACCAGCAGTTCGAGTTGCCGCTCGATGACTCGGGCGAACGGCAGAAAGTGGTCGCGTCCCCGCGCGGCGCGAGTTCTCTCGTCGAATCGACGATGAGGCATCCCCTGCCGTGCGGATCGCTCCCGGAAAACTGGAAGATCTCTTCGAGGAACGCGGCGATCGCACCGCGCGGCCGCATGTGATGTTCGATACGCCCCACGCGGTCGCGAAAACCGCGCTCGACGTGTCGTTCGAGCACGCGTTCCTGTACCACGCGCTTGTCGCCAAAGCGTTGTATTGGCTCGCTCCACGAGGCGCATCGCTGTGGCGAGATCGCAGACGGAGGTCGCTTCATAACCCTGCGACCAGAGCTGCACATTGGCAGCGTCGAGCGCGGCCTCCTCATCGAACCATGCGGACGCGGCATGCTGTAGGTCCACTTCTCTCACGCCGTCTTCGGGTAGTTGGAAGGGAACAACGCACGTTTCGTCTCATCGTCGTTGACCGTCTTGAACGCATGCCTCTTGTTCACGGCGCGCGCGCGTTCGACGGCGGGCCGTGCGTCGATCTTCGCGAACCAGCGCTTGAGTTCCGGATATGGCCCGAGCGGATCCTCGCTCGACTTGAACACGCGCGATGCCCGATCGAGCCAGCCCCATGCGGACATGTCCGCGATCGTATAGCTGTCAGCCACGATGTATTCGCGGCCCTTGAGCCTGTCGTTCAACACCTGGTAGTGACGATCCGCCTCTCGCCGATAACGATTCACCGCATAGTCGAGCCCTTCCGGCGCCGCGTACTGGAGTGCACCGCCTGTCCGGAATACGGTCCGAGGCCACTCGCTACGAACATCAGCCACGAAAGAAGCTGGGGGCGATCTTCCGGCGCGCCGGCGAACTGACCCGTCTTCTCCGCAAGATAAAGAAGGATCGCGGTGGAGTCGAACACAATAGCCGGCTTGCCGCCCGGCCCTTCCATGTCCACGATAGCGGGCACCTTGCCGTTCGGGTTGATCGCGCGGAACTCGGCCGAATGCTGCTCGCCCTTGCTGGTGTCCACCGGCTTCAGTTCATATGGCAGCCCAGATTCTTCGAGGAAGAGCGCGATCTTCGCGGGATTGGGCGTCGGGTGAAAGTAGAACTCGATCATGGGGACGGTCTCCGTGTTCGTGGCCGATATCACGTCATTTTAGATCGAACGATCTTTTATGCGCAAAAGCCGATCAGAAGGACGAATAGTCCTTAGCAAGGGTGGCGTAAGGGAGCACGAACGCCGTCGCGCTCGATCGAATGTTGCCGGCGCACTCGCACGAGCCTGACTTCCTACCTTTGACATCGATGCACTTTGCGCCGCGCCGACGGCGAGAGAATTGAGCACGCGAGAGTCACCACGCCTGCGAAAACGGCAGCGAGAGCCAGATCTTCACAGGCAGCGATCTCGCGGGATTAGACGCGCGCGAGGACGCGATTGCCTATGCACGGAGTTAGGCGCACGAATGGTCATCTCAGCGAGGCTAATCACATATCAGCCCGGAAACAGCGCAACGAATCCGATTGGCAAGCACAGAAAAGACACTGCCGCTCGCGAAGCGCTCGATTGGAGATCAGTCGGGGAAACGAACACGGAAGGATCGAACCCGTCGAGCAAAATCCTCGACGTGCACAACGACCAGCCAGGGTTTATTGGCCCGCCTGATCGACTGAACAAGGGGCGAGTCGCGGTCAATGCTTGTCCGGCAGCGCATTTGCGATGACGGAATCTCCGAGCCACATCAGGAACGAGCAGCGGCCGCCCGCCGCGATTAGCCCGTATTACTTGCCGTTCGCTTCGTAGGTCATCTGGGCCGCCTGTCCGCCAGCAGACAACCGCGCGTCCCACAGCTTTTCACCGATGTCGGTGCCGAAGGGAGGCGACAAGGAAAAAACGACAGGACGCTCGACGAAACGGACGGATCGGCAACCGAGTCAGGGAAAGCACAAAATGCAGTTTTCGACGACGACAAGAAAGCGGCGTCTTCATCTCGCCGCTCAGACGAGCAGGCGGGCCGCTACCATATGATATGGTCCTAATTGCAATACTATTTATGTGACGTGCGCAATATTCTTAGATTAATTGCGCTGCGCGACATGCCGCGCGGGCTCCCTACTTCCGCGGTCAGGTCGACCGACCACAGCTGACGTCAAACGTTCTCAAACAGCGGCGAGAACGATTCGCCGTCGTTGTTCCATCGCGCTAACAACCGCGCGCATGCCCCCGATGGATGGCGACGGAGACTGTCGGTCTAACCCGCGGGGCACCGGGAGGCGGCGCCTGATTTCGCATCCTCGCGTGTCCGCGCTCTAATAGCGAATTGGCCGGCACGGCAATCGCCGGCAGTTTGGTGCGCACCAGCGCCTGAGCCTCCGACCGGCTGACTCCAAGACTCCGAAGAACGGCTGCAACTGCCGGCTCTGGGCATGCACACTTCTGGGCTTCGGTGGCAAAACGCTGAACCGTCGTCAACGTCGTTCCTACGATCAGATCTAGCGCGACTTCGACCGTGACGTCTCGAAAGCGCCCGTTCGCCAATCCCTGTTCGATATGAACAGGCAGGTATCTGTAGATCAGGCTGCTCGGTCCCGCAGCGTGGAAGCCCGCCGCCGAAATGAAGCCTGCAAGCAGCGGATAAGTGCGCGCCGCACGTAAGAACATCAGCACGCCGCAGGCGATCCGCCGCGCTGGATCGTCGTACGAACCGACTTCCAACTCGATGATCCGAAGCAGCTCGTCGTTCAGCTCCTGCGTCACCGCTGCGAGCAATTCCTCGTTCGTACGAAAGTAGTTGTAGAAGGTGCCTTGGGAGACGTCCGCTGCTGCGATGACCTCCTGAATGACGCTGCCTCCTACTCCCTTCTCTGTAAAAACCAGCATCGCGCTTTCGATCAATCTTGCGCGCATTCGCTCCCGGCGTTCTGCCGCCACGCGGGTCCGATGATCAGTGGTCGTGGTTGTACTCATGTCGCGATTATATGGCGCGAAATGGACTTGGCGATCGGCTATCTAGTGAAAACGATTATATTGTCATAATGACAGAGTACTCATTACAATCCGTTCATCCGCGCGCACTCGGAGGCAGCCGACGCGATGATGTCCCGACTAGAACACCCGTTGCGCGGGGAGCAGACCACTCTCATAAAAGTCATGTTGACCACCTATGCAATGGATGACCGATGCAAGGAGATAAGGATGATGAAGCTCGAAACGACCGACGTGTTGATCGTCGGAGGCGGCGGCGCCGGCCTGACGGCCTCGATGTTGCTCGCGGGCCTGGGCATCGAGAGCCTGCTGATCAGCGCTCTGCGCGGTACCTCGGTCCTGCCGAAGGCACATGTGCTAAACCAACGCACGATGGAAATCCTTAGCGACGCGGGTGTGGCGGAGCAGATCTACGTCCACAGCACGCCGGCCGCGAACATGAAAGCGATGGGCTGGTATGCCGGCTTCTGTGGTCCGGAGCCTGAGTATGGGCGCAGGATCGGCAAGGTCGAATCTTGGGGCCACGGCTGCGAGAACCTAAACTGGGTTCAGGCCAGCGCTTGCCGCAGCGCGAACCTGCCGCAGATCCGCCTCGAACCGATCATGAGGGCCCGCGCTGAAGCGCTGAACGCCGGACGGGTGCGGTTCCATCATGAACTGCTTGGCGTGCAACAGGACGAACAGGGCGTCGAAGCCTTTATCCGCGACCACGAAACGGGCGAAGAGTATCGGGTCCGGGCAAAGTACCTGCTGGGCTGCGACGGAGGCCGAACGGTCGGTCGCCAGGTGGGAATCCAGTTCGAGGGGCTGGGTGCGATCGCCCGCTCCATCACGGCGCACATCTCGGCGGACCTGTCACAGCTCGCCACAGACCCGGACGTGCTTATCCGCTGGATCTGGAGCCCTGCATTGGGCGAGATGACCGTGCTGGTGCCGATGGGACCGGACCACTGGGGGCCGGCGAGCGAGGAGTGGGTCGTGCACGTAACCCAGCCGATCGATCAGGCGAACGATCTGAGCGATGCCCAGATCCAGCAGATGATGCGCTCGGCGCTGGGCCTCGGCGGCAGGCCGATCACCTTCCACAAGATCAGCCGCTGGACGCTGGAGGGCTTGCTCGCTGACAAGTTCCGGGTCGGCCGGGTGTTCATCGTCGGTGATGCTGCGCACCGTCATCCGCCAACCGGGGGGCTGGGGCTGACTAGCGGCATCCAGGATGCGCACAACCTCTGCTGGAAACTGGCGGCCGTCCTCAAGGGCTACGCCGACGAGTCGCTACTCGACAGCTACGAGAGCGAGCGCCGGCCCGTCGACGCGCGCAACATCAAGCGTTCCATGGAGAACGCGGTGATGCACTTTGAGATTGGCGCCGCGTTCGGCTTGAGTCCTTCGTCGACCGCCGAAGAGAACTGGCAGCAGCTCAAGCGGGTAGTAAGCGGACTGCCCGCCGATGCCGCGCATCGAAGCAAGGCGCTGCAGGCGATCCGGCGGGCCAGTATGGAGGCCAACGAGCTAAATGTGGAGTATGGCTACCAGTATGTGTCTAACGCGATCGTTCCGGATGATTCACCGCAGCCGCAACCGGTTGACGAAATCCGTCTCTACGAGCCGAGCACGCGTCCGGGTTGCCCGCTGCCCCATGCGTGGATCGACCTCGAATCGGGCGAGCGCCGGGCTCTGAAGGACTTTGTTTCTCCGGGCCGATTCCTCCTGATCGCCGGCGAGAAGGGCGAGGACTGGAGCGAAGCTGCCAGGTCCATCAGCAGGGACAACGACCTGCCGATCGACGCCGTGCGCATTGGACATCTCGAAGGCGACGCATTCGATCCGCGGCTGGCGTGGACCCAGTTTCGCGGCATCTCTGAATTCGGTGCCATCCTTGTACGGCCGGACCGGGTGGTGGCCTGGCGATGTGCGGGGCGCGTCGCCGATCCAGCGGCTACACTGGCCGACGCGCTGTCCAAGGTACTAAGCCGCGATCTGCGAGTGCAGGCATGATCGTCGGTGAAGCTGACGCGCCGCACTGGCTCCGGCAGGTTGGAGCCGGTACGGCAAAAGCCACCGGCCTCCAAGGCCGTCTGCACAGTTTTCGGTTGTGAAGCGCACCGGGAATCTCGGAGACCGTTTTGCTGGAGTTACGCAGCCATCGGCACTCCAGCGAGTTGCTCATAGTAACGGGCTTCCGCTTCGGCCGGTGGGATGTTGCCGATAGGTTCAAGCAGGCGTCGGTGATTGAACCAGTTCACCCATTCAAGCGTCGCCAGTTCGACCGCCTGCACATTACGCCACTGGCCACGGCGATGAATAACTTCTGCCTTGTATAGGCCGTTGATCGTTTCAGCGAGCGCGTTATCGTATGAATCGCCTACGCTGCCGACTGACGGTTCAATTCCTGCTTCAGCTAGCCGGTCCGTGTATCGAATGGAAACGTATTGCGACCCGCGATCCGAATGGTGTACCAAACGGTTACCTTCTGCTGGTCGGCGCTCGTGTAGTGCTTGCTCCAGCGCATCCAATACGAAATCGGTACGCGCTGAACTCGACACCCTCCATCCCACGATGCGTCGCGCAAACACGTCAACGATGAAGGCAACATACGCGAATCCTTGCCAAGTCGCGACAAAGGTGAAGTCGGAAACCCACAGTGCGTTGGGCTTTGACGCCTTGAACTGACGCTGCACATGATCAAGCGGACAAGGCGCGTTTTCATCGCGCACGGTGGTTCGCATCGACTTACCCCGCCGTACACCCTGCAGGCCCAGTCGCCTCATCAACCGTTCAACGGTGCAACGCGCAATTCTGAATGCTTCGCGCAGCAACTGTCGCCAGATCTTGCGCGCACCGTACACGCGAAAGTTCTCTTCCCAAACGCGGCGGATGTGCTGACACAACAATACATCACGCCGTTGCCGCGCTGGCAGCCTACGTGGATCAGCGCGCCGCGACGCATACAGGTAGTAAGTCGACGGGGCGATCGGCAATACTCTGCAGATCGGCTCGCGTAAGCCGACCGGTGATCGTCGATGAATGCGATCATCACTTCGGTCGGCGGTCGAGCTCCGCCTGTGCGAAATAGGCCGAGGCCTTACGCAGGATCTCGTTCGCCTGGCGCAGTTCCCGGACCTCTCGTTCAAGCTCGCGGATCCGATCTTCCTCTTGCCTCGCAGGGCCTGCTCGCTCACCACGATCGCTCTCAGCTTGACGGACCCAATTTCTTAGGGTCTCGCGCGAACAGCCCATCTTCCCGGCGATCGACTGAATCGCTTCCCACTGCGTGGCGTATTCCGAACGGTGCTCGAACACCATACGAACCGCTCGCTCGCGCACCTCGGCCGAATACTTCGGCGCTGTCTTCCGTTTTGCTTTGTCGATGTTTTCCATTTCCTCATTCTCTCAGGAGTTGAGGTCTCCGGAAAACCCGGTGCGCTTCACTGTCGACCGCCCCGTAAACATCACTCTTTGAAACGGCTCCTTCACCCGATTGCTGCGCCCTCTCATGCCGGTCATTCCGCTGGGCGCTGCACAATGATCGCTTCGATCACGTGGTCGTTCCAGAATACGCCGTAAATTCTGGCCTGAAGCAGACGCAGCGCTTGCGCGTGCGGGCCATCGAACGCAAGCAGCGCCGCAGGCCGGATCCCGGTACCTGCCACGCGCTCGCTGGAATTGAACGGCGGGAAGCCATAGCGGTTCAAAAACCTCCGGATTTCTTCGTCGGAAACAGTGTCTTCTTTGCAGCAATAGTTCAGTCACAATGTCCTTCTCCTGTGCCGTGTCACGCCATGATGTTAACGCCGCCATCGACGTTGCGTTTCCCCGGACAATTCATGATGCCGAGGCCCGAACGCGCGGTGATCGGCCCTTCGGAGTCGGAGACTCATTTGCGGTTGTCGCGCCGATCACTGACCGGATGGCGCGCAGCGCCTCTTCCTGGGCGGGTGTCGGCGGGATGCGCAGCACCCGCCGGTCGGCCAGCAGCTTGTCGAGCAAGGTCAGGAGCCGGTTTCGGTCTTCCGGGCTGGCGAGCAGATCGGGCAACGTCTGGATAGCCTGTTGCGGCTCGAAAGTCGCGATGAGTTCCTGCTCCCCGCGAATGCGCCGCCAGTCGGCAGGGGGCAGATGCGGCAGGTAGTCGGCATATTCATCGACCAGTTGCTTGACTGTCTCGATGCGCGATAGCGGCAGCGGCTCGCTTTTTGGCGCGAGGAGGAAGGCAGTGCGCGCGACCGCCTCGTTGTAGCCGCCCTGCGTCAGCGAGGCGAGCGCCGCCTGGACGAACGGCAGGCTTCGAGGATCGGCGGCGGCGGACGTGCCGGCCCCCTGCTCGCCGAGGCGGTCTGGGTCGTGCATTGCGAAGAGATTCGCGTAGATGGAGAAGAACAGGGTTTCGATGCTGGCGTCTCTTACCGCCCGGAACTGGTCGAGCGAGGCGCTGATCAGTTCTGAGCCGCGCTGCTCCACCTTGCGCCAGGGTTCGAGGTCGCTCGCGGGCTGCCGACTGGCTTTGACAGCATCGGCAATCGGACGAAGCGCGGCCATCCACGGATTCAGGTCCGAGAATGCCCAGCGCTGGAGACGCAACGGATGGAAGTCGCGCAGCAACTGCGCGGTCGTCTCGCTCGACGCATGCTGCACAAAGGGTTGAACGAACAGTTCGTAGGCCCGCTGGTTGAACTCCGACACCGCCGCCACGGCCTTGAACGGCTTTTCGTCCTCGCGCCGCAACTCGTTGAAATGCTCGACGGCTTCCTCCAACCGGTGTTCGGTGAGCGAAACCTCGTATTCGGTTTTGCCGTCTGCGCCCTTTACCTCCTTGATCGACATGCCATAGAGGCCCGGCGCAAGCGTCTCGATTGTCTCCAGCACGTTGAAGATCTGCGTGTACTCCTTCTTCGCCACCTTGCCGGAAACGAAGATCCCGAGGTGGCCGACGTCCTCGTGCATCAGGGCGACGATGACCTGGCCGCGCGCCTTGATCTCCTCGGTGCTGCTGTACATGTCAGCGACCCAGTTGAACGCCTGTTGCGGCGGCGTGATGTTGTCGCCCATCGATGCGAAAAGAATGATCGGCGAGCGGATGGCGCGCAGATCGAAGGATTGGCCAGACGGGCCGGACACTTCGCCGGACCACAGCTTATTGCCAATAAAGAGGTTATGGGTGATCCACTCGATTTCTTGCCGGTTCATCAGGTAGTAGCTGCCCCACCACCGCTCGAACTCGATAAAGCGCGCTGGTTCGGTATCGATGTTGGCGAACACGTTGTAGTACTTATCCCAGAAGGTGTTGGCGGGGTTCAGATACTCAAAGTTGTTCACGAGATGCGCGCCGTCGAACTTGCCGTTGCCAAGATCGGCCGACAGGGACGAGAGCCACGTGCCGCCCAGAATGCCTCCCGCATAACGCATCGGATTGGGCGCCTCATTCTCGCTCCACGCCCCGCTCCAGTAAGACATAGGCGCGCCGTTGACCAAGATGGGACCGGTGTCTTCGGGCGACGAACTGGCAAGCATCATCACGGCCCAGCCGCCCTGGCAGTTTCCGACGATCGCGGGCTTCGGACTGTCTGGATGCAGTTCGCGCACCTTCTGTACGAACCGCTGCTCGGCCGCGCACACGTCGAGCAGGGTCTGGCCGGGCTCCGGCTCCTGGAAGAACACGACGAAATAAACGGGATGACCGGCGCGCAGAGCAACGCCGACCTGCGAATCGTCCTTGAAGCCGCCGATGCCGGGACCATGCCCGGCGCGCGGATCGATGATCAGGTAGGGGCGCTTCTTCACGTCGACTACGACACCCTCCGGCGGCCGGATCGACAGCAGAGCGTAGTTGACGGGCCGCTCAAAGTGCCTCGCGTCGAGCACGACGTCATAGTCGAAATGCAACGCGGGCTTGACCCCGGCCTTGTTGCGCTCGTGGAACTCGTTGCCGCGTTGACGCAAGGTATCCCAGAACAGAACCGAGCGCTGCGCGAAATCGACCGTATAGTACCAAGCGCCCCACGGTGTGAACTGCGCTGGATTGAGAATCGTGGCCGCGGACGTGCCAACGCCGCCCGTGATTGCGTCGCTCATCCTCTGCCCGAACCGTTGTTGGGCCTCTTCCAGGCGATGGTGCAAGAGGCGCAGGATTTTCATTGCAATCTCGCGATTGGGTGTTGGTTGGGTTACCTGGTCCATCTCGAACCTCCTTAAGCGAAGCGACTTAACCTGGCATAAATGGCTTTTTCCGTTGCTGGTTGCCCGCGAAGTCTAGGTGTGCCTGCCAGATTGCGGGCGGCGTCGAGCAAACAACCCAACGACGTGACATCTTTATCAAACGTGACGATAGAGTCATTATAAGCCGGGACGATGACATGGTGGCCGAGAAACAGGTTGCGTCGTTTCGACACAGCGTAGTAAATCTGCCTGCGCGACGACGCTGTTGACGTCCCGGCACCTGCTTGAAGAGCAACGCTGGGCGAGCTAATCTTCGTCGAGGAAACTGCGATACTGCGGCCGAGCGGATCGAGGCCAGGAACACGTCCTTCAGGAAGGTTGGTAACGTTTATACGCCCATCGTCAATTCAGCAGTGTTTAGGCTGCTTGTTCAGCATCGCCCCAAACTCCGTTGCGCTCCCACCTTGAAGCCGTCTATGCTGATAACGGCGCGCTCAGAGCTCAGTAAGTACGATGCGACCGTCGACTTTTCCCCCGCGCAGTGCGGTGAATACCTTGTTGATGTTTTCAAGTCTGTCGCGATGGATGTGCGCGCGGACTTTTCCTTCAGCGGCGAAGTCCAGAGATTCCTGTAAGTCGCGTCGCGTTCCGACGATCGAGCCGCGAACGGTGATGCCGTTCAGTACCGTAGAAAAGATTGGCAGCGCGAAATCTCCGGGCGGCAATCCGTTCAGTGCCACGGTACCGCCGCGGCGCACCATGCCGAGTGCTTGCGCGAACGCGTGCTTCGATACAGCGGTCACAAGAACGCCATGCGCACCGCCGATCTGCTGGTGGACCTCCTTCGCTGGATCGCAGGTCGAGGCGTCGATCGTAATCTGCGCACCCAGCTTGCGCGCAAGCTCTAACTTCTCTTGCGCGATGTCTACCGCCACGACATGCAAGCCCATCGCGATGGCGTATTGCACGGCGACGTGCCCAAGCCCTCCAATACCCGAGATCGCGATCCACTGGCCGGGACGTGTGTCCGTAACGCGGATTCCCTTGTAGACGGTAACGCCGGCACACAAAATGGGCGCGATTTCATCGAAAGCTACATCGTTCGGTAGTCGACCAACGTAGTCCGGATCTGCCAGCACATATTCGGCGTAGCTGCCGTTTACAGAATAGCCAGTGTTCTGCTGTTCGGCACAAAGCGTCTCCCAGCCGGTTTGGCAATACTCGCAATGGCCACAAGCGGTATACAGCCAAGGGACGCCGACGCGATCGCCTTCCTTAAGGTACTTCACACCGTCGCCCACCGCTGCGACGTATCCGACACCCTCATGTCCTGGAATGAAAGGAAGGCTGGGCCTGACCGGCCAGTCGCCATTCGCGGCATGAAGGTCGGTGTGGCAGACCCCCGAAGCCTTTACGTTGACCAAAATTTGGCCCGCGCCAGGGTTAGGAACGGGTACTTCTTCAATAGAAAGCGGCTCGCCAAATGCATGGACTACCGCAGCCTTCATGTAATTTGCCATCAGTCGCTCCTCAGTGATTGTGGGCTCTCACCCAGTGCACCAGTTTCCGTGTCGGCCGCGTTCAGACGTTTGAGTTAGATCAACTCGTGTCGAATCTTGGTCTTGCCGACAATGAGACCGCGCAGCGCATCTGGGACCGTCTTCGCGCTTGCACTACTTCCATCCATCCACCGAACCCAATATCCCTCTCCACACGACTTACACGACTTACTTTAGATATCCTTACGTATGTTAGCCACCTGCATCCGTCAATCTCGAATAACCGGCGGCCAGGAACCTCGTCGACGGCAATCTTCCTAGACTGGTGCACGCCGGACCCTGAACCATGCTGCGTAAAGGGCCGGCATGAAGAAAATCGTCAGCAGCGTGGCAACGGTGAGCCCTCCCATGATGGCGATGGCCATCGGCGCCCAAAAGATGCTCCTCGTGAGTGGGATCATCGCGAGCACCGTGGCTGCCGCTGTCAACGCCACAGGACGGGTCCGGTGGACGGCTGCATCGACGACCGCGCTCCAAGTGTCGCGCCCTTGGGCAATTTCGGCTTGTATTTGGTCGACCAGAATCCGACGACGGCGGTGAACGGGCGCGGCGCGCTCAACACCACTTCCCAGTCCCCGTTGCTTTCAGAATACAGACAGTGATGGATTACCTGTTGTTGCGCGAGCGCGTAAAGCAATACCAAGTTGCCCACCTCGCCGAAGCGGTGCACTCGGCGAAGCGCGGTGTTTCGTGCAGTCGCAGCACGGCCGGCGTTGACCTCCCTCCGGCCGCATTTGCGTCAACTATTGTGCCGGTGTCTCCCTTGCAAAAAAGACGTCGGTTCGATTAGTTGTGTTGCCTGAGTTCGTTTGTACAAAGAACGGCAGAAACTTCGCGTCTTGTACCTCGAGCCCCTGATAGTCGCCCACGAAGAAGCCCCTCGACATCGGGGCCGTTCTCATATTGAAGGGACCGGAAACAAGCTGTTCACTGACAAAACTGGGTCCACCCGCGGTCGGCGATGTGGTGAGCCAGATGCTAGTCGGCAACGACGTGGTGTTGCCGGCCTCGAGACCGCGGAAATCGTAGTAGGTGACGGCCACTTTGGCGGTGACGGCGTTGACGCGAATCGACGGATTGAACGCGGCCCGCCCTGTCATCGTGTTCACGCGGCTCGGTGTGCTCCACGAGCTACCGCCGTCCGTGGACTTTGATATTGCGATCTCGTCGAACTGGCCGCCGCTGAAGCGCGAGTCCTGCCAGACAACGTAGAGGTAACCGGTCGACGGATCAATGGCCGGCTCCGGAATGATGTCGCCGGTACGCAGAGGCTCGCCGGTGTTGGGATCCGTCACCCCAACGGTTCGCAGATCGGCGATGATCTGCGGCTGCGTCCAACTGGCGCCTTGGTCAGTGGACTTGATGAATGCAACCTTGCCGGCCGAGACGCCAAAGGGTGGCTGAATCAGGTCGAAGAAGTTATAGAGGGTGCCGGTCCGCGGGTCGACTACGATCTGGTTGCCGATCGTCTGCCGCCGCGAGGCAACAAAGTTCACGATGATCTTTGGCGGGCTCCAGGTTTGACCACCATTGACCGTCTTCGAGAACAACGTCGGCCCACGGTACGCCTGCGTGTGCATATCTGCATACGGGTTGGCGTTCGGCGACTCGAGCCGGTCCCATACCGCGTATGCAGTGCCGGCGTGGATCGGATCGGCTGTCACCGACTCCTTGTCATTGAAGAACTGCGCGCCGGGCTCGTCGTTGGCGATGATGACCTTCAGGTTGTTCCACGTCCTGCCGCCAGTGGTCGAAACCGCTGCAGCCACGGCGTTATTGTTGTTCGACGCGTTGAACGAAACCGACACGGCGTAGGCCGTGCCATCCGGTCCGATCGACACCCAGGGGTCGGTGGCCCGTTCGTATGGGAGGCCTCCGGGTGCACAGGCGCTAAAGGGCAGGGGCGTCGTCCCCCATGTCGATCCGCCATCGAACGAGAAGCCGACAACCAGACCGTGCGCACCGCCGTCCGACCAGCGATCCTGCTGCCACACCCCGATCAGGTTCCCGGCCGTGTGAGGATTCACGGCCAGCCAGGGTTCGACCTCGGCGTTCACATAGTTAGTGCTGCCGCCTTGCGGGGATGCCCCGATAGGGCAACTGGCAAAGGGGTTGGGGTTTTGGGGAACACCCGTGACCCGTATTGGGTCGGCAGCCCAGGCGGTGCTTGTCGCCAGGACTGTAGCAAGCGGAATTCCAATCAGACGTACGGTTGCCTTGCTGCGTCGCATGGGAAACTCCTCATCCAGATGCGACCCGCAAACAGCGGGACCGGTCGCTTTCTGGCAGCGAAACAGCAGGCGTAGCAACGCGCTTCCTCGTCCAGAAAGTTCAACGATGTTGCCGTCGGCGCGCCTTGTCTCCGCCATGTCTCGCTCGCCCTACTTGCCACCGCTCAACTGCCACAGGCCGCGAGCGCTGGTCACCGCCAGCGCGTCGGTCACGGCTTCAACACGAGTGAGCAGCCTTTCCTGAAGGTTTGCTGCCTTGCGCCCATCACTTGCACGGGGCTGCATTCTGGCGAGGCCGGACACCACGAACATACCGTATGAATGTAGGTCGCGGGCAGCGAGACTTGCGTTAATTTTTTTGTAACAGGTCCAGTACCTTACAGGCGGATTACCAACGAGACTCGCGCATGCGCGGTTTCCGTACCGTCCACCGACATCGTGATCAACCCGCCTTTCCGAGCGATTGGGCGACCGATACACTGCCCACGGGTGCATATCCCGCCACTGCCGCCCTTCCTATAATGGCCAATGTTGCCTGATTGATCGCGCACGCATCATCTCAGCCGCCGCAGTACCACCTCGGCCGTACCGCCGCTCGAAGCCGGCGTCGTCCACTTGAGTCGGTCTCCATTGACGGTGAATGGTCGCTTCTGCTCGACGCCGTTCCAGTTCGGAAACGAACTGGCGGCGACATGGAAAGTGATCGTCTTGTCGGCCTCGTCCACTGTGTAGGTGCCGAAGTGAGCGATCATTCCTTCCACGACCGCCTTGTTTTCCTCGGGCGTGCCCTCCGTCCGGTTTGCGGACGCAAACTTTGCAATATCGGCGCGAGATGTCATCAGGATATAGTGACCACTTCCATCGAACACCGCGAGCCCTTGCGGATTGGTGCCGTACATGGTTGCCGACTGCCGTCCGGTGGCACGGTATCAACCGATACGTAGGCCCACGTTCCGACGACCTGTTCCTTCAGCGTCCCTGTTTGACCGGCCACATCCGTGTATGAAACCGCCATACCCAGCAACACCGCCAAAGCATGACCGGCAAAAAGCCTCATTTGTCTCATCACGCCTCTCCACTAGAGCCCGATTTTGCTTTTCATAAAAGACGATCGGTCGCATTGTTCGATCCAACTCACTCCTTCTTCTCCCCTGCGCGCATACCTCTTATGGTTGGATGACGTCCCTGCGAATCCGTGGTTGTACCCGACGACCGTTTGTACCATAGTAAGGAGTATAAAAGACGGCCTTGCTTGTGCCGCGCGTGGTAAGCCGTTACGCGACAAACACCTGTCTGCAGCAAAGGACCAAAACGCGCGAGATGCGCGACGCTCCTGCTCCAGAAGCGAATAAATAAATCGCCAGCGCTCGCGGATCTCTCGGCCTCTGGTTGCGTCGAGGCAAGCATTCTCTTCAGCATTAAAGGGCACGCGCCGATGCGCCTTGACATGGCGACGTCCCGGTCACGGATGCCAGCATGACGGCATTCGGCTGATCGAAATAGAACGACAGAAAGTCCAGTGCGGAGCCCCGCGGCTGTATGCTGTTGCCTTTCGCCGTAAAGGAGCCGGGTGTTTTCGGCGTAATGGCGCCAGAGAAAGGCGCCTGTTTCGGGGCTCGAACGGGGATCAAGAATCCTTGTTTTTACCTCCTTTCGCAAGTGCTGATTTGTTGCTCTCGG
>NZ_JALQDH010000122.1:0-12863 GCF_023631365.1 Caballeronia sp. INML2 | reverse complement strand
GATTGTTCGCCGCCGATGACGCCCTTTTCGAGCAGCACCACCGACACGCCGCGCCGCGCGAGCTCATACGCCGTGGCAACGCCCACGATGCCGCCGCCGATCACCGCGACGTCAAATCGTTCGGAAAAACCTTCGCTGTTTGTAACTTCGTCGATCCTTAGCATGGTTCCATGCCGCCGGTTATTGCAGACTCCTGCAGACGAGACCATCGGAACGCAGCAGAAGCGCGAGGGCGCGTTCCACACGAGTGTGTTCAATTGTCCGGCCTTCAACCGCCTCGCGGACAGGACGATCCTGCTGTTTCCGCCGCGAATCGGCGCTCAGCCCAACGCGCACGTTCTGCACGACGATCCAACGCGGACCACGCAATCAACACGGCGCCGAGCGGCTTGCCCGAGCAAACGTTCGTATCGGCCGCTATGATCGCGCCCAGCGCCAGCATCCAGCCGCCGCTTCCCGTGCCGAACCGAGAACGTCACCAGCAGCATCAGCGCCCAGCAGCAGCCGATGCAGAACGCGCCGTGATTCACGCAGAGTAGAAAGCTCCCGCGGCGCGCGCTCAGGCCGTGCCAATGCCCGGTGATGAACATGAACGGCGAACGGCTTTTGTCGAGACATCGATGCTTGACGCTGCCGAACTGATAAACGCCGGCGATCGCGACGATCGCGGCGCCGATCAGCCAGCCTTGCGTCAGCAACAGCGGCGATCGATCGGACGGACGATGCAGCGCGCATCGAACCCATGCGCGACGAGGCTGAACAGCGCCCACGCCGCCGCGTAACCGGATAAGCAACGCAATCAGCGTGCGCCGGTGTGTGCGCGAGCGTCATCCGGCGGAAGGCGCTCGGCAGCATCATCAGAAGCCATGCGGCGCCGCGCGGCACCACTCGCCGACGAGCGGCAACCGGTCCAGCTCGCCCGGTTTAGACAGCGCGCATACGGCCGCCAACAACGCGACCCCCGCGCTTGCCGTCAACGCGGGGAAGAGCGGCGCAAAGAACGGCACGAAGCGCCGCGATGGCCGCTGGCCTTCACGACGTGAGGATGAACGATTCCTGAATGGCGTGATGCCCCGTCGGATCCAAGTCAAGTGCGAGCTTGTCGTGCCGCAGGCGGAACAAGTTTACCTTGCCGACGAACGCGGGCGATCCGGGTTTCGTCGAGAGGATGCTTCCTGGTCGGCTCTCCGGTCGGACCGCGATAAGGTTTCGATCGGCCTCTATGGTGTCGTCGGCCTCATCCTGCTGTTGCCTTCGACGACCGTGTATTCGACCGAACCGCGTTCCACCATCATCACTTCATCGATCAGCTTGACGATATCCGCCAGCGGTCCGCCGTAGTCGTCGCGATCTTTAGGGTACCTCGCGGCACAAGCGCCTGGGACAGGTAGAGCCGAGTACCACGGAAAACTATGTTTTCCGCTGCCGGATCGATAGCCTCGTTCTAAAAAGCGGCATACGAATTGCGGGATGTCGGCGCCTACAACAAATTTCGATGGAGACATCATGAGACTTCTAACGACCAGAGACGGCCTGCCCCGGCTGTCGTGGGGTTCCGTCATCGCTGGAGTGATCCTTTCGATGATTGTCTACCTTACTATGAGCGTGCTCGGCACAGCCATTGGCGCGTCGCTGCTCTCTCCGCTGTCGAGACCGGACACGCTGCACGGGTTCGGCTTCGGTTCGGGCGTTTGGGTCATTGTCACGACGGTACTCGCCGTGTTCGTGGGCTCGTACTTCGCGGGACGCTGTGCGCCAGTTCTCGGCTGGCTACACGGCTTGTTGTCATGGGCCGTCATGACGCTTCTGCTCGTCTATGGGATGACTTCGCTGATCACGGGTGCGGTGAGCACGGCGGGCAGCATCGCGGCGACCGGTGCTCAGGTCGGCGCGACCGCGGCGAATCAACCAGCCGGCAACAACCAACTTGTCGACGCAGCCAAGCAGCAGGTCCAAGCCGCCGTGGCGTCAGCAGCGTCGTCCGCATCCAGTCCGGACGCGGAACAGAACGCCCGGCAAGCCGCGGATACGGCTGCGCGCGGCGTCGCGCGAGCGAGCTGGTTTTCGTTCGCTGCGCTGATCGTCGGGGCAATCATTGCAATTGTTTCGGGCGGCGCAGGCTTTCGCCATCAACCGCCCTTCGAGGAAGGCGGAGGCGCCGCGGTGAACGGAGATGAAGCACTGGCTCGTAACCGTACCGTCGCTCGCGGTGCCCGGCATTGAGCCCCAAAGCCGATAGCGCAGCCGCAACAAGGAGAAACCGATGAGCACAGACGATGTCTCCCCGAAATCTGTGCCGCCCTGCGGCCCTCAGAACGAAGTTCGGCTTTCCGCCTGCAGGGCCCAAAGCGTTTGAAGGTGCGAACGGGCCATGCGCAAGCGCCGCCCATGAGCGATTTGATGTGCAAGGCCTGTCTCGCGGCGAGCCGTGCTTGTGTTTGGAGCATCGAAAGTGCCGGCGTGCGCTTAGTAGCGACAACGCCAATGATGTTGAAATTAAATGATCCGCGCACGCCGACGCGGGTCTTTCGTTCCTCGCTGAACCTCTGGCTTGCTGTAGGCCCTCCTTCGCGGCGAGATCCTGCGCCAACTCAAATGTTCCTGGATCGTCGGCAGCGCCTCTTGTGCGGCTTTCTTAAGGTCTGGGTTCTGACCTTCCTTGCGCTTCTTTCTGGAATGCGGCCACTGCCTTCTGACGTCCTTCGACGCCCACCTTCTGGCTATAGATCTTGTCGAAATCCTTGCCCTTAAGCGGCTTGAGTGCGTCGATCGCGAGGTGTCCGAGTTGTCGTACGGCACTCTAACCATGAGGCGTGGCCATCTTCAATTGCATGGTCAGCTTGGTGTGATCGACCATCATGTGATGCGCGAAACTTTTCACGTCCTTGTCCTGCGACTGCTTGGTCGCGAGCTTGGCCGTGTCGATCGCCGTGGAGCTGGATTCGGTCGCGGCCTGCACGAACGCCCTTCCGAACGGCCCGGCGTCGGCTGGGGGCACTTCGACGGAAAGAAGACCAGCTTGGGCCGACGGATGGTGATCTTGTCCATTGTGCGAAAGGCGGTTCGGGCACCCGTTCTTGGCCCGCCCGTTAGCCTCCACGGAGCACGATCTGCGCCGCCCGCCTAAATCAATGGCGACCATGGCTGGCTCGCGTACTTGCCGGCCAAGAAAATGAATGCTCGATTGCTCCCGTTGGTTGCTCGCATGCGAAATGGTTGAGAGCGCCGAATAGCGCTTACCCTCTGCCAAGAGGCGCCTCGAATCCGTCAGCTTCCTATAAGTCCTTCAATGACGTGGCAAGACTCGGCGGCCACTTTCGGCCGTTCCCTTGCCGCCTAGAAAAGCTCCAGCCAAAGTGTTGACGCGCGAGCGAACGCGCACCGCAGTCGGACAGCGGGTTTGCTAGCCGCGTTTCGGCGCGGCTCCCGGCTTGCCATCGCGATTCCCATTGCCTCGCCAGTCGTCATCATTGTCATCGTGGTTGTCGACGAACGGCGAACCGGTGTCGCTGCCGCCCGCGCGCAACGCGGTCCGCGCTTCTTCCGCCAGTTTTTCGTAGTGTTTTCGGAAACGGCTCAAGTCTTTTTCCTCGAGTTCTTCGAGATCGAGCAGCGCGTTATGCGCACCTTCCATTGCGCGGATCAGCTCGTCGAGTTTGATCTGGATCGCCGCCGTGTCTCGGTTCTGCGTGTTCTGGATCAGGAAGACCATCAGAAACGTGACGATCGTGGTCGACGTGTTAATTACGAGTTGCCATGTGTCGCTGTAGTGAAAGAACGGGCCGGTGATCGCCCACACAATCACAAGGGCGACGGCTAACACAAAGGTGACGGGCCTACCGGTCATCGTGGAAAGGTAGCTCGCGAATTTCGAAAACCACTTGCTGCTCATCATGATCTCCGGTAGTCGGGTAAATGTACCGGATGATGGCATAGAACGGCGGAGTCGCTTCTTGCTACTGATGTGCCTCGGGGCGCGAATGACGTCTCAAAGAGGCAACCGAGTAGCGGACATATTCGTACGTTGCGTGACCCGCAAGCCGGGGCTACCATCAATTCGCCTGCTCGCGCGTCAAGTTCGCGACCTTCCAAGCAGGCCGCGTGAGCTCACCGACAGCATGACTGCGCGACCACTGGAGCGGCGTCAGCTCTACCGTCAGCGGCGATTAATCGACTCATCACCGATTTCATCCGCCAGGGAGACGCTCATGCTCCGCCGTGCACCTTCGTTTTCGCTTTTCTCCACCCGCTTCTCTGCACGCGACTCCAACCGTCTGCTCATCACGGCTCTGGTTCCGATTTCGCTTCTGTTTCCGGCCGCGCTCACACATGCGGCGCCGCCCTTACCGAAGGGCGGAGAGTTCGTCGCGGGCAGCGGCTCGGTCAGCGGCGGCGGGCAGTTGCTGACGATCAACCAGACATCTTCCCGCGGAGTAATCGACTGGCGCAGCTTTTCGATTGGCAATGGCCGCGTCGTCACGTTCAACAACGGTAGCGGCGCGACCCTCAACCGCGTCACCGGCGGAGATCCCTCGGTGATTCTCGGGCGTCTCGACGCGACCGGCAGCGTCTGGCTGATCAATCCGCAGGGCGTTCTCGTCGGGTCAACGGGCGTGGTCGCCACAGGCGGACGCTTCGTCGCGTCGGCACTGGATGCATGCGACAACGCGTTTATGCAAGGCGGCGCGCTCACGCTGTCGGGCGGCGGAAACGGCATCGTCGTGAATTTGGGCCGGATCGGATCGAGCGGCGGCGATGTCTTCCTCGTCTCGCACACGCTCGCGGCGAATCTCGGCAGCGTGGACGCGGCGCAAGGCACCGCTGAACTCGCGACGGGCAAGCAGGTGCTGCTGCAGGACGCGGCGGGCCGCCAGCAGGTTTTCGTGCAGGCGGGCAGCGGCGGCGCCGTGCTAAACGCCGGCGCGATCCGCGCGGCACAGATCAGTCTGCAAGCAGCTGACGGTAACGTCTACGCGCTCGCGGGCAACAGCGCGGCGATCCGCGCGACGGGCACAGCCATGCGCGACGGCCACGTCTGGCTCGTCGCGGATTCGGGCGGGATTCACGCGAACGGCGACATCTCGGCGACCGACGTCAACGGCAGCGCCGGCACGGTGGAAACGCGCGGCATCACCCTGGACGTCGGCGGCGCGACAGTCGCGGCCGGAACGTGGAAGCTCGGCGCGCCGTCCTTCACGCTCGACGGAAGCAACGCGGGCGCAGTGTCGCGCAGCTTGAGCGCGGGCACCTCCGTGGACGTGGAGACTTCGGCAGGCGATCTCGCCATTGACGGCAACGTGCAATGGAGCGGCACGGCGGCGTTGACGCTGGGCGCGGCGCACAGTGTGACGATCGCGCCGGATACGACGCTCGCCAACACCGGTGGCGGCAATCTCACGCTGCGCGCGGACAGCGGCGCGATCGACAACGGCGGAAGCATCGCGAATGGCGGCACGATCGACTGGTCGAAGAGCACGGGCATCGTCACCGCGCTCTTCGACATGAATGGCACTTACGCCCCAGGCACGCTGCTCTCGAACAGCGCGTGGTCGGCGGCGCCTTATAGCGGGCTCGTGACGCAAATCACCGGCTACAGGCTCGTCAACAATCGCGTGGATCTGCAGAGCATCGAACAGGATCTCGCGGGCAACTACGCGCTGGGCAACGATATCGACGCGAGCGGCGCGGCCGTCTTCAATCCGCTCGGGTCGATGCCCGGCTCGGCCGCGGCGTCGAACACGCCCTTCACGGGACAGTTCGACGGCACGGGCCACACGATCGACAAGCTGGCGCCGGTCGGCCTGGCCTACGGACCACAACTGCCTTACGGGCAAGGCACCGGTACCGCGATGGGCCTCTTTGGCGTGGTGGGCGAAAAGGGCGTGGTGCGCAACGTGAAGATCACCAACGGCACGATTTACGTGGGATCTGCGATCGGATCGTTCGGGCTTCTGGTGGGCGTCAATTACGGGCTCGTCACATACTCGTCGAGTTCTGGCAGCATCTCCGACGGACTCATCTACGGCGGCGCCACCGATGGCGGGCTCGTCGGCAGCAACTACGGCACGGTCGAACGCTCGTCGAGCAGCGCATCGATCAGTACACAGGGCGGCGCAGGCGGGCTCGTTGGTGCCAACTACGGGACGATCGCGCAGTCGTTCGCGAGCGGCTCGCAAGGCCGGGGCTCGCACGGCGGCACAGGCGGTCTCGTCGGCGGCAACGCGGGGCTCATCACACAGTCGTATGCAACCGGATATACGGCGGACGGAGGTCTCGTCGATACCAATGATGCGACGGGCATCATCGAATAATCGTTCGCGGCCAATCTCGTCGGCGGACCCGGCCAGCCGCCGTTCTCCTACCGCGGCGGCGCGGCGCCCCGGACATGGCCGTTCGGGCAAAGATCAACCGCGCGCGAAACCTGTCGAAGTTTCAGCGCAGCGACGGCATTGTTTGATTGAACAGGCTAGCGAAGTCCAAGACCCTTTGAGTTGAATCCGCCGAACGGTGCGAACCACGTCTTTGCGTTGCGTTGTGCCTGGTCCTCGGGATTGTTGTTTTCCACACCGCCCTCTGTTAACGACAGCGAAGGAGCGTGAACGACCCACAGCCGCCACTCGCGCTGTGTAGGACTCAACCGCGGCTAACTGAGTGCAGCGGTCATTCGATCAGCAGTCTCGGCCGCCCAGTCCTCGGGCTTATGGGAAGCCATAGATAACGTCCATGACGTGCCGCAGAGGACCATGAGCGACAGACAATTTCACTTGATCAAATGGCGCCGGCCCACCGACCATCGGACGGTCGAGCTGCTCATTGGTCTCTGAGGCGATCCACCTTACTTGACATAGTCATCTAGGCCCTTGTCGACGATGGCACAGTGACGCGCTTGATGCACGTGCGCTTTATGACTTCCTCTCCCAGCATGACATCGAAAATCAAACGGATCACTTCCATGCCACGTGCCCCCTTCGAATTCGTCACGCTTCAATTCCGTTCTATGTACGAGTCTTGGGCATTGACTGAAGGAAAACGGTAGGAGCTAGTCGCCGTTCGCCCTTCGCATGCAAGCCGCTCCTTGCTTTACGACGGCTGCGCTGACGGCGAAAGAGCGCGTTGCGCGAAGCAACTCGCCTTCCACTCAGGCCAAGGTGCCGCGTCAGGGGACGAGTGCCCCCGGCTACCTGTCACGCCCTTCCGTTCGAAACTTCTCCCCGATTAGGCTTTCCTGCGCTTCCATTCTACAAGGCTGCGCCGGTCCACAGGTGGTTCCGTCGGTCGCTCTAAACTGACCGCCGATGACCTGCCTGCTGACAACGCCAAACATACGCCGACCGCCATCCGTTAACACGAAGCGAATGTCAATTGTCGTAGATGAAATCGGCGCGGGAAACTTGTTAATGTGCATGATGCCTGTGCAGTCCGAATAAACTGTATACATTCCGCTTTCGTTAGTGTCGAAACCGGTCGTTGGATCCGTTGACCCCGGGCGTTTCTCACCTCCACTCTGGACGAAGTCCGCTCGAGTGAAGCCGCCATGCCCATCAAAGTCCTGAATCGAGACCGCGTCTATCAAAACTGGTTCGTTCGCAAATCGATGGGTGTTACCCGCATCGTCGAATATGCCGATTAGTTGGCCTCTAAGCGAGAATCCGTAGAGCCCCTTGAGCGTTGCGTTAGAACACTGTTCGTCCGCGCTCGAGGTACTTGCTGCCGCTAACAAAAAGAATGCAATAGTTGACATTGCTTTCAGCCGTTTGCAGGTCATTTTCGTCTCCTCGCTAGTGACGCCAGCTGCAAAAACTAACGAACGGAGGGTCGCAGACGCATACCGTTCGTCCGAGTCATCGCGCATTTCGCGCCGCATGGACTGTATGTAGGTCATCATGCCGTCCCGCTGGACCGACGCGAGCGTAGCCTCAAACCCGCACAGGGGTGTGTAAGTCGTTATCGGCCGCCGTTTGAACGAGCACTGCCTATGGGTATTGCCGTGCCATTACTCCACCGCATAATTAGGTTATCGGTATATGGAGGATCCTAAACATCGTTGAAGATCGGCGTGCCGCGGTCATTTGAGTTTAGGACGTCGGCGACGTAAGCTTTCAACGAGGGCAACGCCATGTCAATTACCGAAGAAAATGTTGCAGTAGCTTGCGGGGCCCACGCACGATGATAGCGAGGGATCCGACACAGGCTGAACGCTGCCATAAGCTGAGGCGCCGTTGCTCGCCCCGGCGCCAAAGTCACTGTTGCCCGCCTGCTGGCTCTCTTGTGCGGCGATCTTCGCTTCAGCAGTATGAATTTGCTCGGGATAGTTCTCATGGCTGACGTCGCCCACGCGATTCCCGCCCTGCTCGAGACGGATCGGTTCCGCAGCACGGAAGACGGGCGCGTTGCTCTGAGCGAAGCTGACGCCCGGGCCTGCGAGCGCACAGCTGGCGAGGACAAGACATGCAAGGGTTTTCATAGTGGACCTCCTTGATTTATAGCTAACTTATTGTTCAGTATCACGAATAAAATGCCAAGACCGGTCCGCAGACCAAGGTTGATATGGCTGTTCAATCGTTCGCGAATCAGATGGATCTGTTCGGGGGGCGTATTGTCGATCGTTTAATCTCGCTGCAAGTGATGTGCAGAACGTCGGGCATGTACGATCTCCGTTTTCCGCGTAGAGCCATACTCATAAGAGGCATCCGTCAAAAGAGGAATGCGAGCCATTGCTCGGTGTTCGACGCGCTCCTTGTGTCGAATTATGTTGCATTACTACGCCGTGCAAACGTGTCATTCGTTGCTACAGCGATAATCTTAAGTTGGGTATTAAATGTTCCTTCGCGGGCGAATGAATGTTCGGTGGCGCTTCACGGCATTCGTTGAAATGGCTTCTTGAGCGTACGGGGCAACCTGCTTACGCACGAAAGTTCGACCCGGCGCACGGAATGAGCACCCCGTGTCGCGATTTGCAACTCGTGCGTCAACAGGATATGAGTTACTCCACTGCGAGCGCGCGAGCGCAGCCTCATACTTATACTTACGCTCGATCAGAGGTTAGGCGTCTTGCACCCAACGCTTGGCAGCGGGCACCATTCTCGGGTGGGACACCTGCGTCATTTCCGAACATTTGTTCGGTAGAAAAAAGAACACTTTTCATCGACTTGCTGACGGGCCGCTAGCACAATGGCGTGTAGTTGCACCTGATCCGCGGAGCCCTGTTATGGCGTCCTGTAGCCGAACACCACGTGATTCCGGCGCGTGCGAAACGCCCGGGCCCGGACCATCACTGTATGCAGATGAAAGGGCTTCCATAGTCGCACACCGAAGATTTTCCGAACTTGCCAATCTCTTTGTGGGACCGGTCGCAACGCTCAGTACCGAGCAGAAACTTCGCGTAGCGCGCGAACTATTGCAGTTGCTTTCCCGCCGGTCGGTATATTGGATTGCGCTACTGGTAGTCGGAAGCCCCTTCTGGTTCGTATTTGGATCGTGGATTGAAAAGCCGGATCGTTACCCGTTGTTCCGTGTCGTCTGGATCCTGGGACTGTGGGGAATAGTCGCTCCCCTGGCGGCATACCTACTGAAAAAGACCGCGGCGCTTCCGAAGGACGCCAGCGTCACGGCGGTCGAGCAGATGCACTGGGCGTGGGCTGCATTGGTCATGCTGACATCGTTCTGGTGGGCGGCGGCCAGCTTTGGACTAGTCCCACCCAACTCCGTGTTCTCTCATGGTCATTACTTCAGATTCGCGAGGTATGGCTTCCTGGAACTGACCATGATTGGGCAAGCATTTGCTTTGCTGCTGCTTGCACCCAGTTTTCGTGCGGTTTTCGGTTCACTCTTGATCGGCATTATTCCATTCGGATGCAACATAGCACCATATTTTTTTGTTGCGCGACCTGGAATGTTTGACTGGTATGCGGCCCAAGTAATAGGCTATTGTGTCGTTGCATGGTTCATCTGCAACGATCAGCAACGCACATGTGTAAAAGAGGTTGTGCTCGAGGAGGCGGTATCGCAGGCTGAAGCGGCAACGGCGGAGAAGAACCAATTTATCGCTGCAATAAGCCATGACTTGCGTCAACCGCTCACAATGCTCGGCCTGAAGCTGGATTATATTGAGCGGAGCATTAAATCGACCGAGCTGGTTGCGGACGTCTCGAATGCGCAAAGGCAAGTGGATGCGATGGAAGGGATGATTAACGGTGCACTGGATATCTGCCGCCTTGAGTCCGGCACATGGAACGTGGACGTTCAAGAGGTGGCGCTGCCGTCCCTGTTACGCGGCATATTCGTGGATATGCAGCCGCTGGCTGAAGGGAAGGGGCTGAAAATGAGACTCCATTGCCGCCCCTATTTGGTCCGTACGGATCGACCTGCGTTGGACAGGATCGTTAGGAATATGGTGACCAATGCGATCCGTTATACGCCTTCCGAACAGGGAGGAAAGAAAGGGCATGTTCTGGTGAGTTGCCAAAGGAGAGGCAGCGACATAAAGATAAGCGTCTGGGACAACGGGATCGGTATCCCAGAAGGTAGACAGGCGGATATCTTCAAGAGCTATGTACAGGTCAATAATCCCGAGAGGAATCGAGAAAAAGGGTTCGGCCTTGGTCTGTCCATTGTTCAGGGACTCGTGAACCTCCTCGGTCACAAGCTGGACATCGACTCGACACCAGGGCGGGGCTCGCGTTTTTCGGTTGCGGTCCCGTTCATGGAACTTATACCGCCGGAGTTGCGGGAGGTTCAAACGGCCGAGGACGGCGACCCGGACCTGACCAATATGATCGTGGCGATCATCGAGGACAACAGCGACCTAAGAGTCGAAATATCGATGCGCCTGATCGAGCATGGCTGCTACGTTGTAGCCGGGGAATCGTCATCCGACGTCATCGAGCAATTGCGTAGCGAGGCTTTGGCAAGCGGTCCGCACCTCATCCTCTCCGACTACCGGCTGGAACACGAGGACGGTATTGCTGCGATTACGGCGGTCCGCGCTGCTACCAATGTTTCGATCCCTGCGATCCTGTGGTCGAGGGACGCCTCGTCAGCGGTGCTCAAAAAAGTAGCCGCCAGTGGAATGAAGCTCTTGTCCGAACCGATTTTGGAGCGAACCTTATTAACCATACTTGCAGAACATAAGCCGAAAGTATTGACGGAAGGCGAGTGAAAATGGCTCACACAATCGAGCTCCGCAGATTCGCTGGATTTGTGAATTCATTTCTGGGCACAGCTGCAGAACTCAGTACCGAGCAGAAGCTCTTCGTCAAACGCGAGTTATTGCAATCGCTGTCCCGTCGAGCGGTGTGTTGGACCGTACTAGTGGCGGTCGGCGCCTCGCTGTTGTGCGTGTACGGATCGTGGATCAAAACGTCGGATAGCTATCGTTGGTTCCGTGTCGTCTGGGTCGTGGGTTTTTGGGGCATGGCCACTCCCATGGCAGCATACTTACTGAAAAAGACCAAGGCGCTCCCGAAGCACGCCAGCGCCAACGCGATCGAGCAGATGCACTGGGCATGGGCTGCAAGCGTCACACTGACATCGTTCTGGTGGGCGGCGGGTAGCCTTGGGCTAACCCCACCCGATTTCTCGCCCCGCCCTCCCTACATCAAATTGGCAAGTTCTGGCTTCCTTGAGTACACGCTAATCAGCCATACGTTTAC
The DNA here is from genome assembly GCF_023631365.1 of Caballeronia sp. INML2. Classification (NCBI taxonomy): domain Bacteria; kingdom Pseudomonadati; phylum Pseudomonadota; class Betaproteobacteria; order Burkholderiales; family Burkholderiaceae; genus Caballeronia; species Caballeronia sp. INML2. The sequence continues at coordinate 1,212 of NZ_JALQDH010000122.1, read as the reverse complement.
CCTGCTACTACTCGCACCCAGTCTTCGTGCGAATTTAGGTTCGTTCGTGCTTGGCGCTGTACCGTTCGGATTTAGCCTGGGACCAGCTCTATATATTCACCGGCCAGCAATGCTGGGGTTCTATTCTACTCAACTAATTGGCTATTGTTTCCTGGCGTGGTTTTTCTTTTACAGTCAGAAACGCTCATATGTTAAAGAGATCATTCTCGATGAGGCGCGGAAGCGGGCGGAAGCGGCAAAGGCGGAGAAAAACCTGCTTATCGCTGCAATAAGCCATGACTTGCGTCAACCGCTTACAACGCTTGGTCTGAAGTTAAATTATATCGAGCGGAGCATTAAATCGACCGAGCTGGTTGCGGACGTCTCGAATGCGCAAAGGCAAGTGGATGCGATGGAAGGGATGATTAACGGTGCACTGGATATCTGCCGCCTTGAGTCCGGCACATGGAACGTGGACGTTCAAGAGGTGGCGCTGCCGTCCCTGTTACGCGGCATATTCGTGGATATGCAGCCGCTGGCTGAAGGGAAGGGGCTGAAAATGAGACTCCATTGCCGCCCCTATTTGGTCCGTACGGATCGACCTGCGTTGGACAGGATCGTTAGGAATATGGTGACCAATGCGATCCGTTATACGCCTTCCGAACAGGGAGGAAAGAAAGGGCATGTTCTGGTGAGTTGCCAAAGGAGAGGCAGCGACATAAAGATAAGCGTCTGGGACAACGGGATCGGTATCCCAGAAGGTAGACAGGCGGATATCTTCAAGAGCTATGTACAGGTCAATAATCCCGAGAGGAATCGAGAAAAAGGGTTCGGCCTTGGTCTGTCCATTGTTCAGGGACTCGTGAACCTCCTCGGTCACAAGCTGGACATCGACTCGACACCAGGGCGGGGCTCGCGTTTTTCGGTTGCGGTCCCGTTCATGGAACTTATACCGCCGGAGTTGCGGGAGGTTCAAACGGCCGAGGACGGCGACCCGGACCTGACCAATATGATCGTGGCGATCATCGAGGACAACAGCGACCTAAGAGTCGAAATATCGATGCGCCTGATCGAGCATGGCTGCTACGTTGTAGCCGGGGAATCGTCATCCGACGTCATCGAGCAATTGCGTAGCGAGGCTTTGGCAAGCGGTCCGCACCTCATCCTCTCCGACTACCGGCTGGAACACGAGGACGGTATTGCTGCGATTACGGCGGTCCGCGCTGCTACCAA
>NZ_JALQDH010000121.1:0-29525 GCF_023631365.1 Caballeronia sp. INML2 | reverse complement strand
TTTATTTGTTTTTTGTGTTGTGTTTGGCAAATTATGCGCGTACGCGGGGAATGGGGGGTTTTTGTTTTTTATTTGGCGGGGCGTTCTTGGGGGGTTGTGGGGCTCGGGGGGCGGCCATTGGGCGGGCCCCCCCCCACCCCGGTCCCGCGTTACTTCTTCAGCGTCACTACTTCGCCCTTCAGCGCGACGCCTGCGACAATCGCACCCGCGCCGCAAGTGAACTCCGTCGCGCTTTCGCGCTCGACGTTGCGGTAGTTGCTCCTGATGTTGATGACCGCATTGCCGCCTTCCTTGCGCACGCGGTCCTGCAACTCCAGCACCGCCGACAAAAACACGTGCTGGCACGCCGTCTCATCGCTCTTGCCGAACGCGTTGGTCTTCTTGTTCGTTGCGAATTCACCGAACGATTTCGCGACGCCGGGATGCGGCTGTCCCGCGAAATACAGCGGTATGTCCTGATCGACCTTGCCGCCTTCGCTCTTCAGTGCGGAGTCGACGGAATAGTTCGCGACCGAATCGCGCGCGAACGCGTGCGACGACAGCAAGCACGCGAATACCGTCGCGCAGATCATCTGACGCTTCATGATGTTGATCCTCCTGGTTATGTACTTATTGGGCGTCGAGCTGCACGACATCGCCGCGCACGGCGAGCGTCGAGCCGTTGTTGCTCGCCCCGCACGTGAACTCCTTCGATGACGACGTTTCCGTGTGCTGGAAGCGCGTCGTCACGTTGACGACTGCGTTCGCCTGGTGCGCGCCCGCATAGTCGCGCAACTGCTGAAACGCCTTGCCGAGCGCCATGTTGCACGTCGCTTCCTGACCGCTCATCTCGCGCGGCAGACGCACGCGCACTTCCTTGGTTTCGATCAGCTTCTTCACGTTCGCATGGGACTCGTCGCTGAAATACAGCGCCACGCCCTGCTTGTTTTGCGCGAGCACGTCGGCAGGCATCGGCAGCGAGCGGATCTGCGTCGTGCATCCGGCTTGCGATATCACGATGCCGGCCATCACGCCGAGGACGATTCTGGTTCTCATTCTTGGGTCACTCTTGGTTGCTTTTGAATCACGCCCGTCATTGCACCGACGGGCACCGGTCAAACATTCCTGAAGACCACGGCCGCGCAGCTTCCGCCAAAGCCGAAGGACACCGACATCGCGCGGTCGATGCGCGCCTCGCGCGTGGTCTGAATGAGCGGCATATCGCGCACGAGCGGGTCCGGCGACTCGACTATCCCCGTTCCCGCGATGAAACCATCGCGCATCATCAGCAGCGTGTAGATCGCTTCGTGCGCGCCGCACGCGCCGAGCGGATGCCCCGTCATCGCCTTGGTCGACGAGAACGGCGGCACCTGCGCGCCGAACACGTCGCGCAACGCGCGCAGTTCTTCGGCATCGCCGAGCGGCGTGGACGGTGCCTGCGTATTGATGTACTCGGGCCATTCGTCGATGTCGCCCGCTTCACCGAGCGCCATGCGCAATGCCCGCGCGATGCCGCCGCTGTGCGGCGACACCATGCCCGCACAGTCGGTGGCCTCGCCGAAGCCCGCCAGTTCCGCGTAGATGCGCGCGCCGCGCGCCCGCGCATGATCGAGCGATTCGAGCACCAGCACGCCCGCGCCGGAGCCCATCACGAAGCCATCGCGCGCCGCGTCGTAAGGACGCGAGGCGCGCGCCGGGGTGTCATTGAAGCCGCGCGAGAGCGCATGCATCGCATCGAACATCAGCGTCATGTTGTCGTGCAGCGCCTCGCTGCCGCCCGCGAGCACCACGTGCTGCCTTCCGGTCTGGATGAGCTGCATCGCCTGCCCGATCGCCAGAGCGGACGTCGTGCACGCCGACGAAGGCGAATACGCGATGCCCTCGATGCCGAAGGTCTGCACGACGTTCGCCGACGCGGTGCTGCTCATCGCGCGCGGCACCGTGTACGGCGGCGTTCTGTCCATGCCGTGCGCCCGCACCGCGGCGATCGCCGCGTCATATTCCGCCATCGCGCCGACGCCCGAGCCGATAACCGCGCCCGTCTTCGGCGAGCGCAGCGTGGCGTCGTCGAGCCGCGCATCGTCGATGGCCTTCTTCGTCGCGTGACACGCGAAGCGCGCCGTGTCGCCCATGAAGCGCTCCAGCTTGCGGTCGAACGGCGGCTCGTGAGCGACCGACGCCACCGCCGCGACCTGCGAATGAAAGCCGCGCTCGCGCCACGCGTCGATGCGCGTCACGCCGCTTTTACCTTCGCGCAATGCCTGGCTCACCGCATCGAGCGAATTGCCGAGACACGAGACGATGCCCATGCCCGTCACGACGACGCGCCGCATGACCCGCGTCCCGCTCATCGAACGCGCCGGAAAATCAACGACGTATTGATGCCGCCGAACGCGAAGTTGTTGCTCATCACGTATTCCGCGTCGATCGCCCGTGCTTCGCCCCTGATGTAATCGAGCGGCGCGCACGCGGGATCTATCTCGGTGAGATTGAGCGTCGGCGCGTACCAGTTGCGCTTCATCATCTCGATGGTCCACCACGCCTCGATTGCACCGCACGCGCCGAGGGTGTGCCCGACATAGCTCTTGAGCGAACTGATCGGCATGCGCTCGCCGAAAATCTGTGCGGTCGCCTGGCTTTCCGCGACATCGCCGCGATCAGTCGATGTGCCGTGCGCGTTCACGTAGGCGATCGCCTGCGCGTCGAGCCGCGCGTCTTCCAGTGCGAGTCGCATCGCGTGCGCCATCGTGCTCGCGGTCGGCTGCGTAATGTGCGCGCCGTCCGAGTTGCAACCGAAGCCGACGATCTCCGCGTGAATCGTCGCGCCGCGCGCCTTCGCGTGTTCGTATTCTTCCAGCACGAGCGTCGCCGCGCCCTCGCCGACCACGAGACCGTCGCGTTTCGCATCGAACGGGCGCGGCGTGAGCTGCGGCTCATCGTTGCGCGTGCTCGTCGCGTAGAGCGTGTCGAACACGGCGACAGCCGGCCCCGAGAGTTCTTCCGCGCCGCCCGCGAGCATCATCGTCTGCTTGCCCGTCGCGATGGTTTCGTACGCAAAGCCGAGCGCCTGGCTGCCCGACGCGCACGCCGACGACGCCGGGATGACACGTCCCTTCAGATCCCAGAACAGGCTCACGTTGACGGCGGTCGTGTGCGGCATCATCTGCACGTAGCTGTTCGACGTGACGTCGGTCATCGAGCCGGTGTTGAGCATCGTGCCGAACGCGCGGATCGGCGCGACCGAGCCGGACGACGAACCGTATGCCACGCCCATGCGCCCGTCGCCGATCGACGCGTCGCCGGCAAGGCCCGCGTCCGCGAGCGCGAGTTCGCTCGCGCGCACCGCATACATGGACACGAGACCCATCGAACGCGTCTTCTTGCGCGGCCAGTCGGCGGGCTGCGCGAACGCGGGCAGCGGACACGCGAGACGCGTATGCAGCGCTTCGAAGAAGTCCCATTCGTCGATGCGGCGCACCGCGTTGCGGCCCGCCTTCAGCCCGCACTCGACATCGCTCCAGCAATCGCCCAGCGCGGTGACGCCGCCCATGCCCGTAATGACGACTCGTTTCATCAGATCATCCCGCCGTTCACGCCGATCACCTGGCGCGTCACATACGACGCCGCATCCGACATCAGGAAGCCGACCACGGCCGCCACCTCGCCCGGCTGGCCGACGCGGTTCATCGGCACTGTCTTCAGTACCTGCTCGACCGGCACGTCGTCCAGCATGCCGGTCTCGATCAGCCCCGGCGCCACGCAATTCACCGTGACCCTGCGCGACGCGAGCTCGACGGCGAGCGCCTTGGTCGCGCCGATCAGCCCGGCCTTCGCGGCGCTGTAGTTGACCTGGCCGCGATTGCCGATCACGCCCGACACCGATGCGATCGTCACGATGCGGCCGCCCTGCTTCGCGCGGACCATCGGCATCGTCAGCGGATGGATCACGTTGTAGAACGCGTCGAGACCGGTTTCGATCACGACGTCCCAGTCTTCCCCGGTGAGCGCGGGGAACGCGGCGTCGCGCGTCACGCCCGCGCTGCACACGATGCCGTAGTACGGGCCGTGGGCGGCGACGTCTGCTTCGAGCGCCGCGCGGCAGGCGGCGCGGTCGCGCACGTCGAACTGCATGACGCGCGCCGAGCCGCCCTGCGCGGCGATGCCCGCGGTCACCGCCTCGGCTTCGGCGCGGCCCGTGCGGCAATGCACGGAAACGGCGAACCCGTCCGCGGCCAGTTGATAAGCAACGGCGCGGCCGATACCGCGGCTTGCGCCCGTTACGAGAACTCGACGGCTCATGCGCTCACGCTCCCTTCGATGAACGTCTGAAAATCATGCGGCTGAAATACTTTGATGACGGCATCGGCATAACGCTCGCCGTCATGCTCGATCGTGCATTCATACGCACCGTGGCCTTCCTCGCTGCGCAGCACTTCGCGCACGCGGATCACAAGCTGCGCGCCGCGCGCGAACGCGCTCGCGTGCGCCTGATAGCTGCGCGTACCCAGCAGCACGCCGGGGCGCGCGCGCCCGCCCGCTTGCATCGCGCACAGCGAAACGTGCGCGGCCACGCTCTGCGCCATCAGTTCGATGCCGATCCACGCGGGCATCGCGCCGCGCTCGTCCGCATACCATGCGTCGGGCCGCACGCTCGCGTGCGCCGTCAGCGTCTCGTCGCCGTACGACGTGACGGCCTCTATCAGCAGCATCGTGCCGCGATGAGGAATGATCGATTCGATCGGCGGAAAGGTCGTGTTGTTCGTGTCGCTGATAGTCATGATCGTCAACCCGCCAGAACCAGGCTGACATTGCTGCCGCCGAATGCGAACGAATTGCTCATCACATGGCGCGTGCCCGGCGGGGCGAGGCGGCGCTCCGTCTCGACGAGGTCGAGAACGGGCAACGCGGCATCGGCTTCGCCGTCCCAGCGATGCAGCGGCAACGTCACGTCATCGCGCGCGAGCGTGAGCCACGCGAAGCCGAGCTCCGTCGCGCCCGCCGCCCCGAGCAGATGGCCCGTGAACGGTTTGGTGCCGCTCGCAGGCACGCCGTCCGGAAACACGCGCGCCATCAGATGCGCTTCCATTTCGTCGTTCTTGCGCGTGGCCGTCGCGTGCATGTTCACGTAACCAATGTCGGCGGGCGTCACGCCCGCATCCGCCAGCGCCGTTCGCAGCGCCGTTTCGCCGCCGACGCCTTGCGGATCGGGCGCCGATACGTGATACGCGTCGCTCGATTCGCCGACGCCGGCAAGACGCACGGCGCCTTCGTCGCGCGTCATGAGAAACACCGCCGCACCTTCGCCGACGTTGATGCCGTTGCGGTTGCGGCTCATCGGATTGGTGCGCGCGAGGCTGACCGAATCGAGCGACGCGAAGCCCTGCACGGTGAGCTCGCACAGCGTGTCGACGCCGCCGACGATCAGCGCGTCGCACAGATTCAGTTGCAGCAGACGGCGCGCGGCCGCGAACGCCTTCGCGCTCGACGTGCACGCGGTCGATACCGTGAACGCCGGACCTTGCACGTTCAGCGCGGCCGCCGCGAACGGCGCGGCCGTGCCGATTTCCATCTGCCGATAGTCGAAGTTGTCAGGAAAAGCGCCCGTCTTCGTGCGATGCGCGAATGCGTCTTCCGCCGCGCCGACGCCCGACGTGCTCGTGCCGAGCACCACGCCGATGCGCGCGGAGCCGTAACGCTCGCGCGCCGCTTCGATCTCGGCGCGGATGCGTTCCAGCGCCGCGAGCAGCAGGCGGTTGTTGCGGCAATCGAAGCGTTCGAGTGCCGCGGGCGGCGCGATGTCGAGCGGCGCGAGTACGCGGCCGACGAACGCGTCACCGGTTCTCATGGGCATCGGTCCCATGCCCGGCGATTGTGATGCGGCGAGCGCGGACACGATCGCATCGGTGTCGTTGCCGAGCGCGTTGATCATGCCGAGCGCATGCAGATACACAGACGGCAGCGTCATGCGTGTTTTCTCCCTTCGGTCGGCATGCCCATCGGCGCGAGCAGCACCGCCACCAGAATGCCGAGCGTGAGGGTGACGCCGAAGCTCTTCAGCGCGGGCATGGCGCTCATGCCGAGCATGCCGAACGACAGCAGCGTCGTCGCGGCCGAAAGCAGCACGCCGGTCCAGACCGCGCCGAGGTCGGCACCGTCACGCAGGCACCCTTCGCGCAGAAACACCGCGTAATTCGCGCCGACGCCGAGCACCAGCATCAGCGCGAGGCAGTTGAACAGATTAAGCGGCACGTGCGCATAGCCGAATGCTGCGAGCGTGACGCCGACGGCGAGCAGCACGGGCAGGATGATCGCGATGCCGCCGCGCAGGCGATAGCGCGCGATCACCAGCACGAGCACGAGCAGCAGCGCGCCGCCGAGCCACATGCCGCTATCGACGCGATATTCGCCGAACAGCTTCGACACGCTCGCGGCCTTGTCGACGAACGCGACGCCTTCCATCGCGTGCGCGGTCGCGATCAGCGCGGGCAGATTCTGCGGCGTCACGCGGCGCGGCATCACGATGGCCGCGTAGCCGCGCTGCCCGTTTGCATCGACCGCGCCAAGCCACAAATGGGCGAAGGGCCTGGACCAGCGCGCCGCGAGCCAGCGCTCGACGGTCAGCGGATGCCCGTCCGATTCCGCGAAGGAGCCGATCCATGCGTCTGCGACGTCGTCGCGAAAGCCAGCCTGCAGCAGCGTCGCGCGCATGGCGGCGGGATCGGCGAAGACGTGTCGGGCGAGCAGCGCGCGGTCTTCGCCCTGACGCCGCGCCGACGGCACGAACTGCGTGACCGAGCGCCAGCCATCCACCGACTGATCGCCCGGCAGCGCGTCGAGCTTCGCACCCAGCGCTTCCGCGCGTTCCAGCACGCTGTCCTGCGTGGCGCCCTGCACCACGAAGAACTGCGCGGTGTTGTCGATGCCGACCGCGTCGCGCACCTGATTTTCCTGCGCGACGAGGGCCGGATCGCGCTGGATCAGCAGATGGATATCGTCGTCGCTCGTGAGCATCAGCCAGCCCGGCGCGCAGACGGCAACGAGCACGATGGCGACGGCCCACGAACCCTTCCCGCCGATCGCGCGCTGCCAGCGCGCGAGCAGCACTTCCGCGCGCGCGAAAAGACGCCGCTGCGCGGCCTTCGGCCCCTTTCGAATCGATGCGGGCAGCAGGGTGGGCAGAAGCCACATGACCGAGGCGAACGCGACGCAGATGCCCGTCATCGCGAAACAGGCGATCTGCTTGAGCGCGGGAAACGGCGCCCACGCGAGGATCGCGTAGCCGAGCAGGCTGGTGGCGAGCGCCACGGAGAGCGCGGGCCGCACCGAGCGCGCGCCGCGCTTCGCATCCCAGTCGCGCGGCGCACCCAGATAGACGACGAAGTACTGGATCGAATAATCGACGGCCTCGCCGATCAGGCTCGCGCCGAACACCAGCGTCAGCAGATGCAGCTTGCCGAACACGGCCAGCGTGAGGGCCAGCGCGCAGGCGACGCCGAGCGCGGTGGACAGGAAGCCGAGCAGCAGCAGACGCGGCGAGCGGAACACCCACAGCATCAGCAGCGCGATGCCGCACGCGGACGCGATGCCGATCAGATGCACCTCGCGCTCCGAAGCGCGCCGCGCCGACTCCGCATGGAACACGGCGCCCGCCCGCGCGACGGACGCGTCGGGCCATGCGGACCGCAATGACGCCTGAGCCTGCGACACCGCGGACAGCACCGAGCGCTGCACGCGCGACTCGTATGCGGAGCCGTGCAGCGTCGTGTCGACGAGCACGCTCGTCGTGTCGCCGCGATGTGGGACCAGCATGTTGTCTTCGAGATCGAGATTCGATGTCGCGAGCGGCAGATCCGACAGCCAGTGCTCGAGCCAGCCGAACGGATCGTCGGCGAGTTGCGTCGCGAGCGGGCCGCGCACGGGGTTGTAGATGCGCTGCATCAGCGCGTCGCGCAGCGATGCCGCTCCGCCGGACGAGTGCGCGAGCGCGTCGCGGTCGTCGCGCGTCAGCAGGCCGAAGCGATACGGCGCGTAGAGCGCCCCGATTTGCGCGATATCGAACGGCGGCAGCTCCGCCGTCACGGACGCGAACGCGCCGCTCTCCTGCAGCGTCGCGCCGAGCCGCCTGGCGGCGGCCTTCGCGTGATCCGCGTCACGACTCGACACGAGAAACACCGTGCGGTCCCCGAGCGCGTTCGCGAGCTGATCGACTGCCCTTTCGGCGACGGGATTCGCTTCCGTCGCGGGCAGCAGCACGAGCAGGTTGGTCTCCAGCGGGGACGGCCCGCTGAAACGATGCGCGCAATACAGCACCGCGACGAGCGTAAGCGCGAGCCATGCGGCGCGAACGCGCCACAGCGAGGTCGCCGGGCGTTGGAAGAGCCGGGATGTCACGGCGCGCTCAGCAAGGTACGTTCCGCGGGCGGCAGATCGTCGGCCGCTTCGCTCTTCGTGAACTCGATGCGCGTGACGTCGCCATTCGCGAGATCGATTCGCAGGCTGCGCAAAAACGCGCCGCCCGTCATGTGCAGGCCCTTGATCGCCTGCGCGAGTTGCGGCTGGTTCGGCTTCAGGCCGAGCGTCCAGTCCGACGCCGAGCCTTCAGCATCGACATCGAACTGCGAGTAGAGCGCGGACAGATCGCCGCCGAGCATCGCGCGCATCATCTTCGATACCTGCGCGACGCCGCGCACGCCTTGCGCGCTTTTCGTGCGGATGCGACGGCCGTTCGCATCGACCTCGGCGACGCCTGCGTCCGTGATGACGTAGGTCGCTGCGTAAGGCGTGTCCACGCGCCAGATCACCCCGCGATCGCGCTGGAACACGAGCATGCCCGTGCTGACGAGCGGCTGTTTCATCGCGGAGAGCGTCTGTGTCTGTGTGAATTGCGCGCGGACGCCCTTCATCTGCGCAAGGCGGGACGTCACTTGCGAGACGAGCGCGGAATTGCCGTTCGCGGCCTGCGCGGGCGCTGCGGCGACCAGCAGCGCGACGAGCAGCGCGCGGAATATCGTCAACGCGCCCATACGCGCTCCAGCTTCTCGAACACCACGGGCGGCGAGACGAACTGCAATTCCTGCGTGGCTGCATCGACGGCGACCTGGATCGTGTAGCCCTTGGTCAGCCGCTGGCCGGTCTCGCAATCGACGAGTTCATAGCCGATCTTCAGCCGGTTCTCGTATTCGAGCAGTTCCGCGCGCACTTCGATGCGCTGCCCGTAGGTCGCGGGACGCACGTATTTCAGATGCGCCTCGACGACCGGCCACACATAACCCGACGCCTGCATCTCGCGATAGTCGTAATCGAACGCGCGTTGCAGCGCCGAACGTGCCGCTTCGAAATACTTGAGATAGTGGCCGTGCCAGCACACGTTCATCGCATCGACGTCGTGAAACTGCACTTCGACGATCGCGCTCGCCTTGAGCGTGCGGGTTTGCATCATCTCAGCCATGACGCGGCTCCTCTGCACTGACATCGACCAGCGCGCACGCTGCGATGCGTGCCGTCAACGCGCGCAGATCGTGCTCGAGCGCGCGGTCTTCGGCGACGAACGGCGAAATCGATGCGATCGTTGCCGCGAATTCGCGCAGCGGCGCGGGCACCGGCGTTTCAGAATCGAGACGCAGACGCAGGTTCAACGCCTGGACGGCGGCTAGCGTATGCGCGGCGGCGACCTGCTCCGTCAGTTCGAGCACGCGCAGGCAGTCGCGCGCGGCAATCGTGCCCATGCTGACCTTGTCCTGGTTGTGCGCTTCGGTCGAGCGTGAGAACACGCTCGCGGGCATCGTGTGCTTGAGCGCCTCGGCCGTCCACGCGGACGCCGATATCTGCACGGCCTTGAAGCCGTGATTGATCGGCGCGCGCGCGTGCGTCGCGCCCGTCAGATTACGCGGCAGGCCGTTGTTGAACTTGTCGTCGACGATCAATGCGAGCTGGCGGTCCATCAGGTCCGCGAGATTGGCGACGGCTGTCTTCAGCGCGTCCATCGCGAAGGCGATATGCCCGCCGTAGAAGTTGCCGCCGTGCAGCACGCGCTCTTCGTCCGGGTCGATCAGCGGGTTGTCGTTCGCGCTGTTCAGTTCGTTCTCGATGTCGCGGCGCATCCACGTGAGCGCGTCGGCCGCCACGCCGATCACGTGCGGCGCGCAGCGAATCGAATAGCGGTCCTGCAGGCGATGGCCCGGCGTGTCGTCGCGGCCCGCGAGATCGGCGCGGATCCATGCGGCGGCTTCGGCCTGGCCCGCGTGCGGTTTCACCGCAAAGATCGTCGCATCGAAGTGCGCGGCGCGGCCGTCGAGCGCCAGCGTCGACAGCGCCGTGAGACGCGCGGCAAGACGTGCGAGATGACGCGCGCGCGCGAATGCGAGACACGCGAGGCCGGTCATCACCGCGGTGCCGTTCATCAGTGCGAGCCCTTCCTTCGGCGCGAGTGCGAGCGGCGTCACGCCGAGCGCGGACCACACGCCCGCGGCATCGCGCAAGGCGCCGCCGAACATCACGTCGCGCTCGCCGACGAGCGCCGCCGCGACATACGACAGCGGCGTCAGATCGCCGCTCGCGCCGACCGAACCTTCCGACGGAATGCGCGGCAACACGCGATGATTGATGAGGTCGGCGAGCCGTTCGAGCAGCACGAGACGCACGCCGGAGAACCCGTACGCCAGCGAATTGAGTCGCGCGGCGATCACGGCAAGCGTCGCTTCATCGTCGAGATATGCGCCCATGCCGCAACCGTGATAGCGCGTGAGCTGCAGCGGCAGCGCTTCGACGAGCGCCATCGGCACATCGACGACGCACGCGTCGCCGTAGCCGGTGTTCACGCCGTACACGGTCTTGCCGGCCGCGAGATGACGGCGCAGGAACGCCGCGCCGCGCTCGATGCGCGCGCGCCAGGCGGGATCGCGATTCAGTGCGACCGGCGTGCGGCGCGTGGCGATCGAGACCACTTCTTCGATCGTCAGGCGTCGGCCGCCGAAAGTCACCGTCTGCACGCGCAGGCCGTCGATCAGATCATGCTCGGACATCGTTCCCTCCGGGCGCTGCGCCTTGCGTCATCGTCTTGCCGGGGCGCGCCCAGAAATCGAAGAAATTGAACCATTGATAGGGTGCCTTGCGGCAATAGTGTTCGAGACGCGACGCATAGCGCTGCGCCCACGCCGCGATGTGCTGGCTGCGCTCGCGGCGCGGCAACGCGATGCGCTCCGCGAACGGCTCGAAGTACAGTCGATGCCGCGTGCCACCGTCCGCATCGCGCTCCTTCAAGCAGAAAAAGAGATAGACCGGACAGCCGAGCGCGTGCGCGAGCACATACGGCCCTTGTGCGAACGGGGCCGTCGCGCCGAGAAAGCGCGCGTCCGTCGTGCGGCCCGATTCGCGCGCGGGCACGCGATCGCCAACGACTACGAGCAATTCGCCCGCGTCGATGCGTTCCTTCATCATCATCGACGTCTCGGGGCCGAAGTCGCTCACCTGCATGAGCCGGCTGGCGAAGTCCGCGTTCGCCGACGACAGCACGCTGTTGAAGCGCTTCGCGTGCTCCGTGTAGACGATGGCCGTCACCTTCGCGCGGCCGTTGCGCACCGCGAGTGCCCGCGTCATTTCGAGATTGCCGAGATGCGCGCCGATCACGAGCGCGCCGCGCCCGCTCGCGACGAGCGCTTCGAACGCGGCGGGCTCGTCGAACACGAGCGCGTCGTCGGCGATGCGGCCCGACCACGCGGCGAACCTGTCGAGCCCCGATTGCGCGAAGGCGAACATCTGCCGGTACGCCGAACGCCAGCCCGGACGCGGCGTGCGCTCGCCCGGCGCGGCGTGCTCCAGATGCGCGAAGTAGCGATGCGACGCCGCCCGTGCAGCGCGTCCCGTCAGCAGGAAATAGCCGACGACCGGATGCAGCCACAGCCCCGTGAAGCGCACGCCGCAGAAACGGCAACTGAGCGCGAGCAGCGCCATGCCGAGCCGGCTGCCGCGCTCGGCGACGCGCCACCAGCCGCCCTCGGCCCGCGCGGCGGCGGACGTCTTGCGCGGCATCGCCTTGTGCGCGAGGAGCATCGGCAGACGCAGCAGCATGCCGCATACGAGCCGCGCATGGCTCGCGCTGATGCGCACGTTGTCCCACAGGACGTCGAAGTGCGAGATGCCGTCCGTCGCGTAAGTGACGCGCGTCGGCACGGTGCGGAATGCGAGCCGCCGCCAGTGCAGCCGCACGAGAATTTCGATGTCGAAGTCCATGCGCGTGCCGATTCGCACGCTGTCGATGAGCGCGCAGACCGCATCGAGCGGGTACAGGCGAAAGCCGCACATCGAATCGCGGATCGTGAAAGACAGCGTTTCGATCCATACCCACACGTGCGTCACGTAACGGCCATAGAGACGCGACTTCGGCACGCTCTCGTCGTAGACGGGACGCCCGAGGATCACCGCGCCCGGTTCGGCGCGCGCGGCCGCGAGAAAGCGCGGCACGTCGTTCGCCTCATGCTGGCCGTCGGCGTCGATCTGCAACGCATGCGTGTAGCCCGCGCGCCGCGCCTCGCGCAGGCCCGCCATCACGGCCGCGCCCTTGCCGCCGTTGACGGGCAGACGCAGCAGCGTCATCTGTTCGCCGTATTGCCCGACGATCTGCGCGAGAACCGCTTGCGTGGCCGCGTCGCTGCCGTCGTCGACGACGAACATCGGCAGGCCGTGCACGGCGAGGCGCGAGACGGTGTCGCCGATCGCTTCCTTGTGGTTGTAAATCGGAATGACGATGCAGGTTCGCAGGTTCGCGCCGCTCATGCGTGCTCCCGATAGACGACCACGCCCGACGAGCAGTCGCGCCCGTTCAGCCGATACGCGAACTGCATGCGGCGGCGCGCCGTATCGTGCGCGATCCGCAGGTCGAGCACCGCGCCGGGCGGCACGGGCGCCATGAACTTGAGACGATCGACCGATGCGGTGTCGCGCGTTCCCGCGACATGCTCCGATGCGAGCCGGATCGCCCAGTCGACCTGCACGACGCCCGGCAGGATCGGCAGATCCGGGAAATGTCCGCCGAAATGCGCGAGCGTCGACGGCACGCGCAACTCGTAGCGCAAGTTGTCGCCGTCGCGTGCTTCCGAGAGCAATTCGAAGCCTTCGGCGCGGGTGCCGAAGGCCGCCACGACCGACGCGACGGGCAGCTTGCCGCGCGCATCGAACGGCAGCGCGATCCGAAAGCGCCAGCGGCGCGGCAAGAGCACGACGTCGAAATACGCGGCGAGATGACGGCGCAGCGACTTCGCGAGTGCCACGCGGCCTTCGTCGCGCAACGCGGCGCGGCCCGCATCGCTCAACGCGACCACGGCGCCCACGCGTTCGCGCGATGCGCCCGCGAGCGGCACGACGCACGCCTGCGCTACATACGGATGCAGCGCGAGCCGTGCTTCCATTTCGGGCAGCGACACGCGCTTGCCGTCGAGCTTGATCACGCGGTCGAGGCGGCCTTGCAGGCGAAACCGTCCGTCGTCGTCGAGAAGAATCGCGTCGTCGGTGCGATGCCAGCCGTCGTGGCCCAGATGGGGCGAGCGCACTTCGAGCGCGCCGTCGTTCCCGCGGCGCACGCCGACGCCGCTGAGCGGTCGCCACGCCTGCGTTTCATTCTGCCTGCGCCACGCAATGCCGCCCGTTTCGGTGCTGCCGTAAATCTCGACGGGCGCATCGCCGAACGCGCTCGCGTAGCCGTGCGCCGCGTCGGCCGCGAGCGGCCCGCCCGATGAAAAGAACACGTGCGGCGCAGGCGTCAGTTCCGCGAAACCGGCGAGCGCGGCCCAGCGTACGAGTTGCGCCGGCGAAGACACCACCACGGTCCCGCCGCAGCGCGCGATGCGCGACTGCACTTGCGTCGGTTCCGCGCACACGGCGCGATCGAATGCACGGCCCGCGGCGAGCGGCCACATCACGCGAAACAGCAGCCCGTAAATATGGCGATGCGGGACGCTCGCGAGCACGGTCGCGTCACCGATAAGCGCGCCCCATTCGCGTTCGAGCGTGCGCACTTCGGCATCGAACTGGGCGAGCGTCTTGTGGATCGGCTTGGGCGTGCCGCTGCTGCCGGACGTGTAGAGCGTGAGCGGCGCGCCCGGGTCGATCGGCGCCGGCGGCATGGCGCGCGTGATCGATTCCGTTGCGGCCAGCGCGCGGATGTCGTCATCGGTCAGCATGGCGTCATAGGCGCTCGCGAGATCGGCGAGATAGCCGGGAGCGGAACTCGCGGGAATCACCGGCTCCTTGCCGCACGCAAACAGCGCGAAAAGCGCGCAGGCGAAGTCGAACGGATCGTCGATGCAAAGGGCATAGCGGCGCGCCGGCTGCTCGCGCAGCCACCACACGAGCGCCGCCGTGCGCGCGAGGAATGCCGCATGCGTGATGATGTCGTTCGCGGTCCCGGCGCGGTCGTCGCGGCAGACGGGCGTCTGCGCATCGCGTTGCACGCGCAGCACATCGTGCAGTGCGATCATGCCGCCTCCACGCGCCGCGCGCGCGGCAGAATCACGAGATAGCGCCACGCGATTTCACCGGCGAGCAGCGCGCCGACGAGTCCATACGAGATCGCGCCGTTGTAAAGCGACCATGCCTCGCGCTGCCAGTACAGCGCGGTATAGAGCGAGAACAGGCCGTTCGCGGCGAAGAAGCCGCACCAGATCTGCGTGACGCGGCGCGTATGAACCACGGCGGCGCTACTCAGATCGGGCGTGCCGATGCGCGCGAACTTCTCGATCATCGACGGGCCGCGCACGAGCGTCGCGCCGAACGCGATCAGCAAGCCGAGATTGACGAGCGACGGATAGATGTGCAGCAGGCGTTCGCTGTCGGTCCACACGATTGCGGCGGACGCGATGCTCAGCATGAACGCCACGATCCAGTCGACGCGCGTGAGCCTGCGCAGCGATACGCTGACCATGCCCGTGCCGAGGCAGCGTTGCATCCAGATCAGCGCGAACAGCAGGCAGCCGGCATAGCGCGGCGCGTTCCAAAACCACGCGCCCAGAATCACCGCCGGATACGCGAGCTTGAGCACGACGTTCAGCGCGAAGCCGGTCCGGCCGCGCGAGTTTGCATCGGCGGCATCGGGGTTCTGCGCACGCGCGGTCTGCGATTGCATCATTCCTGCTCGACGAGCAGCGACTCGACGGCGGCGACCACATCCGCGACCGTGCGCACCGACTTGAATTCTTCCGGCTTGATGCGGCGGCCCGTCATTTCCTGCAGCTTGATCGCGAGGTCGACGGCGTCGATGCTGTCCAGGTCGAGCTCTTCGAAGAGATGGGCCTCGGGCGTCACGCGCTCGGGCGCAATCGCGAAGTTTTCGTGGAAGATGGCGCGGATGCGCTCAAGGATCTCGTTCCCGGTCACGGTCATTCCCCTTCTTTCGTGGATCCGTCCACCACATGCGCGAGCTCGCGCTGGCTCGCCACCAGTGCGGCAAGCGTGTTGATCGAACGGAAGTGCTCTCGCGCGTGCTCGTCGTTGGCCGCGATGTTCAGTTGATAGTGTTCGCGCAGCACGATGCCGATCTCGAGCGCGTCGATCGAGTCGAGACCGACGCCTTCGGTTTCGAAGAGCGGCGCGTCGTCGTCGATGTCGCCGGGCTGCATGTCTTCGAGATCGAGGGCTTCGATCAGAAGCCGTTTGATTTCAAGCTTTAAAGAATCCATAGTCGATCAGATGCTGGGTGATGTGGGCTTCGATCGCGCTCGTCACCGTCCGGGCGGCAAGCGCGGGCGGCTCGTCGCGCGCGGCGAGTTCGTCGGCGCGCAGGGGCGCGAGCACGTTCACTTGCATGTGGAACGCGCGTTCGGGCACGTCGTGCCAGCGCATGTCTTTCGTGAACGCGGGCGGATCGCAGTCCATCAGGACGGGCAGGATCGGCGCGCCGGACTGCAATGCCATGTGCGCGAATCCGCGTGAGAACGCGTGCATCCGGTTGCGTGTCGGACTGCGCGTGCCCTCCGGAAAAATGATCATCGTGTAGCCGCGAGCCAGTTGACGCGCGCCCGCGTCGACGAGTTCGACGGGGTCTGCATTGCTCACGTATTCGGCCGCGCGCATCACGCCCCAGAAAAACGGATTGCTCCAGTGCGCGCTCTTCACGACGCAGCATGCGCGCGGCGTGAGCGACAACAGCACCATCACGTCGAGCCAGGTCGGGTGATTGGCGACGACGATGGCCGCGCGCCGCGAGTCGGGCCGGAGCGCGCGCGCGCCATGCACGTCGAGCGTCATCACGCCCACGCGCACGAGCACGGCGACGAGCGCGCGAAAAAACGTGTGAATGATCGCGACGATGATGCGCTGTCTGGAGTCCCGATGCGGCCAGAGTGAGGCGAGCGGGAATACGATCAGCGAGAAGCCGAGTCCGCAGACGCCGAACGCGGCGAATGCGAGAGCCGTCGCGACGAGACGCCAGTGGTATTCAAGCGCCTTCATGCCAGCACCATTGCCACGTGGAGCTCATGCCATGCCATTCGCTCGACGCGCGCGTGTCGAGACAGTGCTGCACGGCCGCGCTTTGCGACGGAAATGACGTGCGCAATGTATCGGCATCGTCGCTGGCCGCATTGCGCGCGCATTCGAGGCGACCGGTTTGCGCGGATGCATCGAGCAGGATCGCAAGGGCGCCGCCATCGACTTCGTCTTCGACCGGGCCGTATGTGGGATCGGCCGGTTCGTCGGCATAGACGAGCAGCACCGGACTCGATGGGTCCGTAGCGTATTGCGCGTACGCTTCGAGCAGGGCATAGCCGAGGGTTTCATTGCCCGCCGACAACGCGCTGGCCGGGGTGCGATCGCCGCGCACGATGCCGAAGATACCTGTCATCGTGTTGAGCACGGACAGACTGAAGGACGTGGGTGAAACGGTCTTGCCGGCATCCATGGTGTGCAGGACGTCGGTCGTGCGGCGCAGTTCGCCGTGACGCGAAGCGAAGACGAGACGCACTGCGGGCACATGCGCTGCGCAGTCGTGCGCCACCTTTAGCCCGGCGCGCGACAGCGTGCTGAGCCTGCGCCGCGTCAACGGCTCGATAAAGCCGATGTCGGGGGCGACGGATGCGGCGGCAGGCCATATTGACGAGCGAGCAACCGGAATGATCCAGTGGAGATCGGGCATGTCGGTGGTTCGCGCTCGGAAACGTATGGTATTCAGGCTGGACGGCCGACGAACACACGAGTAGATGCGCTCCACCCGGCGGCAGAGCCATCCGATACTTTTCTAATGATTGGTTTGTCTTGCGAGCAGGTTAACGGCGCGACGCTGGAATAATTTAGAGTGCGGCGATGAAATCGCCGGGACGCCCGTTCGGTCTTTTTTAGCTCGCCGCGATTCTACCGAGCATCAAGACCGGAGAACATCAAAATTGGTCGCTCGTGGCGGGTTCGTCTCTTTGCTGCGACAGAGCGCGGCGAGCGAGGAGTCGCAGCGTTGCAGTCATGCAATGGATCTGCGCATGGCGTCGCTAATACCGAACGAAGTCGCGCCGCTTCGCGCCGTGCACGATCGAAATGTGCCAGACGCACTCTTCCGTCCCAGCCGCGTGACGACTCCGCAGCATGAGAGCCTATAACCGCCTCGACGCGAACCCGAAGATTGCTAGCTGCAGGCTCGCGCCGATTCGCGGCCCATTGTCATTTCTACACAGTCGTTATTGGCCAGCAGCAGGCGACTTCACGCTCGGCGTCGCCAGGGTGTTGTTGCTGGTAGTCGGCGCAGTGGTACCTGACGTTGCCGAGCTGTTCGTGCTGCTCGGCAGGCCCGAGTTGGGCTTGGCGGACATGCCGCTTTCCGAATTCGTCATGCCCGACGTGCCGTAGCCGCCCGTTGCGCCGTTCACCTGGTTTGCCGGGCTAGCCGTGCTGCCTGCCGAACCCGCGCCGCTCGAACCCCCCGCCGTCTGCGCATAAGCGCCCGCTGACAGGGTGAGTGCGGCTGCCGCCGCGATCAGTGTGCTGATTGCCTTGTTCATGTTCCGTCCCTCCTTAGTCGGGCTGAAGTATGGAGGCAGACGAGGGTCGCCTGCTTGAGCAGAAGGCCCGCAATCAGCGTGCCGGGTCCTTAACCGCACCATACAATCGGTCGCGCCATGAGCGCTTCAGAATCGAAAGGTCCATGCCGATAACAAGCCATGGACACCTGTGATAGCAACATTGTCAGCGCATTCGAGCTTCGGATGATCGACGCCGACATTGCCCACATTCGAATCGCGATCGAAGCGGTTCTCTACGCGTCGAATCCGGCGCTTCCGCTGATGTATTGGCGTCGCCGGCTCGAGCGCCTGTTGCAAAGCCGTCACCTTCTTCACCACCAGTTCTCGACGGTAGCCGACCTGCTCACCAGGATCGAAAAAATGAGCGAAGCGGAGCGCGGCGCGCCGGACTCATCCGATACGTTGCCCTCACGCGATGGCCGATCCGGTTTCACTGATGCACGCTATCGCCCCACGGCGTGATGGCGTTGTCGTCAATAGGTGATCGTCAACGCCCGCATCGGCGAATCATTCTTTCGCCGATGCAGCCTCATTTCGCCCCCGCTTCCGCTCGCGCTTGTTCTCGTACATAGCTGTATCGGCAAGGGCGATCGCCTGATCGGCGCTCACGAACCGTACCGCAACGGCACCGATGCTCACGCCGAAAGCGCCCGCCTGATGACGTCCGGGCAAGCTCGTTCCACTTCCGGCCCGCGCAAAGCGCGCCTGAATCTCGGCTGCAATCCGGTTCGCCTCGTCGAGATCGGAAGGACCCGGACCCACGAACGCAAATTCATCGCCGCCGATGCGCGCGAGCATATCCGTGTCCCGCGTGACTTTCGCAATGCGTTCGGCGCAGTCGCGCAAATGACTGTCGCCGGCCGCATGACCGAACTCGTCGTTGATCTTCTTGAAATCGTCGAGATCGATCATGCCGACGATCACATACGACCCATCTCTTGCGGCCCTTGCCAGCAGCCGGCCCAGTTCGTCCTGTAATGCGCGCCGATTCGGCAGCCCGGTCAGCGTATCGGTCAGGGCGAACTTCGTCAGATATTCGTTGGAGCGGCGCACTTCCTCCAGCAAGCGTTCCCGCTCGATATGCTGAGCGATGATCTTCGAGAACACGTTGAGCGCACTGCGGGCGCGCGGCCCGATAGCCTGACTCTTCCTGCTCGCGCCGCAGAGCGTGCCGATGATCAGGCCGTTGCTCGCGCATATCGGTGCGCTCGCATAGGTTTCGATGCCGAGCGCTCTGGCAGCCTGAGAGTCGCCCCATACTTCGCTGACATTGGACGTGAAGCGGCGTCCTTCGTCGATGCATCGCTTGCAAAGCGTATCGGCCCAGGGCACCTCCAGTCCTTCATCGATGCGAAGCTCGCCCGAGTTCCGCGCGAAATCGACGAACTGAATCCCGGCGGCTTCATCGATGGAAGTCAGATAGACCGACTCCAGCCCCGTGACGATTTCAAGCATTTCAAGCAACGGTCTCGTGAGCTGCTCCAGACTTTCCGCTGAAGCCACCGACTCCGAAAGCCGCTCGAGCATCAATTCCATAGACACCTCGCTTATCCTTGAGAAACTGGATTGTAGCGGTGCGGATACCGGCCACACCCGATTTACAGACGATAGACTGTTTTTTCCTGAAACAGCCAATAGGCTGTAAGATCGCATTACAGTCCAAAGCCTGTAGGAGCGCGTGGTGAACTATTCCCTGAAAACACTGAGCCAGCTCAGGCCTATCCTGCTCGGCTTCCGCAAGGCCGCGGGCCTCACGCAAGCAATGGTCGCCGCGCGTCTCGGCGTCACCCAGCAGACTTACGCGCAACTCGAAGCCAATCCCGCGGCTGTGAGCGTCGAGCGCTTATTCAAGGTTTTGCGCGCGCTAGACGTGGAACTTGCGCTAACCCGAGCCGCAACCGCCCGTTCTGCCCAGGCAAACGAAGCCGCGCTGACCGACCCGCCCCCCGCCGCCGCGAAAGCCACAACGGCGCGGTCCCGCCGCGCATCGCGACAGACCGAGGTCACGCCCGCGCGTAAAAGCGCCACGACCGCCGCCACGAAGAAACGGGAGCACTGGTAATCATGGCGCGCCGCACGCAAACGGGACGGCTCGACCTGTGGATGAACGGCCTGCCCGTCGGATACTGGGAGAACGGTCCCGCCGGCGAACGCCTCGTCTATCGCGATGACTGGATCGCCGATACGCAGGGCCGTCCGCTATCGCTGTCGCTGCCCTTTACGCCAGGCAATCAGCCGTGGCGCGGGCAGCTCGTCACGGATTTCTTCGACAACCTCTTGCCCGACAGCGAGCCGATCCGCCGCCGCATCGCCACGCGATTCCGCACCGGCGGCACGACGCCGTTCCAGTTGCTCGCCCAGTTGGGCCGCGATTGCGTCGGCGCGCTTCAGATGCTACCGCCCGGCGAAGCGCCCGTCGATCTCGAAAGCATCAAGGGCCGCGCGCTCACCGAATCGCAGATCGCGCGTCTCTTGCGCGAGACGACATCCGCGCCACAGCTCGGACAGCACGAGCCGGTCGACGACCTGCGCCTTTCCATCGCCGGCGCGCAGGAAAAGACCGCGCTTCTGCGTCACGGCAGGCGCTGGCTTCTGCCCGAAGGCAGCACCCCGACCACGCATATCTTCAAGCTGCCGCTTGGCCTCGTCGGAAACATGCGCGCCGACATGCGCACGTCGGTCGAGAACGAATGGCTTTGCTCGAAGATCGTTGCCGCCTATGGCCTGCCCATCGCGCGCTGCGAGATGGACCGGTTCGCGGATCAGAAGGTGCTGGTCGTCGAACGCTTCGATCGCCGCCTGTCGAGCGACAAGTCGTGGATTCTGCGCCTGCCGCAGGAAGACATGTGTCAGGCCACCGGTACGCCCGCGCTGCACAAGTACGAATCGGACGGCGGCCCGGGCATAGAACGGATCATGGACGTGCTCTCCGGATCGACGCACGCCGCGCGTGATCGCCGTCACTTCTTTCTGACGCAGATGATCTTCTGGCTGCTCGCCGCCACCGATGGCCACGCGAAGAACTTCAGCATCGCGCATCTGCCCGGCAACCAGTACGAATCGACACCGCTCTATGACGTGCTTTCGGCGCATCCGGTCATCGGACGAGGGCACGACAAGTTCGCCGCGCGGCGCGTGCGGCTCGCGATGGCCGTGCGCGGCAAGAACGTCCACTATCTGATCGGCGAAATCCAGCGCCGGCACTGGGTCGCGCAGGGACGGCGCGTCGGGCTCGCCGCTGCCGAAGTCGAGACGATGATCGATGAACTCGGTACGCGCACGCCAGTTGTCATCGACGAAGTGGCCGCGCTGCTGCCACGCGAATTCCCGATGGACGTCGCCGATTCGATCTTCGACGGCATGCGCCGGCTGGCACGCAAGCTCGCGTCGTGACGCGCAGGCGTCGTGCGGCGTCACCGTTGATCATGTCGACGGTCGGCCCGGACGCCGTGCGTCGCCAAGGCGAGCGGCGGGCGGCAGCGGGCGCGCAGGTGATCGACGCGCCGTGACGGGCAGCACCGCGCGCGAAGCGCGGCGAGTTCGTGATCTTCGCGGCAACCGTCGTGCGCATCAATCCTGCCGTTTCTTTCGGTCCTGTTACGCGAAATGCGCAGGCTGATCGCCTGCGGCCTGCACGAGCCTTCAGAAGCACTATAGTTAAAGCTCCCCAAAAAGGAGGCAGCATGATCTCGAGCAAACGTCACCTCTGGGTCGGTGGAATGCTGGCCGCGACCTTGCTTTACGTCCCCATGACCTACGCCCAACTCGGCAACCTGCTCGATCAAGGCAAGAACGCCGCGGCGGGCGGCGGCCTCGACAATCTCGGCGGAATGGGCAACGGTCTGTCGCTGGACTCGCTATCCTCCGGCAGCACCGGCAATGTCGCCGGCGTACTGGAGTACTGCATCAAGAACAACTATCTCGGAGGCGGCGCATCGCCGGTCAAGGACGGGCTCATGAGCAAGCTCGGCGGCTCGGCGTCGAGCAACGGCGGATACCTCGATGGCGCCAAGGGAATCCTCGATAGCGGCAACGGCAAGCAGGTCGATCTGAGCGGCGGCGGCCTGAAGGAACAAGTCACGAAGCAGGTTTGCGACAAGATCCTCGCGCAGGGACAATCCCTGCTGTAGACGCCGCGCGAAACATTCTCGAACTGACCGCACGGATCAGAGATCGAATCCAAGTTGCTGCTTGCCGAGGGCAGTCAGACTGCCTTCGGTGGAACGGCCGACGAAATCGGTCTCGAAGTTATCGGCCGGGAAGTCGGGCGGGCTCTCGCCCTTGACGAATGCCGGCAGTTGCCGTTTGAGGTACTCGTCGTTCTTCGCGCAGCCGGGCGCCGCCGCGATGTACATCACGTTGCTGTAGCCCTTGCCGCGATGTTCATCCTCCACCGCGTGAATCACATCGCTGTGCCAGAAGACGGTGTCGCCAGCCTGCATCGGCGGAATCGACGAGAGCGCTTCGTGCAAGGGCGCGTGCCATGTCGAACTGATCGACAACGCGCGGCCCGGCGTCGCGCCGCACAGGTCGTCCTCGGCGATATCGTCCTGAAGCGCGCGCAGCAGCACGTAGACCAAAGCATTTGCGATCGGCACCAGTTGCAAGGTTCCGTCGCCGGGCCCCTGCGGGGTGAGCGCCGTCCAGCCCTGGAAGGTGCGGAACATCGAACAGACTGCGGGAGACGGAATCTCGCGCGCCTCGGGGCGATACGCCGCGTCGAAGGGGTCGTAACGGCGCCAGTCGCCGCTGAACACATGTCGATACACACGCCGGAAATTGTCGTCGAGCCATCGTTCGACAGAGCCGCCATCGCAATGAGGAGAAAGCCCGAGCGACGCTGAGCCGGGCGGCCGCCGGCGCAGGCGATCCGCATACACGGGCACCTGGTCGGGATCGAAATGAACGCGCCCTTCGCTCTCCCATTTCCACAGCCGGTTCAGAAACACGCGCGTCTGCGTGAGCTCCCGTGACTGGCGCGCCTCGACCTGCGGGCCGGACCAGTAGATGCCGTAAATCTGCGGCTTGCCCGATGCGAGATTGCCGAAATATTTGTCCTCCGCCCGATGCGCGAGCTTCTCGTCCAGACGGTTGGCCTCGACATAGTCCGCGATCGCCTCGTCCCATCCCGCCGCGCGCTGCGCACTGAAGACGCCGCGCACGACGCACGCGCCGCGATGCCTGATTGCGGCGATCGCATCGTCCCCGACGCGTCCCGCGACGATGTCGGCATACCGGATCTCCGGAATCACCGGTTCGCCGCGTCGACGAAGTTCCGCGATCTCATCGACCTTGCGCCTCATTTCGGCCTCGACCTCCTGAAATACTTCCTTGTAGCGGGGCAGCTCGTTGCGAAGCTGCTTTTTCACCGCGCGGATGGCAGCGGGCAGATCTTGAATGTTCAGGGATTCCACAGCGGGTCTCCAGATGTTTTCGAGTGCCTACAGCTTAGACGGGCGCGCGCTTTCGCTGCGATACAATCGGGACAATCTATTTGCATATCCGGTCATGAAGCCCGCTTACGAACACGTCACGATGGAAGCCGGCTGCTCGATACGGGTTTTTCATCGCAAGCTGCCCCGGATACCGTTCGAATGGCATCACCATCCGGAGTACGAGCTCACGCTCACGATGAACAGTCGCGGAAAGCGTTATATCGGCGATTCGATCGTCGATTACGAAGGCGACGACCTCGTGCTGGTGCCGCCGGATCTACCGCATACGTGGGCCTCGAACAAGTCGATCGACGCCGGTGCGCCGCAAGTGGCGATCGTTATCTGGTTCAGCGGCGATTGGGCGCGGCGTCTCGCGGATTGCTGCCCCGAGTACGAACCGCTGCGAAAACTGCTGCGCCGCGGGGCATCCGGGCTCGCGTTCGCGCAGGAGGCCGGCGAGATCGTCAGTCGAAGGCTCGCACCGTTGTTGTCCCGATCACCCAGAGAACGCCTGGGCGCCGTGCTGGACGTCCTGTGCGAGCTCGCGGACCGGGACGCCACGCCGCTCGCCTCGCCCCGAGCGTTCGATAAAGGGCAGCCGGGACGGCCTTCCGGTCACGAACCCGAGCGTATCAATCGCGCCCTTGGCGTGATCGACGCCCGCTTCGCAGAGCGCCTGACGTTGCGCGAGCTTGCCGACGCAGCGACGCTCTCGGAGCGAACGTTGAACCGCTACTTCGCGCAGCATCTGGGCGAGAGCGTCGGCAGATATCTGAACCGCGTTCGCATCGGTCATGCATGCCGGATGCTCGCCGATACTTCATGGGCGGTTTCGGTGATCGCTTCGCAATCGGGATTTCCGAACGTGGCCAACTTCAACCGGCAATTTCGCGCGTTGAAGCACACCACGCCGGCGGCTTATCGCAGGGAGTTCGCGGGGACGAACCGGGCGCCGCAGGACTCGTCGTCTTTGGAGTCGCGATCGCCTTCGCTGGAGAAACGCCGATAAGTATCGTTTCGTTTGCGCGCCCGAACGCGTATCGCTCGCCGCAAGAAGATAATCTGGCTTGGCAACGGACGAACGTCAGAACCCGCAAGCGGTTCTCTTCGACGCTCGATGCCATCGACCGCTCTGTCCACCACGCCAGGATTCCATGTCATCTGCAGCAGCCCCTTTGCCGCGCGTCGGCCTGCTCTTCTCTCTCGCTCCGTACCTGCGGCCGTATGCCGGTCGCTGGGCGCTCGCGTTCCTCGCGCTGGTGACGTCGGCGGGCGCGACACTGGCCCTGCCGATGGCCTTCAGATATCTGATCGATCGCGGGTTCGCCAGCGGGGACCGGACGCATATCGATCGCTATTTCATCGCGCTTTTCATCGTCTCCCTCGTCCTCGCGGGCGCGACGGCTCTGCGCTTCTACTGGGTATCGTGGCTGGGCGAGCGCGTGACGGCCGACATGCGGCGCGCGGTCTACGATCACATCATGGGCATGAGCCCCCAGTTCTTCGAAACGACGCAGACGGGCGAAGTCCTCTCGCGCCTCACCACCGACACCACTTTGATCCAGACGGTGGTGGGCACCAGCCTGTCGCTGGGATTGCGCAATGCCTTGCTGACGGTGGGAGGCATCGCGATGCTGGTGACGACGAGCCCGGTACTGTCCGGCTACATCATCGCCGTGCTGATCGTGGTCGTCGCGCCTATCGTCTTCTTCGGCCGTCGCGTCCGGCGGCTTTCGCGCGCCAGCCAGGACAAGGTCGCGAACGCAAGCGCGCTGGCGGGCGAGATCCTCAACGCCATGCCGACGGTCCAGTCATACACGCAGGAAGCCTACGAAGCGCGGCGCTTCGGCGCGGCGGTGGAATCCGCCTTCGAGACAGCGCTCACGCGAATCCGCGCGCGCGCCGGGTTGACGGCCGTGGTCATCGTGTTCGTGTTCGCCGCCGTCGTCTTCGTGCTCTGGCTCGGCGCGCAGGCCGTGCTGGCAAGGCAGATGACAGCGGGCCAGTTGTCGCAGTTCATCCTCTACGCGGTGTTCACGGCGGGTGCCGTCGGCACGCTCGCGGAGGTGTGGGGCGATCTGCAGCGCGCCGCCGGCGCAACCGAACGGCTCATGCAACTCCTGGCCGCGCGCTCGCCCGTGGCGCAGGCCGCAACGACGGTGCCGATGCCAGCCGCGGGCGAAGGCATACGCTTCGACGACGTGAGCTTTTCCTATCCTTCCCGCGAAGGCATCGCGACGCTATCCGGGTTCTCGCTCCATGTCCGCCCTGGCGAGCATGTCGCGCTCGTCGGGCCATCGGGAGCAGGCAAGACCACGCTGTTTCAATTGCTGCTGCGGTTCTACGACCCGCAATCCGGCAGCATTTCGATCAACGGTGTCGCGACCCGGCACATGTCGCTCGGCACGTTGCGCGGCGCGCTCGGCGTCGTGTTGCAGGACTCGGTGATCTTTTCAGGAAGCGTCTTCGACAACATCCGGTACGGCATGCCCGACGCAACGCTCACGCAAGTACGACGCGCCGCCGACATGGCCGCGGCCGCCGGTTTCATCGAGCAGCTTCCGCAGGGCTACGACACCTTTCTCGGCGAGCGCGGCGTGAGGCTGTCGGGCGGCCAGCGTCAGCGCATCGCGATCGCGCGCGCGATCCTGCGTGACCCGCCGATCCTGCTGCTCGACGAAGCGACCAGCGCGCTCGACGCAGCGAGCGAACGACTCGTGCAGACGGCGCTGGACAATGCCGCGCAGAATCGCACCACGCTCGTCATCGCGCATCGACTGGCTACTGTCCAGCAGGCCGACCGGATCGTCGTCATGGAGCACGGCCGCATCGTCGCGCAAGGCCGTCACGCCGAGTTGCTGCAAAGCTCGCCGCTCTATGCGCAGCTCGCCGCGCTGCAGTTCGGCGAGCCGGCCGCTGCCGCCTTCAGGAACTTCAACGCTTCGCGTTGAGCCTTCGCCACAAGGTCGTCTTGCTGATGCCGAGCGCCTTGCAGACGGCGTCCCGATCGCCCCCGAACGCGGCCATCGACGCACGGATCTGATCGGCTTCCACCGAACGGCCGAGGTCGCGAAGCGAAAGATCCGCGTTGGCTTCGGTCTTGTTTTCGAACAGCTCGGGCGCGATCGCCTGCAAGTCGTCGAGCGACAACGCGACGGGCCGATCCTTCTCGATCTCCATGTCCGGGATCTCCACGGCAATGCGCTCGACGATGTTCTGCAACTCGCGGACGTTGCCGGGCCACGGATAGAGGCGCAGCGCCTGCTCAAGCGGCGCGAGCAGGCGCTGCGCGTCGTCGCGGCCGGGCACGCAGAGCGCGAGCGCCTTGTCGCGCCTCGCGGCCTGCATCAGCAACTCCGTCGCCAACGGCAGGATGTCGCTGGATCGCGCGCGCAACGGCGGCACAGCGACACTCAGAATATTGATGCGATAGAAGAGGTCGGCCCGAAACGAGCCATCGGCGACACCCTCGGCGAGCGTGCGATGCGTCGCGGCAATGACGCGGATATCGACGCGCGTCGGTTCCGTCGATCCGAGGCGGATGACTTCTCTTTCCTGCAGCACACGCAACAGGCGGCTTTGCAGCGAAGGCGGCATTTCGCCGATTTCGTCGAGAAACAACGTTCCGCGATGCGCTGCTTCGATCAGGCCGGCCTTGCCGCCCTTGCGCGCGCCCGTGAACGCGCCCTCCTCGTAGCCGAACAGCTCGCTTTCGAGCAGCGCTTCGGGGAATGCGCCGCAGTTCATCGCGACGAATGGAAAGTCCTTGCGACGGCTCAGGCGATGCATGCTTTGCGCGACCATTTCCTTGCCTGTGCCGCTTTCGCCGAGAATCAGCACGGTGGCATCGGATTTCGCGTAGCGGCGCACGAGCGCTCTTACCCGCTCGATCGGCTCCGATTCACCGACGACGTCCTCCAGCCGGTACCGCGCGACGAATTCCTGCGCGCCCTGCCGTGAACGCAGCGTCCGGTCGAGGCGCTCGACTGCGCGCGATTCCTGAAACGTGAAGATCGTGCCGCCCGATGCGCCCTCGCTCGCCAGCGGTCCGCGATGGATCGCGTAGCTCACGCCGCGCACGGCGCCGAACACATCGCCGTCGGCGACGGGCAAGACGCCGTCGAGTTCGGGCGCGACATCGAGCAGCGCCCGGCCGACCGCGCGCGATGCATCGGCAATGCCGAGCGCGGCGGCGAGCCGGCGATTGATCGCTTCGATGCGGCCGCCCGCATCGACCGCGACGACGCCATCGCGAAGATGCTGCAAAAGGTTGTCGAGGCGATTGCGCCGTGCGACTTCGTGGCGCATCGCCTGGGCGACTTCCAGTGCGGTCTCGAACGCGGCGACGACGGATGTACGCGAGTAGAGGAACACCGAGCTCATGCCCGCGTCGGCGGCCAGGTCCGCGACGAGGCCCGGGCCGACCACGACGTCGACGCCGCGATCGCGCAAGTCCAGCACGAGGCTCTCCGCGTCCTGCGCCGAGCGATACGATTCGCAGATCATGTCGATGCCGTATGCGGCGAGGAA
This sequence comes from Caballeronia sp. INML2, assembly GCF_023631365.1. NCBI lineage: Bacteria > Pseudomonadati > Pseudomonadota > Betaproteobacteria > Burkholderiales > Burkholderiaceae > Caballeronia > Caballeronia sp. INML2. Next base: position 1,585 of record NZ_JALQDH010000121.1, on the reverse strand, counting down.
CCGGCGTATTTCCGCGGGCGTATCGCCATGCGTGACGAGCGCGACGCTCGCGCCCTCGCGCCGCGCCTTCGTGAGCGCGTGCATGACGTCGAAGCCGGTCGGGCTGATCACGACGACCGGCACGGACACGCGGCCCTTGAGATAGGCGCCATTGGAGCCGCCGGCCACGACGACATCCGGCCGCTCGTCGCGCGCGCCTTCGATGCTTCGCGCGGCGTCCTCGTAGCCGAGCGGGACGACGTCGAGTTCGGCGCGGTCGGCATAGGCGCCGGCGATATCGATGAATAACGCTCTGAGCCGGCTGATACCGACCGCCCAGATGCGCGGGCGAGACGCGGAGTCCGTTTGCATGGTCTTCTGCCTTGAATGACGCGGTGGAGCGCGTTCAGTATGCAGCATGCATTTCAGCTTCGAAATCTGAAATTTCAGCCGTGAAAACAACCACGTTTTGCCAGAATGTTCTTGATCAGTAAAATCAATGACTTACGCCGATGACGCGAACTGGCAAGCAACTTGCTCTATAGGGCCGACTTCATCAGGAGACGAAACGTGAGTTCCGAAAACCAGTCCGCACAGACCGCAGGCGCGCGGTTCCGCCAGGCCGTCAGAGACGAATCGCCGTTGCAGGTCGTGGGTGCGATCACCGCCTACGCCGCGAAGATGGCCGAAGCCGTCGGTTTCAAGGCGCTCTATCTGTCCGGCGGCGGCGTGGCCGCCAATTCGCTCGGCATCCCCGATCTCGGCATCAGCACGATGGAAGACGTGCTCATCGACGCGCGCCGCATCACCGACGCCTCCTCGCTGCCGCTCATGGTCGACATCGACACGGGTTGGGGCGGCGCCTTCAACATCGCGCGCACGATCCGTTCGTTCATCAAGGCGGGCGTGGCTGCCGTCCATATCGAGGATCAGGTCGGGCAGAAGCGCTGCGGGCATCGCCCGGGCAAGGAAGTCGTGCCGACCGGCGAAATGGTCGATCGCGTGAAGGCCGCCGTCGATGCCCGCACCGACGAATCGTTCGTCATCATGGCGCGCACCGACGCGGCTGCCGCCGAAGGCATCGATGCGGCGATCGAGCGCGCCATCGCCTATGTCGAGGCGGGCGCCGACATGATCTTCCCCGAAGCGATGAAAACGCTCGACGACTATCGCCGCTTCAAGGCCGCCGTGCGCGTGCCGATTCTCGCGAACCTGACCGAGTTCGGCTCCACGCCGTTCTTCACGGTCGATGAACTGAAGGATGCAAACGTCGACATCGCGTTGTATTGTTGCGGCGCGTATCGCGCGATGAACGCCGCCGCGCTCAACTTCTACGAGACCGTGAAGCGCGACGGCACGCAAAAGGCCGCCGTCGAAACGATGCAGACGCGCGCCGATCTGTACAAGTATCTCGGCTATCACGCCTACGAAGAGAAACTCGATCAGCTTTTTGCTGCGAAGAAATAACCCTTGTGAAGGAGACGAAATCAATGAGCGAAGCAGACAACAGCACCGCATCCGCAGGCGCATTCAAGCCGAAGAAATCCGTCGCGCTGTCCGGCGTGACGGCGGGCAATACCGCGCTGTGCACGGTCGGCAAGACCGG
>NZ_JALQDH010000120.1:0-18908 GCF_023631365.1 Caballeronia sp. INML2 | reverse complement strand
ACTTCAGGCTGGAGCGCGCACATCATCGAGCAACGCATCGACAACAAGATCATTCGGCCGAGCGCGAATTACACCGGACCGGATAATCTCGAGTTCGTCCCGCTGGCGAAGCGTTCCTGAGGCATACCGATCGGGGCTTCGCTGCCGCATCCGGCAGCGAGCCTTCCTTCTTGCTTCGAGCCGTGTCGCGACGGCGCACGATACCCCAAGTTGAGCGTACTCTCTCTTCGACTCCCAAGCCTGCGGCGCCTGCAATAGCCCGAATTTTCAAACGAAGGGGTCGCCCCGCAATACCCTTCGAGCGTGGCATCTGAAAGACCATGCAATGACCGAGACACCGCGATGAACACTGCAAACCGCAAACCCCTGCCCGGCTCCTCACTCGATTACTTCGATGCGCGCGCAGCCGTCGAAGCCATCGCGCCGGGCGCCTATGACAAGCTGCCCTACACCTCGCGCGTGCTCGCGGAGAATCTCGTTCGCCGCTGCGATCCGGCGATCCTCGAAGCATCGCTGATGCAGCTCGTCGAAAGGAAGCGGGAACGCGATTTCCCTTGGTTCCCGGCGCGCGTCGTGTGTCACGACATTCTCGGACAGACGGCGCTCGTCGATCTAGCGGGTCTGCGCGACGCCATCGCGGATCAGGGCGGCGATCCCGCCAAAGTGAATCCTGTGGTGCCCGTGCAGCTCATCGTCGATCATTCGCTCGCGGTGGAATGCGGCGGCTTCGATCCGGATGCGTTCGCGAAGAACCGCGCGATCGAGGACCGGCGCAACGAAGATCGGTTCGACTTCATCAACTGGACCAAGAAAGCATTCAAGAATGTCGAGGTGATTCCGCCGGGCAACGGGATCATGCATCAGATCAATCTGGAGCGCATGTCGCCTGTGATTCATGCGATCGACGGCATCGCGTATCCGGATACGCTCGTCGGCACCGATAGCCACACGCCGCACGTCGATGCGCTCGGCGTGATCGCGATCGGCGTGGGCGGCCTCGAAGCCGAGAACGTAATGCTGGGGCGCGCGTCGTGGATGCGCTTGCCGGATATCGTCGGCGTCGAGCTGACCGGCAAGCGTCAGCCGGGCATCACGGCCACCGACATCGTGCTCGCGCTCACCGAATTCCTGCGCAAGGAGAAGGTAGTCGGCGCGTACCTGGAGTTCTACGGCGAAGGCGCATCGAGCCTGACGCTCGGCGACCGCGCGACGATCTCGAACATGGCGCCCGAATATGGCGCGACCGCCGCGATGTTCTATATCGACGAGCAGACGATCGAGTATCTGCGTCTCACCGGCCGCGACGACAAGCAAGTGAGCCTCGTCGAGCACTATGCAAAAACAGCCGGGCTGTGGGCCGATTCGCTCGCGCATGCGGAATATGAACGCGTGTTGCGCTTCGATCTCTCGACGGTCGTGCGCAACATGGCGGGGCCGTCCAATCCGCACAAGCGCCTGCCCGTTTCGGAACTGGCGTCGCGCGGCATCGCAGGCAAATGGGACGACACGCCCGGGCAGATGCCCGATGGCGCGGTGATCATCGCTGCGATCACGAGTTGCACCAACACCAGCAATCCGCGCAACGTGATCGCGGCGGCGCTGCTCGCGCGCAATGCGAATGCGCAGGGCCTCACGCGCAAGCCGTGGGTGAAATCGTCGCTGGCGCCGGGCTCGAAAGCGGTCGAACTGTATTTGCAGGAAGCCGGCCTGCTGCCGGATCTGGAGCGGCTCGGGTTCGGCATCGTCGCGTTCGCATGCACGACATGCAATGGCATGTCCGGCGCGCTCGATCCCGCGATTCAGCAGGAAATCATCGATCGCGATCTGTACGCGACCGCCGTGCTCTCCGGCAATCGCAACTTCGATGGCCGCATTCATCCATATGCGAAGCAGGCGTTTCTCGCGTCGCCGCCGCTCGTCGTCGCCTATGCGATTGCGGGCACGATCCGGTTCGACATCGAACGCGATGCGCTCGGGATCGGCACGAACGGCCAGCCCGTGTATCTGAAAGACATCTGGCCGAGCGACGAGGAGATCGACGCCATCGTCAAACAGAGCGTGAAGCCGGAGCAGTTCCGTCGCGTCTACGAGCCGATGTTCGCGCTGACCCCGGCGAGCGGCGAAGCCATCAGCCCGCTCTACGACTGGCGCGCGCAAAGCACCTACATTCGCCGCCCGCCGTACTGGGAAGGCGCGCTCGCTGGCGAACGGACCCTCGAAGGCATGCGCCCGCTCGCCGTGCTCGGCGACAACATCACGACCGACCATCTCTCGCCGTCCAACGCGATCCTCGCGAACAGTGCGGCTGGGGAATACCTCACGAAAATGGGCTTGCCCGAGGAAGACTTCAATTCGTACGCGACGCATCGCGGCGATCATCTGACGGCGCAGCGCGCGACCTTCGCGAATCCGACGCTCATCAATGAAATGGCGACAGTCGATGGTCAGGTGAAGAAGGGCTCGCTTGCCCGCATCGAACCGGAAGGCAAGGTCACGCGCATGTGGGAAGCGATCGAAACCTACATGGAGCGCAAGCAGCCGCTCATCATCATCGCCGGCGCGGATTACGGGCAAGGCTCGTCGCGCGACTGGGCGGCGAAAGGCGTGCGGCTCGCGGGCGTCGAAGCGATCGTCGCGGAAGGTTTCGAGCGCATTCATCGCACGAACCTGATCGGCATGGGCGTGCTGCCGCTCGAATTCAAGCCGGGCGCGAATCGCCAGACGTTCGGCATCGACGGGACCGAGACCTATGACGTGATCGGCGAGCGCAGGCCGCGCGCGGATCTCACGCTCGTGATCCATCGCAAGAGCGGCGAGCGTGTCGAAGTGCCGGTGACGTGCCGCCTCGACACCGCCGAAGAAGTCTCGATCTACGAAGCGGGTGGCGTGCTGCAACGCTTCGCTCAGGACTTCCTGGAGTCGTCGAAGGCAGCGGCCTGACACCGGACGCCGTCTCTCTAACAAAGGAATAACATGGCACCCGCACCCCAGATCAAGATCCCCGCAACCTACATGCGCGGCGGCACCAGCAAGGGCGTTTTCTTTCGCCTGAACGATTTGCCCGAAGCGGCGCGCGTGCCCGGTCCCGCACGCGATGCGCTTTTCCTGCGCGTCATCGGCAGCCCGGACCCGTATGGCAAGCAGATCGACGGCATGGGCGGCGCGACGTCGAGCACGAGCAAGACGGTCATCGTCTCGAAGAGCGCGCGGCCCGATCATGATGTCGATTATCTCTTCGGCCAGGTCGCCATCGACAAGCCCTTCGTCGACTGGAGCGGCAACTGCGGCAATCTTTCGGCGGCGGTCGGACCGTTCGCGATTTCGAGCGGCCTCGTCGATCCGGAGCGCGTGCCGGACAACGGCATTGCGGTCGTGCGCATCTGGCAGGCGAATATCGGCAAGACGATCATCGCGCATGTGCCGATGACGCGCGGCGCGGTGCAGGAAACAGGCGACTTCGAACTGGATGGCGTGACGTTCCCGGCCGCCGAAGTGCAGCTCGAGTTTCTCGATCCGGCTGCGGAGGAAGAAGGCGCGGAAGGCGCGATGTTTCCGACGGGCAATCTCGTCGACGAACTTCACGTCCCAGGCGTCGGCACGTTCAGGGCGACGATGATCAACGCGGGCATTCCGACGATCTTCGTGAACGCGAACGCAATCGGCTACACGGGCACCGAGCTTCAGGACGCGATCAACGGCGACGATGCGGCGCTGAAGCGCTTCGAAACCATTCGCGCATACGGCGCGTTGCGCATGGGGCTGATCAGGAACCTCGATGAAATCGCCACGCGTCAGCACACGCCGAAGATCGCGTTCGTCGCGCCGCCGGCGGAATACGTCGCATCGAGCGGCAAGCGCATCGGCACGGACGATGTCGATGTGCTCGTGCGCGCAATGTCGATGGGCAAGCTGCATCACGCGATGATGGGCACGGCTGCGGTTGCCATCGGCACCGCGGCGGCCATTCCAGGCACGCTCGTCAACCTCGCGGCGGGCGGCGGCGAGCGTCAGTCGGTGCGCTTCGGCCATCCGTCGGGCACGTTGCGCGTCGGCGCGGAAGCGGTCGAATCGAACGGTGAGTGGCAGGTGAAAAAAGCCATCATGAGCCGTAGCGCGCGCGTGCTGATGGAAGGTCGCGTGTGCGTTCCCAACGTGTTGCCGGATTGAGCAGGGTGGATGTTGCGCTCAGGGCCGTGTCCGGCCCTGGCCGCCCTGCTACATCGGGCGCTAGCGCAGAGCGCTCGGGCCGCTGAAGCTGCATGCACGCAATCCGTGCATGCCTCTTTGCTTGCGCCTGATAATCGCACGTCCGTCTTCGACGGAGTCCCATTGAGATCAAGCCGAGTCGCGTAGAATTAAAAACGCCGATTCCGGTCTTCGTCTCCGTGCGACAGGACATCCCATGCTGCAGCCATTTGCGTCATCAGATCCGTTCACGATTGGCGTCGAACTCGAAGTTCAGGTCGTCAACACGCATGACTACAATCTGACGAAGGCGACGACGGAGTTGTTGAATCGCGTCAAGGAAGAGAGTTTTGCGGGAGCGATCAACCCGGAAACGACAGAAGGCATGATCGAGTTGTCGACCGGCGTATGCAAGGACTTCGATCAAGTCAGAAGCGAATTGCAGGTACTTCGCGATACGCTGGTCCGGGCAGCCGACTTTCTGAATGTCGGGGTATGCGGCGGAGGCACGAATTTCTTCCAGAACTGGTACGACCAACGCTCCGACGGGCGCGAGCGCTCGGAGTACCTCATGGGACTGTACGGGGCGCTGTACCAGCAATTCACCATCTTCGGCCAGCACGTGCATGTGGGCTGCTCCGATCCTGACACCGCGCTCGTTCTATTGCATTCGCTTTCGCGTTACGTTCCGCACTTCATTGCCCTGGCGGCTTCTTCTCCCTTCGTACAGGGAAGCGACACGCAGTTCCAGTGCGCGCGACTCAATTCGGTCGCCCCATTTCCTTTATCGGGGCGAGCGCCTTTCATGACGAGCTGGTCCGAATTCGAACAATACTTCGACCGCATGACGAACACGGGCCTCGTCAAAAGTCTGAAAGACTTTTACTGGGACATTCGTCCAAGTCCGGGTTACGGCACGATCGAAATACGGGTTATGGACACACCGCTACGTGTGGAATGGGCCGCAGCGATTGCCGCTTATATTCAGGCGCTCGCACGGTATCTTCTTGTCGAGAAGCCCGTGCGGCTCAGTGAGCGGGATTATGAAGTGTACCGAACCAATCGCTTCATGGCGTGCCGGTTCGGGCTGGATGGGACATGTGTGAATCCGCAGACAGGCCAAAGCGCGACGATCCGGTCCGACATCCTCGCCACGCTGGACGCGATCGCCAGCCATGCGCAAGCGCTGGGCGCCGCCGAAGGCCTCGATATCATCCGGCGTAGTGTGGTTTCCGGTTTGAGCGATGCCATGTGGCTACGCCGAATCTACGGCGCGCACGATTCATTGCATGAAGTTGTCCGTCAGCAGTGCCGCGTATGGCGTGGCGCGCAGATGCCCGAATAGACTTCTTGCGCACTGCGTGCCACGTTGCGTCTTACATCAGGCTTCCCCACTCGTAGTCCACCCTGTCGGGATGCAGCGCAAACATGCCCCCGCCCGGCGTGAACGTCAGTTCCCCGAAGTAGATTTTGTCGTGATCGTAAAGATCGACGCGCACGAATTCGAAATCGCTGGCCAGCGCGCGGGCAACGGACAGCAGCGCGTCCAGGTTCGGCGGGCGCGGAGCCGGCGCGGTGCTGCGCGAGTACTTGCCCATCCCGATGTCGAGCAGGTTCCAGTTCTCGTCGTAGATGTCGCCGCGCGGACGTTCTCCGAATCGGTCCGCGATAACGAGGATGAAAATTTTGGGGTCGCCCGGGTGCTTGTTGAAGACATGAAACTTCAGATCGGGCGGAACCTTGCCATCTTGTCCGACAAGAAGTTCCTCGAAGAAAATGCGCCGTTCGATCGTGCGGTAGTGTCGCTCTCGCGCGATCGCATAGAAATCGGTCGATAACCAGCGTTGCGCCATTGCATCGAGTTCTTCAAACGACGTTTCCTTCTTGTCGTTGACGAGATGAACGAATCCGCTGCCGTGATTCGCCTTCATCACGAAGGACGTCGGAAGAGCATCGAAAACGCTCCTGGTGAACACCGATGGCTCTGCGACGAGCGGCACGAGATACTCGCTGCCGATCTTCCCGGCCACGTACTCGCGCACTTTCAGCTTGTCGCTGAGGTCGCCGAAACGCGGATCGGGTTCGAGACAGCGTCGCAGGATCTTTTCATTGAACGTCGTCGGATTGCGCATCTTCGGAAAGCGCCCGATTCTGCGACGATGATAAAGAGTCAGGTACAAGTTATCGGGCAACAATTCCTTGACGCTGTGTATCAGCGACTTCGAGAGAGTCATTCGCTCGCCTCCAAAATTCTTTTAACGTCAGACGAAATCGCTTCCGCCATATTTTTGGCTCGCATTTAGCGTACCGCGTTTATCGAGGATTCGTTGTCTGAAGGACGGCACTTCGATCACAACATGAATTTTCCGCTGAAGCGTCGCCCCGACGTATGTACGCGAGCGCACACACTCGCAAACCACGCGATTGAAACTCGTATCCAACGGTTGTTTCTCTTGCGACGACGACGCATCGACGTTACATTTCCCCTGCCGGCGAAACAGTTGGCCAGACCGGTTTCTCCCTTTCGATGAGTCGCTGAGCTCCAAGGCGTGCGCCCGACCGAAACACATTCGGTCGTTCAACCGGGCGTCCCAGCGACAGACGTCAACACTTGCGTCATCGCATCGAGACTGTCGCTCCGGGGCAAGCGTCTGCTTGCCCCGAAGCGATTCGCGATGCTTCGGATGCCGGATGCACGTCGCGCAAACGCGCGCAGTGCAGCCCGCAGCACCTTCAGAAATCCTTCCAAGGGGCGGAGTCGACACATGCTCAAAGAGAAACGTAGACACACTCGCTGGATCACCGGCACAGTCTCGGCCGCGGCACTCGCACTGCTCGCCGCTTGCGGTGGCGGCGGCGGTGACAACAGTTCGAGCAACGGCTCGACGTCGCCCACGAACTCGGGCGATACCGGCGCAAGCACCCCTGCCGTGCCGACGAACACCACGCCGACGCTAGCCGCGGCGACCGCGGTTGTCGATGGCACGACGCTCGGCACCGCGCAATGGAGCGACGGCTCGACATCCACAGGCGGCACGGGTCAGGCGGTCAATAACCTCACCTGCACGGTGGCGGGTAACAAGTACAGCTACGCGCATCTGTCGATTTATCAGAACGGCAAACAGCTTGCTTTGCCGGCGAACATCGGAAGCGTCGCGCCGACGATGGCCCTGCAGCGCGGCTGCGTCTATCCGGTTCACACGGTCGATGCGTCGGGCAAGATCCGCATGGACGTGACATCGACCGGTTCGTACACGCTGGGTCAGTTCTTCGCTGTCTGGGGTCAGCCGCTCAGCACCACCAACGTAGCAGGCCTCACCGGCAATGTGACCGCCTGGGTCAATACGGGCGGCACGCTCACGAAATACACCGGCGATCTCGCTAGCCTCGCGCTGCCGCAGCATGGCGAAGTGACGCTCGTCGTCGGGACGCCGCCAGCGCAGATTGCGACATACACCTGGACCGACCCGCCGCCCTTCACGTCGACGGTCACCACGCTTTCCTTCGGCGGCGTCGTGGGCAGTCCGTTCTGGGCGGACGGCATGACCTCGACAGGCGGCACGGGTGCGCCGGTAGATGGTGTGATTTGCGCGGCGGGCATGGCCGAAACCTTCCACGTGCACGCGCACGTCGCCATCTTCAAGGACGGGCAGTGGCTCGCGTTCCCGAAGAATGTAGGCATCTTGCCGCAGTGCAACTACGAGATGCATACGCACGACAATACCGGCATCATTCATATCGAAACGCCGAACGTGAAAACGTTCACCCTGGGCGAGGTTTTCGATATCTGGGGACAGCCGCTTTCCAGCACGAACGTCGCGGGTATCACGGGCAACATCGTCGTCTATATCAACGATAACGGCGATGTCCGGCGGTACATGGGCGACCCGCGCAAGATCGTGCTGACGTCGCTACGGGATATCACGTTCCAGATCGGTACGCCGTTGCCGACGCTGCCGACGTACTCCTGGTACGAACCGCAATAAACCATGCGGACGAACGCCGCGGTGCGAGCCGCGGCGTTCGGTGCTGGCTCTGCGCGTCCTGGCTTAATGCCATGGATCGGCATATTGCCTGAACAAGAACATATTGCTGACGCCTACCGATCGGCCCGGCGTCTTCGGCAAAATCTGCATCCCGACATAACCTCGTCCAGCAAGCCACGAGTCATGAGGCATGAGCTCGTGGCTTTTGCACGTGGCTCAATTGCCGCCTCTCGGAACACTGTGCATGAGTGGCATCGCAGTTTCTCCGCGTCCTGTCTGTGCGGCACTGCATTGAACGCTAGTGCGCAAGCTGTTATGTTTCCTGCATCGCAGTCGTCGCGCGCGGCTTCAAATTGTCCGCGTTTTACTCGCCGCAGACGAAACGCGCTTGCGCGAGTCTCTGTCATGGCAGAGACGGGCACGCTGCCCGCAATGCCTCAAGCGCAACGTCGAACCAGCTCGACGTCGAGTATGATGATTTAACGTTATGCCTGAATTCATGGGGTTTTCTGTCGAGTCCTCGACTGTTCAACCCTCCAAGCACTTCGCTCCGCCGTGTTTCTGAACAGGCCTTTCAAGGAGACCTCGACGTCGTGAAGATACTGATCGCGAACACCCTCTACTTTCCGGATGAACCCGGAGGAGCAGAGATATCGACGCGACTGCTCGCCGAAGGTCTGGTCAGGGCGGGCATCGAAGTGTGCGTCGTCTGCGCGACGGGAACGGGCGCGGACCGCGTCGACGATGTGAACGGCGTGAAGGTGTATCGACTACGCTCGGTCAATCTGTATTGGCCGCACGTGCGAGAAAAGCACGGACGCGTCGCCAAGCTCATCTGGCACGCCATCGACGTGTACAACGTCATCATGTCGCGCAAGTTGTCGAGCATCATCGCGCGTGAAAAGCCGGATGTGATCAGCACCAGCAATCTGTCTTGTCTGTCCGTCGATATCTGGCGGCTCGCCCGCAATGCCGGCGTGCCGATCGTGCACACGGCGCGCGACTACTATCTGATGTGTCCGACGGCGATCATGTTCTCGCATGCGAAGCCGTGCGAGCGGCAATGCGGCGTCTGTTCGGTATATGCCCAGCCCAAGCGGGTCGCGTCGGCGCGTGTCGCAGCCGCCGTGGGCGTCAGCCGCTTCGTGCTGCAAAAACACCTGGAAAGCGGCTATTTTTCGCGCGCGACGCGCACTGCAGTCATCTACAACGCCTGCGAGTCCAACGAAGATTCGACCTCGGCGCAACGCACGCGCCGTTATCAGGGTGGTCCGGTCAGGCTCGGCTTGCTCGGGCGAGTGTCGCGAGAGAAAGGACTGGAAGTCCTGCTCGAGCAACTGCTCGCGGACAATACGCTGCAATGGACGCTAGCGGTCGGCGGCCACGCCGATGCGGATTACCTCGAGTCGATCAAGGCGAAGTATGACGATCCGCGCGTCGAGTATCTTGGCCGCGTGAACCCCGACGAATTTTTCGACGGCATCGATATTCTCGTGGTGCCGTCGATCTGGAACGAACCGTTCGGGCGCGTGACGGTCGAAGCGTACTCGCACGGCGTGCCTGTCGTGGGTGCGAACACCGGCGGCATTCCTGAAGTCATCGAGCCGCGCACGAATCTCGCGTTCGACATGGCACGGCCGTCGTCGATCATCGGCAAGTTGCATGAGGCAGTGGCGCTGCTTGAAGACCCGGGCGTGCATGACCGTATGCGCGAATACGCCAGACGCTTCAACGTCGATGCGATGGTCGATGCTTATCGAGCGTTGTACGAAAGCGTGCTCGCCGAGCAGGCGATCCCACGCGTCGTATGCCCGTAATGCTCGCGTATTTTTGTCGATGGCATGCCGAACATCGATTCATAACAAATCTGGAATGTAAGCAGAAGCACGCAAATTGAAAAATTGCGATGCCACCATCTTTGATGGGGTAAACTGGCCCGCACAGCTTGCAGGAAGTTTGATCAGCTCGACCAATCGCACTGGATATTGCTCATTGCCGATTCGAATCGAGGTGACGCGGCGCCAACTGTTACCCGTCAGGCCATACGCTGGAATACCGGAGCCGCGACACATGAAGGGACACACGACCCGTCGAGTCATCGGGAAGCGCTCATCATCAGGCTGTCGCGCGCGCGAAGACCTTCAGACCGCCAGGACGCCGGCTCGCATTGATCCGCATCTTCTTCATACGCCGTGAAAGTACTGATCGCTAACACGTTATATTTTCCAGACGAGGTCGGCGGCGCCGAAGTTGCGACGCGACTCCTTGCCGAGGGACTGGTCAAGGCGGGCATCGAGGTATGCGTCGTCTGCGCCACCGGAGTAGGCGACGACCGCAGTGAAGAAGTCAACGGCGCGAAGGTCTATCGTCTGAGATCGAGCAATCTGTATTGGCCGCATGCTCCCGGGGAGCATTCCCGTGTCGCCAAACTGATATGGCACGCCATCGACGTGCGTAACACGGCCATGTCACGAAAACTCGCCGACATCATCAGGCGCGAGAGACCGGACATCGTCAATACAGCCAACCTTTCGTGTCTTTCCGTCGATGCATGGCGCGTTGCGAGCAACGCGGGCGTGCCGATCGTGCACACCATCCACGACTATTACCTGCTATGCCCCACGGCTACCATGCTGAGCGGCGGAAAGCCTTGCCCGAGTCAGTGCGGTGTGTGCTCGCTCTACGCAAAGCCGAAGCAGCTTGCGTCCGCCCAGGTCAACGCGGCGGTCGGCGTAAGCGGCTTCGTATTGCAAAAACACGTTGAGAGCGGCTTTTTCCCGCGTGCGGCGAAGACCACCGTCATCAACAATTGCTATACGCCGGTCGGAGATTCCATAGGGCGACAGGATTCGAGACGACAGGTCGCGAACGCGCCAGTGAGACTCGGCATGCTTGGACGCGTGCTGCCCGAGAAAGGTCTCGAGCTCCTGCTGGAACAACTCCTCGCGGACAAGACGCTCAATTGGACACTCGCCGTCGGCGGGACCGGCGATGCGGACTATGTCGAGTCCATCAAGACGAAATACGCGGACCCACGCGTGAGTTTCCTTGGACGGGTAAATCCCCCCGACTTCCTGAGCAGCATCGACATTCTCGTGGTGCCCTCGGTCTGGAATGAACCGTTCGGGCTGGTGGTTCTCGAAGCGTACTCGCACGGCGTGCCCGTCGTGGGATCGAGCATGGGTGGTATTCCCGAAATCATCGAACCGCACTCGAATCTGCTGTTCGACGTCGCCCGCCCCGAGACGATCATCGTCAAGATTCACGAGGCAGCGGCATTGCTCGACGAACCATCGGCGCATGATCGGCTGCGCCAGCACGCCAGGAAGTTCAGTCACGATGCGATGATCAACGCCTACGTCGAACTGTACGAAGGGATGATTTGCGTCGAAGAGCGAAAGCCGTCGATGGCGACCGGACGCGAAGCGAATTGATCGCCGACGCTCTGGTTTCGAATCGACGAGCGTGGGATAGAAGTTAGCGAATCGGCCTTGCGAGGTCATCATGCGCAACTCCATGAACGCGGCTGTGAAGTGTTTGCTTGCGATGCTGCTGGCCGCGTTGGTCGTGATGCTCGTGAATGCGCGCGTTCCGGATGACGTGCGCAGTGCGGTTCCCGCGCCAGAACCGAAAGACATCCGGGCCGCCAGAGTAAGCCAAACGACGGTGGCCGCAGGCGAAGTCATCACGCTGGTGGTCCACTCGGCCCCGGACTGCAAATATTGCGCGCGCTGGAAGGGGCCTCTCGCGGGAGAAGGGCATTTCAAGTCCTGGGCCCGCACGCATCCTGGCACGCAGCTTTTCATCGTCGAGCGCGCATCGATTGCCAGCAATGAAACACCGGCGGACTATCCTCAGGACCTTCACTGGCTATCGGAGCAAAGTCAGAAGGAGCAGCGCCTGCGTCCGGGCACGCCGATGTTCGAAGTGTTCGTCGCACGGAAGCTGGTGCTTCGGACCTATGGTCTGGATTCGTGGGACGACGATGTTTTTCCGGCCATCAAGGATCTCGACGCCCGTCGTTCGCATTCCGTTGCGAGTCATTGATCTTCGCGCGGTCCGGGCGAATGCGCGGCAAGCAATTGCAGGTGCCGTGCTTCGGTCTCGCCATCGGCGGGAAACATGCACTCCAGACGCAGTTCCTGCGTCGCGACGTTCTGCGGCGCGCCCACAGTCGTGACCAACGAGAAATAGCGCAGCACGGCGCCTTCACAGACGAAGCCGATCGGAACGACGGGCATCGTGGGCGAGGCGGATTGCCCATGATGGGTCCTCCAGTCACGTGGCACGCCGGGATAGGCAAGCAGTTCGTCGAGCAGGCGCCTCGTGCCGTCATCGACCATGTGACCGACCGATTCTCGATACACCCGTTGCAGCAAGCTGCGCGCGACGGTTTCCCAGTCGGCCACGAATGGACGCATTCCCTGTGGATCGAAAATCAGATGCAGCATGTTGCGCGGGCCTTCACGCGAAGCCATGTCGATAAAACAGTCGAAGAAACGCGGCGCCGCGCCGTTGGTCATGAGCACGTTCCAGTGGCGATCCATCACGATTGCCGGAAACGGTTCGTGCTGGCGAACGACCCGTTCGAGCGCGCGCACGACGCCCTGCATCTCCTGCGCGTTCCACGGCGCCTCCGAATACAGGGGCGCGTAGCCCGCTGCGAGCAGCAAGGCATTGCGCTCCCGCAGCGGCACATCCAGCGTCTGTGCGAGCGTCAACAAAGTGTCGCGGCCCGGCACGCTGCGCCCGCTTTCGATGAAACTGATCTGGCGTTGCGAGACGCCTGCCTCCAGCGACAGACCGAGCTGGCTCATGCCGCGCACATCACGCCAGTAGCGCAGCAGTTCACCGAGCTCGCCCGGCGGCGCATTCGGATCGGGACGCATGGCGTTCATCGGGTGTTCCGAAATCGGGTTGGATGGATAAAGAATACTCAGGCCACCGGCGCATGCCAGACGAACGCTTCGAACTGCGCTTCGAGCGGCGGCCTCGTCACGCTGCTCGTGTAGTTCGTGATGGTCGATGCGGCAACCACCGCAATGACCTCGAGTATCTGCTCGATATCGAATCCCGCATCGAGAAAGCGTCTCTCGTCCGATTCGGCGAGGCGGCCGCGCTTGTCGATCAATGCACGCGCCAACGCCGACAGCGCGGCCAGCGCGGCGTCTCTCGGCAGAGCGCCTTGCCGGATGGCGTCGACGTCTTCGGAATGCACGCCTTCTTTCAACGCGAGCGCCGTGTGGAACGCGACCGGCCATTCGCTTGCATTCGTGACCGCGTTCGTCAACAGGACGGTCTGAATCTGCGGCTCGGTCAGACTGCTCGCATGCACGCGCTCGAAGAGGCCGATGAAAGCGTTGATCAGCACCGGCGATGCGGCCATCGTGCCCGCGACATTCGGAATCAGGCCGAACGCCTGCTGCAATTGCCCAAGCACGGGCCGCGATTGCGCAGGCGCGGATTCGATCGTGTGAACGGGATAGCTGAGCATGGTATCTCCAGGGCGTTGAGCGCGCCGAAATGGACGCGCGATAGCCGTAGAGTAGAAGCGCTCATGCGTTACGCCAATTACATGCGATGTAATCGGCTTGCCGTTGCTTCGCGATGTTGGCTACGACGCCTTCATGCCTTGTCGTAGATCGAACTGCCCAGCGTCAACGTCGTAGTGCTCGACGATCCGAAGCGGATTTCATAGAGATCGCGGCCGAAATTGCCCGGCACCTTGACCGACATGCCGCCGCGGTCGTCCGCAAGCGGCACGAAGAGTTGATAGCGAAGGTCTTCGTTGCCGTACAGGACATAGCCCGGCAGTTCGGGCAACGTGGTGAGATAGGCCGGCGGATTGCCCAGGATGACGATCGGAACGGCCGTCGGCGAATCGTTCGTCAAGGTCCATTGCGTGCCGGCTCGCTGTTGCCATGCGTTGTCTAGCGGCGCCAGCGGGGCGAGCTGCTGCCCGATCGGCAGCGTGAGATAAGCGTAGCCCGCGCCCGGCACGACGCGCTTCATCACATAGCGGTAGCTGAACGCGTTGCCGCCGCCATCGGTTCCGGAGACGACCGTGAATCGATACGACGCGGTATCGGTGTTGCTCCACCACCATCCGTCGCTGCGGTACTGGTAAGCGCCGACCTGCTTCCACGCACGTTTGGCGCCATCCCATTGATTCAGCTGCAGACTGCCGTCCGGGTTGGCGATCACCTGAAGCGGCGAGTCGGAGTTGCCGTAGATGCCCGCGGCATTCGCGATGCCCGGCGCCGACGCGGCCGGCGGCGCCGTCGTGCTGATTTTCGCCGGCAGCGAAGCGATCGTGCCATCCTCTTTCAACGCGGACAGAACGAGCATTTCCGCCAGCTTGCGCGCGTCGTAGCCGGAATTGCCGGTGACCATCAGCGCAAGTTGCGCCTGCGGCACGACGAAGAACTCGCTCGAATAAAAAGCCGTCCCGCCGTCTTTCTCCCACCCGAGGACGCCCGCGGCCTGAAGCGCCGGCTGCTGCACCGAATCCCAGCCGAGACCCCAGCGCCATTCGGGCGAAGGGTTGATCAACAGTCCCGTGGACTGGTCCGTGCCCATCTGCGCGATGCCCGCCGCGGACACCACGCGTTGCCCCTGAAATACGCCGCCGCCGAGGATCATCTGCGCGAGATTCATCATGTCGCCGGGCGTCGAGCTTAGTCCGCCGGTCGCGTATGCATTGACGAATTCCTGATACTGCGTGCCGTTCGCGAACGGATAGGAAAACGAACCGTCGCTTAGCACGGTCGTGAGATAGCTGGAGTTCGTCATCTTCAGCGGTGCGAGGATGTTCGCTTCCACGAAGTTCGCAAAGCTCTGCCCGGTCATCGCGAGAACGATCTGCTCGACCATCGTGAAGCCGTCGTTGCAGTACACGGCGAGTTCGCCAGGCAGATGCTTCAGATGCGTATTCGCCAGTTCGGCTTGCGTGTCGGCTGCGTAACCGGGAACCGGCGCAAAGGTGAAGAGGTTGCGCGAATTGGTGCCGGGCAATCCTGATGAGTGCGACAGCAGATGACGCGTGGTGATCTTCGCGTACTCGGGGGAGAGCATCGTGAAAGTCGGCAGATATCGGACGATCGGCGTATCGAGCGTGATCAGGCCGCGGTCCTGAAGAATCGCGGCCGCGAGGGCTGCAAAGAGCTTGCTGACCGAGCCGATGTTGAAGCGCGTCTGGATCGTCGCCTTGGTCTGGCTCGGCACCGACGATACGCCGAACGCCTGTTGCCAGAACACGTTGCCGCCCTTGAGCATGGCCACGGAAATTGCCGCCACGGGCTGTGCGGGGTCTGCAATTGCCTGCTGGATGGCCTGTTGCCCCATCGCCACCGTTTGGGGATACGGCTGCGAGTCGGAGTGATCGCTGCCGCAACCTGGAAGGATCGTCGCGAGCATGCCGGCGCCGGCCGCGCCGAGAAATTGCCGTCGGCCCGCGCTGAGCGCAGTGGGACTGGAAAGTGAAGCGTCGCTGTTACGGTTGGATCGGGGCACGACAGCTCTCCTTGTTGTTATTCGCGGGGCGTACTTGTGCAGCTCGGTCCTTTTGCGCTGGATTATAGGCATGAAAATCGAGCGATAACGCATCGCTCGATTGAAAGTCGATCCTTTCCGTTTCGCGGGCAAGACTAATTTGCCGATGGCCCGGCATCGCCCTCGCCTACCGCCGCCCGGACAGGTTCCACCGCGAATAAATATGCGTTTCGCTGTGGGCCGGCCGTCGTTCAGCGTCTATCCTGATTGTGTGACCACGCGACCAGGCAGGAGACGGCATGCAAGGCGATCCGAAAGTGATTGACTACCTCAACGCCGAACTGAAGAACGAACTGACGGCCGTGCATCAGTATCTTCTTCACGGCCGCCTCTACAAGCACTGGGGTTTCGAAGAGCTCGGCGCGCACGAATACAACGAGTCGATGGATGAGCTGACGCATGCGGACAAGTTGATCGAACGCATCCTCATGCTCGACGGAATGCCAAACTTGAACGATCTTCATCCGCTGGCGATCGGCAAGGAAACGCTCGAAGCACTCCAGAACGATCTCAAGCTCGAACAGGCGGCTCAGGTTCAGTGCAAGGAGGCCATCGTCTACTGCGAATCGGTGCGGGACATCGTCTCGAGAGACATTCTGGTCGAGCTTCTCGACGCCACCGAGGATCACATCGACTGGCTGGAGATTCAGATCGGGCTCGTCGACAAGATCGGCATCGAAAACTATCAGCAATCCGCCGTTCACAAGATCGTGTGACGAAGTGACGGGGCCGCTTCTCGCAGGCTCACGGGCCTGCGTTTTCCCTGCTGAGGCGACGAACGGCCTGCGGTGGTTGCCCGGTCGTTCGCAGGAACGCCCGCCTCATTCGCTCTCGATCCGAGAAGCCGACTTCGTCCGCTATCACGTCCAACGACAGACGCCCTTTCTCCAGCAACAGTCTCGCGGCTTCCACACGCAGATGTTCGACTGCTTTCGCGGGCGATTGCCCCGTCTCCGCGCTGAACGCGCGGCTGAACTGGCGCGGGCTCAGACTCGCAACGTCGGCTAGTTCCTCGACGGTCAAAGGATTGCGCAGATTGGCGTTCGCGTAGTCGATGGCTTTCTGGATCCGGTCGGATTTCGGCTCCAGGTCCAGCAGCGTCGAAAACTGCGACTGCCCGCCGGCGCGCCGATGATAGACGACGAGCTTGCGCGCGACGGCACGCGAAACATCCTGGCCGTGATCCCTTTCGATCATCGCGAGCGCCATGTCGATCGTGGCCGTCATGCCTGCCGAAGTCCAGATCGGCCCGTCGACGATGAAAATCTGGTCGTCTTCGACGGCGATCTTGGGAAAGCGACGCTGCAGATCATTGGCGAAACGCCAGTGGGTCGTCGCACGGCGGCCGTCGAGAACGCCTGCGTGCGCCAGGATGAACGCGCCAGTGCATGGGGCCGCGATGCGTCTCGACGTGCTCAGCGAGCGCCTCACGAATTCCGTCAACGTGGCCGACACCGTATCGGTTTCGACTCCGGAGCTGAACATCACGGTGTCGAACGTGGCATCGCCGAACGCTTGCGTTTCTACACGAATGCCCGCCGAAGAGGGAACGAGCCCTCCCTGTTCCGATAGAACGGACACGCCATAGGCAGGCTCGCCCAGCACCGCGTTCGCCAGTTCGAAGGCGGTCACTGCCGCGAATCCCAGCAGGTAGAAATTCGGAAACACCACAAAGGCGATCGTGTGCATGGCGTGCCCTGCTCATCATGTCCTAAATCCATTGTGTATATGACATTTGAGCCACAGTCAACGAGGCTTAAGCTCTTTTCAAGCGTCGTTGACGCAGGCAAAGGCCCGACGGGCGACCGAATCTCACCGTGCTTCAGAAGAACTTTTGTATGGATCGTCGATTACTGATATTGGCAACGGGCATGTTCGCGATGGGCACCGACAACTTTGTCGTCGCCGGTATTCTTCCGGACGTCGCTGCCTCACTGCATACGTCCGTCGGCCTCGCTGGGCTGATGGTGACCTTCTACGCGTTGACCTATGCGGTGGCGGCGCCTGTCATGGCCGCCCTGACGGGCAACTGGCCGCGCAAGCTGCTGCTGATTTCGGCGCTGGGCATTTTCGTCGTCGGGAACGCCGTCAGTGCATTGGCCGCAGACTTGCAGTGGGTTCTCCTTGCCCGCGCTCTTGCCGGTTTTGGCGCCGCGCTGTTCTCACCGACGGCGTTGGGCGTGGCCTCGGCGATTGCAGCGCCCGAAAGACGAGGCCGTGCGCTGGCGACGGTTACGGCCGGTCTGACGGCAGCGACCGCGCTCGGCTCGCCGATGGGCACTTTCATCGGCGAATTCGGCGGCTGGAGGATGACGCTGTGGTTCGTCACCGCGCTCGGGACTGTTGCGATGATCGGCGTATGGATGATGCTGCCGTCGGTTCCGCGGCCGCAATCAGTCGGATTGCGTGAGCGGCTTGCGCCTGTTCGCGATGTGCGTATCGCGTTCACCTTGCTCACGTCGCTATTCGCCTTCGGCGGATTTCTGATGGTCTACACGTACGCGGGCGTCGTGCTGGCGCGCGTAACGCACGGCGATGAAAGCATTCTCGCGGGCATGTTTTTGTTGTGGGGTGTGGCGGCGACAGCCGGTAACGTGCTATCCGGCCGGCTCGTGGACCAGTTCGAGAGCCGCACGCTGATCAATTCGATGTTGTGGCTCGCCGTCATCAATTTCTGCGCTTTGCCGTGGACATCTGCGCACGCATACGGTGCTGCGATAGCGCTCGTCGTATGGGGGATATGTGGATGGGGGCTTCTCGTTCCGCAACAGCATCGTCTCGTGCAGATCTCGCCGCATGTCGCGCCTCTGGTGCTCGCACTGAATAACACGGCCACCTATATCGGACTCGCGTGCTCGGGTTTGCTGGGGGGCGCGTTGATCCCGAGACTCGGCGGACAGTATCTGAGCCTGATCGCCGCAGTGCTAATCGCAATTGCTTTTGTTTTCGCGGAGGCCGCGCATCATTGCATGCGGCGACCGCCGACCGTGCATCGCAAGCTATCCAGCATGCTGCCCGACACCGTGGAATGAGCAGACCAACTTGCCGCAAGGTCTGGATTAGCCCCCCGTTTGAACGGCATGTCCAAACGCAAAAACCCCACCTTTGCGGGGTGGGGTTTTTGTTTATCGCATGAGGAGCCTGACGATTACCTACTTTCACACGGGTATCCGCACTATCATCGGC
>NZ_JALQDH010000119.1:0-3513 GCF_023631365.1 Caballeronia sp. INML2 | reverse complement strand
CGACCGCTCGTCGATTGACCAGGTCCGTCCGTCTGCCTCGCCGAGATGCCTCACTTGTTTTCGCACAGCCTCGACCCAATTCAGCCATCCGACATGCGCTTCTCTCGAGGCCGGCTTTCGAAGGTACAGCGGACAATTGAACCCGCGCAAAACCAGCAACGATCGCCCGGCTTGCTCGACTCGCGCAAAGCGATCAGGAACTCGCCGCACACGAGGTGCCTCGGTCGGCGCGGGATTGAACGCGTCGACGCACCATCGTAACTACACAATGGGAACTGGCTGGCTATGGTTCACGCGGCCACGCGGGAGTTGTTAACGGCTCATCGTGAGCTGGTCTATGTACTTCGCGACACCAGAAAACGCAACGCGAAGGTCAGAAAGGATGTGACTGGACAGCGTCAAGCAGCACGGCCAGTTTACCGACAACCATCTTGGCCGGTCGACCGGGATGATTGTCGGTCGTTATCCAGTCATGGTTGTCGCTCCTTGTTGATGTTTGTCGCTGGATGATTGGCGGCGCCGGTTGTTCTGTTTGTCGCTGGCTGCGCGACGACGGTAGCTTTCGACGTTCATCTCGAAGATCGTCGAATGGTGGACGAGTCGGTCGATCGCAGCGACAGTCATGCCGGGATCCGGAAACACGTTATTCCATCCCGAGAAGGGCTGGTTGGCCGTGATCAGAAGGCTGCGGCGCTCGTATCTTTCGGCGATCAGTTCGAACAGGACGCTTGTTTCGGCCTGGTCCTTCCGCGCATACGACAGGTCGTCAAGGATGATCAGGTCGAAGCGGTCGAGCTTGGCAAGAGCTGAAGGCAACTGCAGGCTCTGACGCGCAGCCTGCAGCTTCTGTACGAGCTCGCTCGTACGCGTGAACATCACCCGGTAGCCGGCGTCAATCAACGCGTGTCCAATGGCCGAACCTAGATGACTTTTGCCGGCCCCAGGCGGACCAAACAGGAGCGCCGTGGCACCTTTCTCAAGCCACGAATCGCCGGTCGCGAGCGCCATGACGTGTGCCTTTGAAACCATCGGCACCATGCTGAAGTCGAAGGTCGCAAGCGTTTTGGTCGGGTCCAGATGCGACTCGGCACGATGTCGTTCAATGCGCCGTTTAGCCCGCTCGGCCAGTTCGTGTTCGAGCAATGCGCCGATCAACCGCGTGGCCTGCCAGCCTTCCTTGTCGGAGCGCTCCGCAAACTCGGGCCACAGGCGGGCGATGGTCGGCAGGCGCAGTTCATTGAGCATCAAGGCAAGACGGCCGGCATCGTAAGCGGGCGTGCTCATGCGACCTCCTTGTCGAGCAGGTCGTCATAGCTGCTTGCGGGTGGCATCTCGACATTGACGATTGGGCAATCGGCGTGACGCGGCGCGAACTCCTCGCGCAGAGCCCTCAGATCAGGCAGCTTGCCGTCAACCAGCAACGCGTTGAGGTGCGCGGCCAGCACGGCCTCGACGTCATCGAGCGCGGCGAGTTCAAGCAATCCAACGATGACTTTGCACGCCTCGCGTTGCGTCAGGCTCGCCTCCAGCTGTTCCCAGGTCCGGCGATAGGCCTCTCGCGGAAACAGCTCGTCTCGAAACGCAAGCCCCTTGAAGGCCTGCGGCTTGCGTTTGAGGCTCTCAATGAAGTGCCGGTAATTGAGTGCGCGGCGGTTGTCGCCGGCACGCGAACCTCGCGAGGTGCTATGCACCAGCGCGCCTGACAGATAGCAGTCGAGCCGGTCACCATACACGCGCACCTTCAGACGATGACCGATGAGGCGCGACGGCGCGCTGTACAGAATGCCGCGTATGGTGAAGGTGCTGCAGCGTGTAACGCGCGCTTCTTCCTCGACGAAGTCGGTTGTGCGCCTTAACGGCAGATCCATGAGCTGTTCCCGCTCAAGGCGGAACGCGGCTGCGTTCCGCCGGTTGCGACGCATGACGACCTCGCGCAGAAACTCATCATAGGCCGCACGATCAACGAAGTCCCGATGGCCGCGCAACATCAACGCCTGGTCGACAGCTTCCTTCAAATAGCGATGCGATGACTCCACGCTACCGTTCTCGTGGCCCAGGCCGCGATTGTTGCGCGTCCCGTTCATACCGTAGTGCTCGAGCAGCGCCGCATAGCGCACCGTGAAGTCGTCTTCATCCGCGAGGTTTCTGAACGCCGCTGACAGACTGTCGGTGCGATGCTCGCGCGGACATCCCCCGGCCTGCCATAGTGCATTTTGCAATCCCATGGACAGTGCTTCGAAGCTCTCGCCGCCTTCAACGACATTAGCGTATTCCCAGCGCGAGAACGCGAGCACGAAGTGGTACAGCCGGTGTTCGAATGGCACGCCAGCGATCGTCACTCGCAGTTCGGCCATGTCGGTGAAGTCGGACAGGCCGCGTGCGCCAGGCTCATGCAACTGCGGGAAGAAGACTTCCTTCGGTGGACCGGACATCGCCCTCCATTGCCGAATGCGCCGCTCCAGTGTGCGGCGTGTGCTGTCCGGATACTGTCCGGGATGATCGTCCTGCAGCTTGCGCAGGATGGTGATCGCCTGAAGTTGTGGCGCGTTCGCAAGCATCGAAACGACTTCGGTGTCCCAGACGTCGGCGAAGGGATCGGGACGGGAACGCCAGTAACGACGGGGTTTCTGTGACGGCAGTGTGGTGTCACGTTCGATGCGCCTAGCGCTGCGGACACTGATGCCCGCCTTGGCGGCGGCGATCTCCTGCGAGTGATGTTTGCGTTTGGACATGTAGAGGCGAACCTGTTGGTCGGTAATGCGGGTTCCAGACATGTAGCTGATCGCTTTCTTGTTCGATCAGCCATCGTAGAACCCGGCCGACTCGGCGCCGCCGGTGATGCGTCGTCTTCGGCGGCTACGCCGCCTTTGACTCCTCATCACCGGCCAAAACCTTCGCCGCTACACCGGCCAACATGATTGTCGCCCTCCAGTGACGTTTAATGCGATAAGCTGCCAGCGCAGTATCGGGGCGGCGCGTTCATCGGGGAGCACGGTAGCTGGGCCCGCTCGCCGCTGAGCGGTTATGTGGTCTCGTACATGTCCTTCCAGAATGGCAAGCCGGTCGGCGCGCCGAAGGATGTCGTGACGGGATTCGCGTCGTCGGATCAGAAGGGACGCGAGCCGGTGACATGGACTTGCGGCGGCCGTGATCTGCTGAGCTTGCACCATTTACCAGTCGTGCGGCGTCGCGATGTCGCGATAGTGCGCCTAGCGGCAGGTGAGATTATTCACGGCCTCATGATGAAACGCATAGCCGTGAACGTCGCCCGAGGCGCCTTCACATTGAATGCCGTGTCCACTGTAGGACATCGCTCGTGATCGTTCCGTCACGTTCGCCATCACATTCGGCGCGTCACACCGAGCAAAGAGTCTGGTAGGGAATGGCGATCACAAGCCCCACCCGTTCGCTCAATGAGCTGGCGCAGGCGTGGCACGCCGCGACTGGACCGTTTGCCGCAACACGACGTCCCGCTCGGGGTCAGGCATCGCAAGTATGGCGTGCATGGTCACC
>NZ_JALQDH010000118.1:0-1861 GCF_023631365.1 Caballeronia sp. INML2 | reverse complement strand
GAAAAACCTTCCTCTGATACTTCGTGTGAGACTCTTGATACTTTCGCTATATCCAGCCCCGAAGAACCAGACCGCACCCAACATCAAGCGCCCACACTTATCGGCTGTTAGTTTTTAAAGAGCATTGCGCCAAGAATTTGCTTTGCTGTTTGCTTGCTTTCTTGCGCACCGTCATTCAACGGGAGGCGAATTATGCGGACCAATTTCGATGCCGTCAAGCGGCTTTTTTAAAAAAAATCGAATCAGAACCACGAGAAGGGCGCCTGCAGCCGACCGATGACTCGCAACGAATTGTCGCCCTGATCGCCGCAGCACGAATGTCTTAGCCCAGTGCTTCGGCCTGCACTCCTTCCTCCGCTAGATTGCACGCTCAATCGCGGGTGCAGATGTACGGCTGGCGCGAAGCCGCCCGCCCGCGACCGTAACCGGGCAGGAAGAACAAGCTCAGGATTCTTGAATGAGCACCCTCGCCGATAGCAGCGGCCACATGCTCGAGATCCCAATCGCGCACGCCGCAGGACGCGTTGACGGGGCACGATGACGCCGACCGCCAGTTCGTTGATGCTCTCGCCGTCGATCGGCATTGAGGGTTACAACTTTAGGGAGACGCTGTTAATCCGATGACCCGGAACGCCATCGGCCGGCATCAGCGCCGTGTTATACACGCTTCGGCGCCAGCGCTGAGCGTGTTGCACGGTGTCGGTCGCCCGACCGAGCGTCAAATGCAACTCGACGATGCATCAGCGGCAAGGGCACGAGCGAAACGCCCGTTCTCGCCGATTGCAACGAGAAAACCAGTGTCCAGGGGCGTGAGCTACACGAGCGCGGCGAAGCAGAACGGCTTCAAGTTCAATTTGCTTTACGACGGCCCATATGAGCGCGCGATCTCGCTGTCTGCCGTCGCCGAGACATATTCGGCGCGGCGGGATCGACTAAAGGCAGTGAGGCCGCGACGTTTCCGATCGGTCATGACGGGGCGATCAAGGGTGTCGGAGCGAGCGGCTGTTCGTTTAGCGGAACGGCAAATTCCTCACTGAGACAAAAATTTTCTGGATGCCTCGGTTACGTTTGCAGCCGCGCCTTGTCTTTATCCGGACGCGACGGTCGCCGGGGTCGCGCTTTTCAGCAACGGCCAGTTGCTGACGGCGCTGACGCTGCCCGATCGGTCGGCCGAGTTCGTCGTTGCTGCTGCGAAGTAAGGGACGCGGCGTTTGAGTCGAACGGAATCGATGGCGCCCTCCCGATGCATCTGCCCACCTTTAATTTCGACGGGTCGGTTGATTTAATTCTGGCGTCTACTCAGGCTGTCGGCGAGTGCTGGTTTGCGTGAGTTTCATTTAAAGACCGTTAGTTGCGCTCGCCCCCGCTGGGGCTTCGGCAGATTTCCGGCGACGCGCCGCACCGTCGTACGTAGACTCGAAATTCGATCATCGCGTTGTATCTGCGCGTCCGGTTCGAACGCGGCGAAAAAGCGGCGACACGCCTTGGATGTTTTCAAGATGAGCCCTAGGCGCGGTCAAACGCGGCGTCCAAGGACCCGTCAAATCACTCGTAAGCGTGGATGTTCGCCGCACGATCGGACGACCGGTAGAACCGGTGCGCCGAAGCTGCGTCGCTCACCTTTCGCGATCACAAATCGCAAAGTATGTTTCGTCATCCAAACGAGTTTTTTATGGCGCAGGCGGACGGCGAATTCGATTTCGGCACTCGCTGGGCTACCGCGTCCAGCGCTGCACCGAATTTCGAAGTCGACTGCGAAGACTCCTTCGCGACGAACAGCTAGTGTCCCGAGTTGAAAATTCATTGAATGATGGCGATTGCGTACTAGAGTGTCTGTATGTCACTTGATGCGAGGCGGCAA
>NZ_JALQDH010000117.1:0-55544 GCF_023631365.1 Caballeronia sp. INML2 | reverse complement strand
TATGAAGCTCCGTTGACGCCGCTTGAGCGCGTCTTGCGATCCCCATCTATTCCCGAGGCGACCAAACGTAGTCTTCGGGGTAATCGTCCTTTTCGTGCAAAATCTGGCGGTTTGTTTCTAAATCACGTTTAAAATTAGACGCTTGCCTGACTGTCGGTACAGTTGAATCCTGTCCTTTTGATGCAAAATCTGGCGTTCTCGCGACTCATCGCATCGCGTGTACGTATGTACCGCGCCGTATCTGGGTTCCCGGGTGCGCTTCCATCGACGAACATCATGCGACTAGCAGTCACGCCAGCGGCGTACGATCTCGAACTGCACGGCGTATCGAGGAGTTGCTTGTCAAAATTCCGTTTTTCGCAGGGCCGGAGCGGTACTGCACGATCCGATTGTCGACGGGCACTGATGTTGATTACGTCGGTTTGGGCTCGGATTCGGGGCTTGGCGAGCGCCCAAAGTACGTTGCGAACAACCGCTTAGCTTCCCGCAAGCCTTCGTCGGTCAGCCCCACCGATTTTGAGCGGTTGACCGGGTCGCGAATAAAGCCCTTCTCGTGCAAGCGGTTCAGCGCAGACGAGGCGAAGCTTTTCCAGGCGCGATTTCAGTCGCACAAATTCAGATGGAGCAGCGCGAGCACCACCTCGTCAATGGCGTCAAGATTGATGTCCATCGTCCCTCCCTCAAAGACCCACATCACGATCCGGCCGTGCGCTGCCACGGCGCTGCATCCAGAAGCATCTCGCGGTAGCGGTCGATCGGAAAGCTCAGAGTCCCGCGGAAATTTAAATGCGCGAAGTGCGCCGGTCCCAATCGCCGCAACCAGTCATCGTCAATCCCTTGCCCCTTCTTTTGCCAGGCGTCGAGGGTCGCCTGCATGCGCTGCGTGTTCCACGCAATCACCACGTTCGTTAGCAGCGTCAACGAGCCGGATATCGCGATCATTTCGTCGCGACGCCGTCCACGCTCTGGCGCGACCTTGCCGGTGTAGATCGCGCGCTGCAGCTGATGAACCGATTCACCGCGGTTGAGCAGTGTGTGCATCTCACGACGAAATTCCGTGTTGCTGAAGTAGTCGCACAGAAACAGCGTGCGTAGCAACCTACCGAGACGGTCGGCGGCCCGGAATACGGGGTCGCCCTGCGCTGCGCTACCGAATCGCTGCAACGCGACAATAGCGCTCAAGCGTCGCGAGTAAATCGACGCGACGAGGCGAAGCAGCTCGTCCCAGCCCTCGCGAATCGCCTTGTGGGAGCTCTCGTAGGCAACGACCGCCGCCAGTTTGCCGGAAGCGGCAACGCCTCTGGGCAAATATAGCTTGCGTTCCGAGAGGTTGCGCAGACGCGGGCAGAGGTCGAAACCAAGCAGCTTCGACACCGTCATCCCCACGTTCGTATATCCATGCGTGTCTACAGAAAGCCGCAGCAGTCCGCCGTCATCACGGCTCTCGTTGTGACGCACTACGCCCTCGATTGCTACGCCTGCCTGGCGCTCGTTCAGTACAATCGGCTGGTTATAGACAATGCCGTGCTGGTCTAGCACGTGGGTGTACATGCCCACCGCATGGGTCCGTCGCCGCGGATCGACCCGGGCATAGAAGAGGTGCGGTGACGTATCCAGGCTCATTGAGTCGCTCGATGCCCGGCGCCCTTTACCCCAAAGTTCCGTAATGGCGTGCGTACGTTGAAATTCCACGACGCGCTCGTTGGCACGTGGCAGCCGACCTGGCATCTCGAGGGAGCGCATGGCCGTCGAAATGTGCGTTGGATCCAGTTGCGGGATCATTGCAGCGACGTTCTTTGCATCAACTTCCGTGCCGTGGGCGATCAGCGCGGCGTACAGCGCGATGAGCTCGTCCGCATTGCGCGCCTTGCGCGAAAGCAGCACTTCGCTGAAGCCTGTGTGGACATCCATCTCGATGATCACGTCGGCGAACTGCGCAGTGCCAATTTCTTTGAATATCAGATCCCGCGTGCGTTTCGGTATGCCATCGGTCGGCAACGCTTCGATCGTCGTCAGATGCAGCGCGCCGTCGACGCCGATCGTTACGCGTCCTGCCTCGCGCGCTTCCTCCAGCGCTGCCAGACCAGCCTTCAAATGTTCCGTCAGCCGTTCGAGGAAAGGCTCAGCCGTTGCCGGCAAGCCAAGCGACGATAGGTACCGCTCTCGTTCCTTTTCCCACTGCACGGGTGGAATCAGCAACTGGTCACGCTCCCGGAACGACAAACTGTGGTTGATCCACACGGAACCGCGGCGAAGTCCCTTTCGCAGACCCGTGATTGCCGACGCTTCAAGCGCACGCAGTGCACGTGCCCGATCGTCGCCCTTGACTAGATCACGCCAGCCGACACTGACCGGCACGTCGCAGTCGGACGGCAATTCGGTGGTACCGCTATCATGTAGAGCGCCGATGAGATCGAGCTGCCGCAGGCTCGGTTCCGCATCCCGCCCGGCGAATTGCAACTCTCGTAACGGACCCAGTAAGTTGCGCATACGCAGATGATCGTCGGTAAGCGCTTCTCGCACGCTGGCTGCATGGCTCGTGGGTGGTTTGTCCGTGACATCACCAAGCAGCCCGGCAATCTCGGCGATGCGGTCTTCCGCCGGACGTTCGTGATCCTGAACAAGCACCTTGATCGCGACCAACTTCTGCCTGTAAGCGATTGCTGATCGTGCCTGTCGGACCGTGGTGCGGTCGTAAGCCTGCCGCACAAGATCGGAGACTCGACGCCCTGTTTGATAGAGCAGCGCGTCAGTCAGATCGAGCAGGGTCACACGCAGGAAACAGATCAGCTCGATTGTGCGGGTCGACGCCTTGAGTTCACGAACCTTTGCAGGACGGCGCGCCTGAATGCGTTGTGCATACGCACGCTGCTTTTCGATTGGCACAGAATCAAGTGCCCACTCATGTGCGCCGAGCTCCTTGAGGAAACGGACCTTCGCGAGGGTCTCGGTGAGGGTCGAAGGACTGTGACGGGCAGGGGGTGTTTTTAGCCATTCGAGAACGCTCATGCCGGAGGTTCCCTCTTGGGTAGCGAGGACAGCATCGGCACGTATCAGCTGCGTTTCCGTGACAGTCGCCTTGATCATGGCGAGCACGTCGCACTCGATGTCCGACCAAATGGAACGGCCGAGATCCCGCAGGGTCCGCTCGGCGGGTATCAGGATCCGCCGCTCATACAGCCAGTAATGGGCATGCTGGAACAGCTCGTCGAGCGTAATGGACTCGGTGGCATCTCGTCGCATCCATGCTTCGAGTTCCGCCCAATGGCCCGTCTCGATTGACCTCAGTCCGAGATATTCGCAAGCCCAGATCTGATGTTCGTACTGCGTCTTGTAGCGCTGGTAGAGCGTGCGAAGCGAGGCAATCGTCGGGATAGGTAGGTCGAGCCGCTCACCGACGTACCGCAGCAACTGGCGCGGCAAGGTGCCAACATGGTCAAGGGTATGGCCGCTCGCCCGCAGGAAGACCAACTGAATCGCGGCACCCGCGCGCCGGTCGCGCCGGAAGTGTGCGTTGATCGCGGCGACATCATTTTCGGTGAGCGCGAAGTGACGTTCGACATCAAATTCCGTCAACCGGGTGGGCAGGCGATCCTGTCCCACATAGCGAAGTTCCAGGCCCGGCATGTCCTGACTCCCCCGAAGCGGCGCGATCCAAATTCGCAGCCTGGTATGTTACCGCAGACGCGGTTTTGAGCTGACGACTACTGTCAGAATCGCCCCGAGAGCCCAGTAAATAAAGGGGTTGAGGTGAAACCGCCAGATTTTGCACGAAAAGGACGATTACCCCTATCTGGGCGATAACACGATGAGCACCACGATCCTCGATCGCCTCATGCATCACTGCCACCAGCTCGAGTTCAACGGCCGGAGCTACCGCCTCAAGGAAGCCGCCGAGGCCCTTGCACAGAAAACGAAAGAGGAATAAAACTCGACCTCGTCCTGCTTCACCCGGTGGGGGATTTTACGCGACCAAAACTGGGGGAGTTTCAACTGACCGTCCGGGGCGCGCGCGATCGCACCTTCGGGCGCATTCAGCCCTCGGCTCGCTTCAGCAAGGCGGAGCGCGTCGCCCGGCCGCCCAAGGCAAACCAGCGCGTCGACGGCCCAACGTCGATACCACCAGGAACTCAGCCGATCGCGCGGCACAAGCTTAACGATTTCCTCGAAGCGGCCGGCCGCGTAAAGCGCACTCAAGCACGGCACCACGCCGACGGAGTAGTTGAATCGTTTAGCCTCCAGCACGTGTGTGACGAGCGGCAACAACCGGTCGGCCCAGTCAGATGCCAACGCGGGCGTCACGCACAAGGTTCCCCAATGTTCGCCCAGGCTCTCGATGTAGGGCACCTGATCGTCCTGCAACGCATCGAATAGTCGTTCCAGCCAGCTGCCGTGCTGCAGAAGTCACGTCGGCGGAGGCGATCAGTGGGACAAGCGCCTCGATTACACGATTGACCGCGCTGCCAAGGGCGCCCGAGGAACTATCGACGTGCTCGAGTGCGGGCGACAGTTTTTCAAGAAGAAGAACAGCCCCGTCGGCCGCGAGCGGGCGATCGGTGCGCGCGACCGAACGGATCTCGGAGACCGCCTCCTTCAGGCGTTGGATCGGCAGCGACGTTTCGCCATCCGAATGCGTTGCGTCTAAAGCGTGAAGCAAATGTCCATTTCGGTGAGGGCATGACAGTCAGGTTCCGTCAGCAGAGTGCAGCGTCAAAGTCGTCGCGGCCGAGCATGTGCGGAAGTTCACGTGCGAGAGCCAGAAGCAGGTGTGTCGTTTCGTGGGCGCTTTCAGGACGCGGCCAGCATCGTTCCTCGACAGCCGTCGGACCCGCACCGACACGCATAGAGTGTTTTGAGCGCAGCAGTTTTTCGCCCTTCCACGATTAGTCCATAGTCGATGAACAACTCTTCGCCG
The DNA here is from genome assembly GCF_023631365.1 of Caballeronia sp. INML2. Taxonomy (NCBI): domain Bacteria; kingdom Pseudomonadati; phylum Pseudomonadota; class Betaproteobacteria; order Burkholderiales; family Burkholderiaceae; genus Caballeronia; species Caballeronia sp. INML2. The sequence goes on along the minus strand of NZ_JALQDH010000117.1, from coordinate 50,629 downwards.
GGCTTGATGTCGCGCAGCGCGAGGAAGAATACCCGGCTGCCGTCTTGTTCGGCCTCGCAGTTCGGCGCGCAGCTGTGATTGACCCATCGCGCCGAGGTGCCGCCCTGTGCACCGTCAATCACGCGCCCATCGTCGAGATCGAAGTAAAAGGTGTGGCCGTCTTCGGCCGCCGAACGCGCATACTCGCGCTGTGCTTGCGCCCACGACACCCGCTTGCCCTTGTATTCCAGAATCTGCTCGTTGGCACGGATCTGGGTCACCGCGAACACGCCGCGTCCGTGGACCGGCGAAGAACGTCAACGATGCGGCGCATTATTTTGCCCTTCCCTATTGCTGTGAACCGGTGAGCGACACGATGTGCCGCCGCATCTTGGCATGATACGATCGCCGCACGCCCGCGTTGATATCCTTATGCCTTCTTCCACCGGTCGCAGCCGCATCAAACGCAAACCGCCTCGCGGCACCCTCGTGCGGTACGAGGATCGCATCGTTGAGGTGTTGGGCGAAGCGCGTGTCCGAGGATAATGATCTGCTCGATTCATGCGGACGGCTCGAAACGTCGCAAGGTCGTCAGACTCAGTAGCCCCAGGCCGCCCGACGCGCAACTCTTTTAAGTCGGCGGCATGAAGCGCGCCGCCCTCGCTCACGCTTGGTTGACGGCATCCTTGGACGCCTCGCCCGCGGTGACAACAGAATCGCCGGCAGGCGCTACTCGAGACACCGTAGTCCCGAGGCAAGTGCTATTTGCGGGCCTCACCCGTGCAATGTTTTCTTCAACAACGCCGTAGCGCGATGACCATCTGTCACCGAAGACGGCGCTGGTGGTGGAAGCCGCTCTTCTCGCAAAAGGCGATAGTCCGACGATTCGCCCTATCTGCTTCGATGACCACGATCGCATAGCCGAGGGCAACGGCATCTGATTCCAGTCTTGACAAGAGGACGCGTCCGATGCCGCCTTCTCGAACACGGCTGTAAAGGCAACTTATCTCGACGACGCTGTGATTCCTTCGGCGTAATGCACCACAACCGAGCGCGCCATTGGCCATCCGTTGTAAAAACGGAGGGATGGTCATTCGACACTATTCCGGCGCACATGCCAGCGTCACTCTCGCTCGCGCGTCGAGACCGGCAAGGCGAACGGCGGTAATTGATCATGCTATCGCCCGGCTCCATGCAAAGCTGAACCAATCCCTCACAATCTCGTGAACCGTATTTTTTGCGACCATCTCGTCGCGAAAGCGAACGACGGGCGCTTTCTTGGCTCCCTGACTGATGTCTCCCGCGATTGCCTTGGTGAGCGACGCCTACCACACAACGTTATTCTCGATTGGAACAGGCTTGATCGAATGTCTTTCGTCCAGTCCATCGAGTAGATCAATTTCAATCGCCCTCGCAAGCGTGGTTATAGGAACGTCATTCTCAGTGTTGGCAAAGGGCTCTTGCATGTCGCTACCTATTTTGAGAAGCGCAAGGAATAAGAAGCCAGCCGCAGTTGACCCAAATACTGTGTACCAGCCAAGAGACTCAACTAGTCCCAACGGCAGAAGAATACAAAAAACATGCGTGAAGAAGATCGGATAGGTCGAGTATTGCTTTGGAAACGGCGTGTTCTTGATCCGCTCCATTCCTCCTTGAGCATTCGATATGTCTGCCATGGTCCGCTCGATAGCGACGAGTCTCACACTATCTACGTTGCACTGTCGAGCCACGATTTCCGCGGTCCGCCGTAATATCGCATTTGGGACATTCGCTACGCGACGCAAGTTCACAATCTCTTCTTGCGGGAGACGTAGGGACAGCTCTTCCCATGGCGACTCACGACGGAGGTGCAACCGCAGCGAATGGACGTATGCGACATGACGAAGCACGAGTTCTCGCTGCAAGGAGATCGATTCGCTAGCGGCCAGCATAACGACTTCCCGCGCGAAGGTTCGCGAGGCGTTCACTAACGATCCCCAGAGTGTTCGTGCCTCCCACCATCGCGCATATGCAGCCGTGTTCCTAAAACTCAGATATATCGCGACAACGGTCGCCATTAGTGACATCGGCAGCGCTGGGAAGTTTACCTTCGCGTGTGAACACAGGTACACGACAGTCACCACTATGTCCCACGCAAACAACAAGGCAAGCGGTCGCCCAACGTAAAGAAGTATTTGCCCAGCACGGACGCGCCCCGGGATTGTCATTTTAAAGCCCCTCTGCGCTACGAGCTCCGACTCGGGAAAGCGGTTCGAACCTCTTCTGCGCCTCGTTAAGCATTGAAACAGTGCCGTGCTCAATGTCATACAACCAGCCATGAACCGTCAGTGCCCCTTGCGCAAGTCGAGCAGCAACCGACGGATGGGAACGCAAATGCATTAACTGCAGCCTGATGTTTTCCTCAACCAGTGCCTGGACAAGGGCTTTCCCCCTCCCAAGCTCGCGTGTAAGTACGACGCTGCGCGCGGCCTCGGCATTGCGCAGCCACGCTTGCACGGTCGGCATCGAATCAGCTACCGCTTGCTCAGCGGCTAGTCCCTTCATTGCGCCACACTCGGAGTGGCCGCAGATAATGATTTGCCTGACGCGTAGTGCAACAACCGCATATTCAATCACGGCAGACACACCGCCCATCATTTCGCCAAAGCCAGGGACGATATTGCCGATATTTCGACAGACGAACAGTTCCCCGGGCTCGGTCTGTGTAATCAGCTCCGGGACAACCCTGGAATCTGCGCACGCGATGAACAACGTATGTGGGGACTGCCCCTCGGCAAGCCTTCTGTATAGTTCTAGGTTGCGCGGAAAAACGTCGTGACCAAAGGTGGCCGCACCTCGCACCAACTTTTGCAGATCGGCAGACGCCGGGACAACAGAGAGTTCGTTAAGCATTTTATGGAATCCTTAAGGTTGACGTCGATGAACGGCGAATGTCGCGAGCCCGGCCACATCTTTGCGGTTCTTAGACATAAGCGCTCGTAGTCTGTTAGAGACACCACTCGAGATGCCCAACCAGATGCTGAGGTCATCTACAGAGCCCATCGTATAGCCCAATAATTAGGTTTGAGTGAGTTGCAACGGCGTGCGTCGCTTCGGTAGCCTCGTCTGATCGGACCGTGGAATGAGCTTCTGCGCTACGTCCGGATGGCCACCGCAGCGAAGATTCCGGCTTGGGGGGTTAATTGACCGGACGATGGTAGTTAGCTGATAGAAACCTTCCGTGTGCGAGGACGGCCCAGGGTCGGGTCGCCCCGGTCCCCTCTTCAAATCCTCGATCGAAAGCAGGGTGCATGGCTGACTTTGCGCATCCCTGGAACATCGCAGCGTTACAGCAAATAGCAAGCGGTATGTTGACGAAAAAGATACTCCGCCAACCTTATCGCGCCGCGCAAGAGTGTCTTTCGAATGAACGGGCGGTTTCAGACCGGGTACTCGACGTCATCACTCAGGTTGTCAACATTGCTGCCCGTGGCGTCAGGATAGCCTGCGGCAATCAAGGTTAGAGAACAAGTCCAGGAGGGCGGTATGCAGCGCGCGACCGTCACCTCCTTAGCGACCCAAAACAGTCGCCCGCACCGTGTTCACGATGGAACGCGGCACCACCGGCATGCAAGGCTGCCTTCGCCCAGCATGGCGATGAAGACCGTAATCGCGTCCATTCGGTCCATACCGCCGAGCGCGTCGATTGATAGAGGAAACCCCCGATTTCCCGATTGAATAGCACGGATGAAAACGCCGGAAGACGCGGTCGTCGCGTTGATGTTGCTCTCCGGCGTGAAGGGGTCGCGCAGATGGCGCATGAGGCATGCGTAGAAGGCGTTCAGCCGCGCGCAACAGATTGGCGTCGCCGTCAATGCCGCGGTCCACGTCTACAAACCCTCGGTACGAGTCAAAACCCCTCAGCAATGTGCTTAATGAAGGCGTCAATCACTGCTTCGTTGCGCGAAAACAGCGCAAAGGAACCGACTCTCGTCGAGACGAGGAGACCCGCCTCGACCATTAACGCGAGATGCGCCGAGACGGTAGATTGAGACCGCCCGCTGCGCGCCTGAATAGTATTCGACGGCACGCCGTGCGGGAAGCGCGCGGCATTCGGCGCGAAGCTATGCTCCGGTGTTTTCAGCCACGCCAGAATGTCTCGCCGCAACGGGTTCGCGAGCGCCTTGTGGATCAGATCCGCGTTCATGATTCAGAACATGTCTGTCATGCGTTTGCTGTCCGTGCCGTCAAAGGGCACTTCTCGTGCAGCCCGCGGTTCGATGAACGGCCCTGTAACCATGTGCGCATAACTTTGACCGGGACCGACCATCGGGAACACGTCGGCGTTCGGATCGATCATCACTTCAAGAAACGCGGGTCCATCAAACCGTACGAATGCGTTGAGCTTTTCTTCAAGTTCATCCAGTGTCTCCACTCGACTCGCGAACTCGAATCCATCGGCGCGCGCCGACAGCACAAAGTCCTTGCGATGAAGCGTCTTGTCGCTGACGAACATACGGCCGTCGTAAAAAAGACGCTGCCACTGCCGAATCATTCCATCGCCGCGATTGTTGAGCAGCAGCACCTTGACCGGCACGCCGTAGGTGCTTGCCGTTTCCAGTTCGCCTGCATTCATGCGAATGCTGCCGTCGCCATCGATGTCGATCACGAGCGCATCAGGTTTCGCGAACTGTGCGCCAATCGCGGCAGGCAGGCCAAAGCCCATCGTTCCCATGCTGCCTGACGTCAGGAAGCTGCGCGGCTCGGCAAACTTGAAGAACTGCGCGGCCCACATCTGATGCTGGCCCACGCCCGTCGTGATGATCGCGCGTCCAAGCGTGATGTCGCTGAGCATCTCGATGACTCGTTGCGGCTGGATGGCCCGACTGCGCCGGTCGTAGTTCATCCCGTGGCTGCGCTTGAGCGCCATCACATGCGCGCTCCAGTCCGGTGACGGGCACGCCGCCGGCGCGCACGCTATCAATGCGCGCAACGCATCCTTTGCATCCCCGACGTGACTCCATTCCGCGCGCTTGACCTTGTCAATCTCCGCTTCGTCGATGTCGATATGCGCCACATGACGCGCTTTGGGCGCGAACGCGTCGGGCTGTCCGCCCGCCACCCGATCATCGAAACGTGCACCGACGGCGATGAGAAAATCGCAGTCTTCCACCGCATAGTTGGCGCATGCGGCCCCGTGCATGCCTAGCATGCCGAGCGCAAGTTCATGTTGGGGCGGCATCGCGCCGAGACCCATCAGAGTCGTCACAACGGGGATGCGAAAGCGCTCGCTAAACTGACGCAATTCTGCCGTCGCACCGGAGCCAATCACGCCGCCGCCTACATACAGCAACGGCCGCTTGCTTTGTGCGAGCATGGCGAAAAACGCCGAGCATTTCGCACCTTCGAGGCGCGCACCCCTAGCGACCTGACGCAGCCGATCCGAATAGCCGCGAAAATGCAGCGTTCCGTGCCCGCGATAGGGTCCCTTCCAGTTCTGGATGTCCTTTGGCACGTCCACTACAACGGGACCCGGACGTCCCGTGCGCGCAATCTCGAATGCAGTGCGCAGCGTCTGCTCGAGTTTGTCCGGATCGGTGACGAGAAAGACTTGTTTCGCGCAGGCCGACATGATGTTGAAGACCGGCGCTTCCTGAAACGCATCAGTACCGATCGCGGCGCGAGGGACCTGTCCGCAGATAAGAACAACCGGGACGGAGTCGCCGTTGCAGTCCGCGATCGGTGTCACCGCGTTCGTCGCGCCGGGACCCGACGTGACCATGAATACGCCGACTTTCCCGCTTGCGCGGGCGTAGCCGGCAGCCATGAAGCCGGCGGACTGCTCGTTGGCGGGCACGACGAAGTTGATCTGCCGCGTCGGTTCGTGCTTATGCATTTCATTGAAGCGAAACACGGCGTCGTATGTCGGCAAGATCGCGCCGCCGCTGTAGCCGAACAGCGTATCGACGCCCTCTTCTGCGAGCACGCGCAGTATGACATCGGCGCCGGAGATGAGGTGATCCGTCTGCGCTGGTTTGAAAAGCGTTGGGTTCTGAGTCATGTCGGGTTCTCTCACTTAGCGAACGCACGCGCGATGACGTCCGCATGCCGCGCCGCATGGATCGCGTAATATCCCGGCGCGGTTGACGCCGACGCGGACGGTCCCACATACGACAGCGTCGCACGCGTAGGCAAGAGCTCGCGCAACTGCGGCTCGACGAAACTCAACGCGCCCTGATTGCGCGCCTCTTCCTGACACCAGACGACGCGCTTCAGATTCGGGTAGTGGGCCAACTCGGCGGCCAACTGTTGCGCCGGGAATGGATACAGCTGCTCGATACGAATGATCGGCGTAGCGTAGATAGCGTGTTTCCGGCGATAGTCCAGCAGATCGAAATAGACCTTACCTGTAGCGACGATCAAGCTCTCCGAAGATTCCATGCGCTCGCCTTCGGCCAGGATCTCGTAGAACGCGCCGCCTGATAGCTCTGCCATCGTGCTGACTGCCTCCGGATGCCTAAGCAGCGACTTGGGCGTCATCACGATTAGCGGCCGCTTGTCGGCAGACGCTGCCTGCGTGTGCAGCAAAGCAAACAGTTGCGCAGGCGTTGTTGGCTGGGTCACGCGCATGTTGTCCTGCGCGCTTAGTTGCAGATAACGCTCCAGCCGCGCCGATGCGTGCTCAGGACCTTGCCCCTCCTGGCCGTGCGGCAGGAACAAGGTCAACCCGCTTTGCTGTCCCCACTTTGCGCGGGCGGCAGCGATGAACTGATCGATGACCACCTGTGCGCCGTTCGCGAAGTCACCGAACTGCGCCTCCCAGATCACGAGCGCATTGCGATTCACCGTCGAGTAGCCGTATTCGAACGCGAGCACGGCAGCTTCAGAGAGAATCGAATTCGTCACGGTAAAGCGCCCCTGCTTCTCACCGACATGCTCCAGCGGAACGAATACACCGTCCGAACGTGTCGTGCGCGACTGATTGTGCAGCATTGCGTGGCGATGATTGAACGTGCCTCGTGCGCTGTCCTGCCCGCTCAGGCGTACATCGATGCCCTGCGCGAGCAGTGACGCGAACGCAAGGTGCTCCGCCATGCCCCAGTCGAGCGGCTTCTTTCCGCTCGCCATGTCACGGCGCGCGGCGATCGTTTTGTTGACGAGAGGATGAAGTGCGTAGCCATCGGGCACGCTCGAGATCCGTCGCGCGAGCATGCCCAGTCGCTCCGGCGATGGGGCATCGAGATGAACTTGAGAGAGCGCCGGCGCAGACTTCGTATCGGCGGGGGCTCCACTGAACGATTTGCGACAAGCATCGACCAGCGCCTCGACCTGTTCCAACGTCATCAGGCCCTGTTTAACGAGCTTTTGCGCGTAGACCGTCCGCGCGCCCGGATGCGCCGCAATCGCGCGATACATCAGCGGCTGCGTGATAGCCGGGCTATCCTGCTCCTGGTGTCCGTGTTTGCGAAAGCACACGAGATCGATGACCACGCTGCGCCCAAACTCGGTGCGATAATCGAGCGCGAGATGCACCGCCAGGGCTACGGCTTCCGGATCGTCGCCGTTGACGTGCAGTACGGGCGCCTCGATCATCTTGACAATATCGGTCGCATAGAACGATGAGCGCGTGTCGCGAGGGTCCGACGTCGTGAAGCCGATCTGATTGTTCACGACCACGTGAACGGTGCCACCCGTCCCATGTCCGCGTGTACGAGAGAGGCTCAGCGTTTCCATCACGACGCCTTGCCCCGACATCGCGGCATCGCCGTGAATCTCGACGGGCAGCACGGTCGCGCGGTCATCGGGCGCCAAGGCGTCCGCTTTCGCGCGCGCCATGCCCTGCACGACTGGATTGACCACTTCGAGATGGGACGGATTGAAGGCGAGCGTCACTTCAACAGGACCATCATCGGTCTGTGTGATCGAGCTATAGCCCTTGTGATATTTGACATCGCCCTCGGGCAGCGCCTCGGCATTCTTGCCTTCGAATTCATCGAAGAGCGCATGCAGTGGCTTACCCGCGACGTTGACGAGCACATTCAGACGCCCCCGGTGCGCCATGCCCATCACGACGGAACGCACGGCTTTGGAGGCGCCGTAGCGCACGAGTTCATCCAGCAGCACGATCAGCGATTCACCGCCTTCGAGCGAAAACCGCTTCTGTCCAACATAGCGGGTATGAAGATGCTTTTCGAGCCCTTCCGCCGCCGTGAGCCGTTCGAGAAAGCGGCGCTTGCGCTCAACCGAGAACGAACGCTTCGCTCGCGTGGATTCGAAGCGCAGCTCCCACCAGTGTCGTTCGTTCGCATCGGCGAGATGCATAAATTCAGCACCGAGGGTGCCGGTGTAAGTTTCTTCGAGCGCCGTCACGATCTCTTGTAGCGTCGCATCTCCATCGAAGAGATACGTGTCGGCGGTGCTAAAGCGCGTCGACAGGTCGCTTGATGTCAAACCGTAATACGCCGTCGTAAGTTCCGGCAGCAGGCGCCGCGTCGTCCATTGCAGCGGGTCGAGACTGGCGCTGCGCGTACCGATCGTACGAAACGCCGCAATCAGCGACTGAACCGCCACCTGCTTTCTCGCGAGCGCGAGACCGCCTTCCATCGAAGATGAAGCGCTGCGTGGACGTCGTGCGAGTTCGATGAAGTTGGACACGACCGGCAAATGGGGTTCGTCATTGCGATCGCTGCCGTCGATCGCGGGCGTTTCGCGCAATGCATTGAAATACGCGCGCCATTCTTCGGTAACCGACGCCGGATCGGCAAGATACGACTCATACTGCTCTTCCACATACGGAGCATTGGCTCCGAACAGGAACGTGCTTTGGAGTTTCTCGATCAACATGATGACCTTCCTTTGCCCCGCCCGTCCCTTTCCGGGATGGGCGATGTACTAGTGCGCGGGGTGCCGCGTGCCTGAACCCAAGTCTAGCCAGCCGCATTTGCGCCAGCGGGGGTATTTGACTCGTTCTCAGGCCAGTTGATGTCTGATTCGAGCCACCGTGGTCGGCCGCGGTAGCACAGCCTGCTTGTTACATGGCGGTAAAAGTCATTTGCCGGCCGAGGTGTCATTCTCGTGATGCGCTGGCGATAGACTAGGGGCACCGTTGCGCCAGGCAACGCATCTACTTGATGAGGGTTTCGACATGAAGGTCGCCATTGTTCTGTTCGACGGTGTGCAGGCACTCGATGTCGCTGGCCCGCTCGATGTCTTCGCCGAAGCTAACACTCATTTGCCCGCTCATCGGCAATACGAGGTTTCGCTCGTCGGACGGGAAGCCGGCATCGTGACGTGCTCGAACGGCATGCAGATCATCGTGCCGAACGGCTATTGCGAATCCGATACGCAATACGATCTGCTGCTCGTGGCCGGCGGGCCGCAATTGCCCGACTGGGAACCGCCTGTCGAGTTTCTTGCGTGGCTTCGCAAGCAAGCGCGCGGCGCGGCGCGATTTGGCTCGGTCTGTAACGGTGCGTTCGTACTCGGACACGCCGGTCTGCTCGACGGTCAACTCGTGACGACGCATTGGTCGGATGCAGGACGGCTCGCAAAGAAATTCCCGCACGCTCAGGTGCAGCCGGACAAGATTTTCATTCGTGACGGACGTCTGTTCACGTCTGCTGGCGTGTCGGCCGGCATCGATTTGAGTCTTTCGCTCGTCGCCGAAGACTGGGGCCACGAGCAGGCAGTGCGGGTTGCCAAGCGTCTGGTGGTCTATATTCAGCGCGAAGGCGGCCAGTCGCAATACAGCCCTTACGTGAGCGCGGACAAGGAAGAAGCGCCAATTATCGGCAAGGTGCATCGGTACGTGACGGAGCATCTGGCCGATGCGCTGTCGATCGAGCAACTGGCCAGCGCAGTTTCCGTGAGTCGCCGAACGTTCTCGCGCATGTTCGCCAAGCACGCGAAGGTGACACCATCCGCGTTCGTCGAACAGGTTCGCGTCGATACCGCGAGGCAGCTTCTGGAAGCCAGCGATGCTCCGCTCAAGACCATCGCATTCAAGTGCGGCTTTCATAGCGCGACGCACATGCGCATGACCTTCGTGCGGCGGCTTAACGTCACACCCAAACAGTACCGCGCGCGATTCCGTGGAACACCGGATGTCATCGCGATGCAGGCCGTGCGTGAGACCGTCGCAGAAGCCCCGATGCTCGAAGAATTCGCGGAAGCTGCGTAATCGGAGCCATTCGTGAAAGAGACCGTCTTGTCGCAATCACTCCCGGATATTCTCGCGCCCGGTCTTTCGGTCGTCTTCTGCGGAATCAACCCGGGCCTGCGCGCGGCGGCCGCCGGCCATCACTTCGAAGGCAGAAACAATCGATTCTGGCGCGCCGTTCATCTTGCTGGCTTCACGCCGGCACAGCTTCGTCCCGAAGACGATCGCACGTTCCTCGATTTCGGTTATGGACTGACCACGGCGGTTGCGCGTCCGACGGCACGCGCGGATGAGCTGAGCCCCGCGGAGATACGGGCGGCGACGTCGGGAATCGAGCAGAAGATGTCAGCAATCGCGCCGCGTTATATTGCCTTTCTTGGCAAGACGGCCTTGTCCGCGATGACAGGCGAGCGCGATATCACATGGGGAAAGCAGGCGATGCGTTTCGGCGGCGCAGATACTTGGGTGTTGCCCAATCCCAGCGGGCTTAACCGGTCATTCACGCTGGAAGCCCTCGTGAACGCTTATCGCGAATTGCGCATTGCGGTGGCCTAAACGGAAATTCTTCCCGGGTCTATTTTCTCCGGATCGATCGCACGTCGTGTCCGCACTGCAGTTCCGTGTGGCCGCGCAAGGTTTCGGTAACGAACTCAAGAAACGCACGGATCTTTCCGCTCGTACCGCGACGCTCCACATGCAGGAGATTGACTGGAACCGCGTCTGGCTCGAACGCCGAGAGAATGGGCCGCAAGGTGCCGCCCTTCACCTCGGGCGTCGCCTGGTAGGAAAGCAACTGCGTGATGCCAACGCCGTCCTTCGCCGCCCCGATAGCCGCGGGCGCAAGATCGACGATCATGCGTGGCTGCAAGCGCACCGGCAAACGTACGCCACCCTCAACGAAGACCCACTCGAGTGCGTTCGTCACGCCCGTGAAGGACACGCAGTCGTGCCCGGTCAGTTCGCGTGGATGCCCCGGCTCGCCGCGCGCTTTGAGATAACACGGCGCGGCATATGTTCTGCGTCGAACAAAACCAAGCGGCACCGCGAATGTCGTCGAATCGCCCAAATGACCGATGCGAATCGCGATATCGACGCCTTCATCAAGCAATCGCGTGGTGCGGTCCACATAGACGGCATTGATGCTTACGTCCGGATAGCGCAGCGCGAAGGCGTTGACGAGTGGTGCGACGAATCGCTGGCCGAACAGCACCGGCGCGGATACAGTGAGCGTGCCCACCGGTTTTCGGTGATATGCGCCGATATTCGCCTCAGCATCGGCGAGGCAATCGAGAACCTTGCGACAGGCATCAAGAAAGGCTACGCCGGCATCGGTCGGGCGCACAGAACGCGTCGTACGAGCGAGCAGCTGCGCGCCCATGCGCGCTTCGAGCGCGTTGAGCGCGCGCGACACCGCGGCGGTCGACAACCCGAGCCTCTGCGAAGCGCTGGTCAAACCACCGCTGTCCACGATGGCGACGAATACTTCCATCTCCCGCAATCTGTCCATTCCCAATCCAACTCACGACTCGTCTGCGTTGCAATCTTATCGACCCCGGCCCAGAGAAGTTCGTCTGCTCGGTGAACTGGCCTAAGTCGCACACACATTGGCCCATAAGTCACGCATGGCCAGCGCTTGCTATCCATTGGCCCGATTCGAGCCTCCATCTTTCTATGGTAAAGCGACGCCGTCTTCGACAATGACGCGACGCCCACAAGTTATCGGGCGATGTCGCTTCGTATGGCCAACCCTTTAGAGAGTCCCGCATGTTCTCAGCAATGTTAGAAGTCAATCCGGTTCCCGATCAATTTGATGTCTATCTCGGCATGGCAAAGATGCTGCGCCCCGAGCTCGAACAGATCGAAGGATTTGTGGACAACACGCGTTATGCGAGCCTGGCCCGCAAAGGATGGCTGCTTTCACTGTCGAGCTGGCGCGACGAAAAGGCGCTCGTGCGGTGGCGCACGACAAGCAAGCATCACAAGATTCAGCAGGCCGCGCGTGACCGCGTGTTCGCAGACTATCGCCTGCGCATCGGACAGTTGGTATCCGACACGCATGTGCCTGAAGGCCAGGCGCTAACGGAACAACGCCTCGACGTCACCCAAGCCGGCGCAGGCAAAGCCGTAACCTTGCTCGATGCGATGCGCGCGCCCGAGTGGATCGCGCAGGCGAGCGCGCAAAGCGTTGCGGAATCGCTAGGGCTCGATACGCAAGCGCAGGGCCTCGTCGCGTGGGATGCGTTCAATGCGCTGCTATCGCCCGGAGATGCGATCGTCGTCGCGACTTGGCGCGATCAGGCAGCCGCCGACGCATTCGAGCGCGATGCTGCCCAACTTAATGATGTACGCCTCCGCCATATTCGCGTGATCCGTGAGTACGGGATGTTCGATCGGCGTGAAGCGCCGCAGTATTTCCCTGATGTGGAACGCAAAAGCTAATGCCGTAGCGAGATATCCACACTGGCAGAAATCACGCACGAAATGGCCCAATAACCGACCTCTTTTCGCTTCAGCAAGCGAGGCTCTCTTTCTAGAATTCCGCTAAGCCGATACACGATCGAGAGCCTCTATGAATAGCGCCAATTCACCGACGAACATGACCCCAGACCCGGTCATCGAAGATGCGCCCGCGCTTCTCGCCGCGAGCAAGGCGCCTTCGTCGGCGCCGGTGCAGTCCGCGTTGTCGCTCCGTCTTGCCATCGGTCTGATCGGCATGCTCTTCGCCTCGCTGCTTGCGATACTCAACGAACAGGTCACCGCCTTCGCACTAGCCGATATTCAAGGCGCACTTTCGATCGGTCACGACGACGGCACTTGGCTGACCACTTCGTTCGAAGCAGCCAATGTCACCACGATGGTGTTCGCGCCGTGGTTCGGCATCACATTCACGCTCAAGAGATTCACGATCGCCGCCGTTCTTGCCACGATGTTCTTCGGCTTCCTTTGTCCCTTCTCACCCAATCTTGCGTCGCTCTACACGTTGCGGGTGTTGCAGGGTATTGCGGGTGGCTGTCTTCCGCCGATGCTGATCATCGTGGCGCTGCGCTATCTTCCGCCAAAGATCAAGTTATACGGGCTCGCCGGCTACGCGATGACCGCGACTTTCGGACCCGTGCTCGGCACGCCGCTCGCCGCGTTATGGACCGAGTTCTTCAACTGGAAGATGGCGTTCTGGCAGATCATGCCGCTCGGCCTCGCGACCTGCGTGGCGATCCAGTGGGGCCTGCCCTCTGATCCGCTCAAGCTCGAACGTCTTCGCTCTTTCAACTGGTGCGGCTTCATGACCGGCGGCCCGGCGGTCGCAATGCTCGTCATCGGCCTGTTGCAAGGCGAACGGCTTGACTGGCTAAACTCGGATTTCATCCGCGTGATGTTCGTCGGCGGTTCTGCATTGCTCGCCATATTTCTCGTCAATGAATGGTTTCATCCGGCGCCGTTTTTCAAGCTCCAATTGCTGTCGCGAAGAAACTTCTCTCATGGCCTCGCGACACTATCAGGCGCGGTTATCCTGTTAGTGGGCGTTGCCGCAATACCTGGCCAGTTCCTCGCGCGAATCCACGCATACAGGCCGCTGCAAACGACGCCCCTTTCACTGCTAGTTGCCGTTCCGCTTTTGCTCACGCTGCCGCTGACGGCCGCCCTCCTAAACCTGAAGCGCGTCGATTCACGCTGGATCATGGCGCTCGGCCTGTCGTTGATGATCGCGACCTGCGCGATGGGCAGCTTCATGACCTCCGAGTGGATCCGCGATAACTTCTATTGGCTCCAGTCTTTGCAGATCGTCGCGCAACCTATGGTGATTCTCGCGATTCTGATGGGCGTGACGACAGGCTTACCGCCGACCGAAGGCCCGTTTGCCTCGGCGATGTTTAACTCGCTCAAGACATTCAGCGCGGCTGTCGCGAGCGCGCTCATTGAAGGGCTTGGCACCGCGCGCGAGCGCTTCCATTCGAACATGCTCGTCGATCAACTCGGCAATCGCGCGCTCGTCACCGATCGGAGCGTCGAGACCGCGCATGGCGTGGCCCAGCTTGCGCATCGGGTTCATGAACAGGCGCTCGTGCTGATGTCCGCCGACCTTTACCGCGTGATGGCGTGCATTGCCTTCACGTTGCTTCTCCTCATTCCGGTGTTGCCCGTGCGCATATCTCCGCCATGGGCCGCGACGCCGCGCCCTTCATCCCAGTCTTCGCCGCAGTCCTCGCGTTAAGGGGAGTTATTCCATGTCATCCTTCAAGCTCTCCCGTTCAAAGCTAATCCGTGTCGTGGTGCCCGTGATGGCAGTCGCCATTGGCGCCTGGGCATGCGTCAGGCTTCTTTCCGATTCCCATACCGAATCGACGAACGACGCGTATGTTCAGGCCGATTTCACGCTCGTCGCACCGCGGGTCGCCGGACAGATCTCCGACGTGCTCGTCGACGACAACCAGTCGGTCAAATCCGGCCAACTGCTTGTGCGCATTGATGACCGCGACTATCGGGCCGCGTTGATGAGCGCCGATGCTGACGTCGCTGCAGCGCGTGCGGCCGTCGCCAATTTCGATGCCGAGATTGCGCGGCACCCTTCGCTCGTCGATCAGGCACGGGCGACGCTGCGATCCGACGATGCCGCGATCGACTTCGCGCGCGCGAATGCCGCGCGGTATCAGAACCTGTCGGATGCGGGCGCGGGCACGGCGCAGGAACAGCAGCACGCGTGGAGCACGCTTGCACAGCAGCTCGCGCAGCAGGCTCACGACCGTGCCGCCTTGGCGACCACTCAGCAGAATCTCGATGTGCTGCGCACGCAGCGCGACAAGGCCGCCGGCGCGCTGGCCCGCGCCGAAGCCGTGCGCGAGCAGGCGAAGCTGAACCTGTCGTACACAGAGATTAGAGCCCCCGTCGATGGCAAGGTTGGGCGCCGTTCAGCGCGTGTCGGCGCGTTCGTGGCGCCAGGCGCGCCGGTGCTCGCCATCGTCCCGCTTTTGGATGCGTACGTGGTCGCCAACTTCCAGGAGAATCAGATCACGCGGATGCGCCCCGGTGAAACCGTGCGCATTAAGGTGGACAGCATCCCGGGCGTGGCCATCAAAGGTCACGTCGATAGCCTTTCCCCCGCGACCGGTGTGAGCTTCGCGCCTATCGCGCCGGACAACGCGACCGGCAATTTCACCAAGATCGTGCAGCGCGTTCCCGTGAAGATCACGATCGATCGCGGACAGGAAGCCGCAGCCGCGTTGAGCGTCGGGCTTTCGGTCGAGGCGGAAGTCGCGCTCGGACAAGGCGGCCAGGCGCTTGCGCAGAGAGGCGATGCAAAATGAACACGAACGGACCAACGGTGCGCGGAATCGCACTCGCCATCCTCTCGGCTCTCGCGATGGTCGGCTGCACGGTCGGACCGGACTTCGTGCCGCCGAAGTCCGTCACCCCCGATGTCTTCGAGCGGACGCAAACGGCGCAAGCGCCGAGCAAGCCGGTCGAAGCGGACTTCAACCCCGACTGGTGGACGCTTTTCGACGATCCTGTGTTGAATACCTTGGAACAGCGTCTCGCCGGTGCTAACCTCGACGTCGCCGCCGCGTCGGCGCGCTTGCGCCAGAGCCGCGCCGAACAGCGCGTAGCCGGCGCGGCCGCGCTGCCGACGCTCGGCGGCGCGGCGTCGTACAACCGCGAGCGCGGCAGCGAGAACGGCATTCTTTCGCTGCTCGGCGTGACGCCATCGCAGAGCCAGCCACAATCCGCATCCGGCAGCGCGCCGCTCGGTGTATCGGCGATGCCGGGGTCCAAGGGCTCTCCCGCGTACGACCTGTATCAGGCGGGCTTCGATGCATCGTGGGAACTCGATATCTGGGGCCGCGTGCGCCGCAGTGTCGAAGCGACGGGCGCCTTGTCCGACGCTTCTTTTGAGGACCGCAATGCGATACTGCTGTCGGCACGCGCCGAACTCGCGCGCGACTATATCGCGTTGCGCGACACGCAGTCATTGCTGGAAATCGCAAAGCAGAATCTTGACATCGCGCGCGACTCCGTGAAACTCACGCGCATACGCGTGCGAGAAGGCGTCACGACCGACCTCGACGTCGCCAATGCGTCCGCGCAGATGGAAACCATCGAGAGTCTGATTCCGACGCTTGAATCCCAGCGCGATACGACCGTCAACGCGATCGGCGTGTTGCTTGGCGAGGAGCCGGGCGCGCTGCGCGAGATGCTTGCGGCGTCGCGTGAGGTGCCCACGCTGCCGGAACGGATTCCGATCGGCTTTCCGTCGGAGCTTGCCGAGCGCCGGCCGGACATCAAGCGCGCGGAGGCTCAACTGCATGCGGCGACGGCGTCGATTGGCATGGCGAAGGCTGATTTTTATCCGCGGATATCGCTCAACGGCAGCGCTGGCTTTCAAAGTCTGCAACTTTCGAGTCTCGCCAGTTGGGCTTCCGGGCAGTTCGTGGTCGGTCCGTCGATAACCTTTCCGATCTTCGAAGGAGGCCGGCTCAAGGGGACCCTGCAATTGCGCGAAGCGCAACAGCAGGAAGCGGCGATCATGTACAAACGCACCGTGCTCGAAGCATGGCGCGAGGTGGACGATGCGCTCCTCGTCTACGACGCGGAGCAACGCCGGCACGAGCGGCTCGCGTCGGTCGTCACGCTTAATCAGCGCGCGCTTGGCATCGCGCAGCAGCGCTACAAGGCCGGCGCACTCGACTATCTCGATGTGCTTAACGTGCAGAAGCAGTTGCTCGACGCGCAGAGCAAGCTCGAGCAGAGCAAGGCGACGGCGGCGGAAAATCTCATCACGCTGTGCAAGGCGCTTGGCGGCGGATGGGAATCCACCTACGCTCGCGGAGTCGCTGCGCGCTGATCGTCCCGTTCTTTGCGGAATGAAGCCGGGCGCTGACGCTCTTCGCAACTTTGTCGAAGCGAAGCCCGGTCCCGATGGCGTGCCTTCTCGGAGACGTTGTAGAGCAGCGCACGGCAATGATATCGTGCGTGTCGCGGAGTTAGAACAACCCAATCCCGAGCGGAAGGATTCGACGAGAGTCGCACGGCCGCCGCTTGTATTGTAGGGCATCGAAAATCGCGCGATTTGTCGCCGCCGAGATTTTTTGCTCGCTGGTGCGAGATTGACCGCAATTGACGAACAACCGTCGCCACCCAAGTGTCGAACGCAAGCGCATCGTTGGCGTCCGGCACCATGTCTCCCCAGCGCACGCGCCTTCCCTGCCTTTCAGCCGTGAACTAACGGCGTGTTGCCGAGATAGTAGCCAGAATACATAACGCACAGTCTTCAAAGGTGTGACCCTGCGCCAGGTGCACCGCTTACCGCGCCAGCCCTGTCTTGCGCGAGCCTGCCGACGTTATATGCGGTCTCACTAAGTGCGGCTGACGCCCTCAACATTCGTCGCAACGGCCCAATGATAGTGATACCAGACGGCTACTGCGAAAGCTGCTAGAGCCGCCTGCCAACGTGTACCGGCTGGTGTCTGAATCGCAGGAACGCGTTTGACTGCAAGTGTCTGATCGAGGGGAGCAGTTCGACCCCACTTCGAATCACTAGTGCGAACGTGCTCCGCGTCGCGTTTCCGCAGTGGTGCGAGACAACAACCTCTTGGGGCGTTCGATCTCCGAATGATCGACTCGAATATCTCACATAGACGACGCGCCATTGAAGCGGTCCAGCAGGAGCTAAATTAAGCACTTCGCTTCTCAAGCCCGGAGATTCTCCTCGAGTAAGTCTTCTTCATATCGAATTGACGCATCACGCATCTCTCTCAAAAAATGCGTCGTTACTCGGTCTGCTGAACCCATTGACTCCGCCAAGCCGGCGCTTCAAAGGGATCAGAAAAATATTGTGTTTCGTGGAGAACCTTGCCGTTGCAGAACTCCATAATGCTTACCGTGTAAGCCGCATGCCCGTTATAAGTGATGGAGTATTCCGTGATCCATAGACTGCCCTCGCCTAGGATTCGCCTGACATCGAAACCTGCGGGCTTCCCTGGATGATGACTGCGCAGTGCCTGCAAATTCTTTCGCCCGAGGATTCGTTCACCTGACTGGGGATAGTCACAGATGGCATCGTCGTCATAGATGTCATGTTCTGTATCGAGATCGCCGGCCGCCGACGCTTGCCAGTGCAGATTCAGGGCTTCACGAATTTTCTCTTCGTCCATGCAGTGCCTCCGGTATCAGTTAGGTTCATCGAGCCCTGATTCGCGGAATAAACCCAGTGTTGCCCGACCCTTGACAGCTTTGCGATTCCACGCAATTGCTCAATGCCCGCTCGCCGATTCATTCGAAAGCAATGGCCACCGCTTTGCGCGGCGCGAACTCGAACGGCTCGATGCTCGGCTAGTCGGCCGAGGCGTCGAAGACGTCCGGCGTTCGGGGCTCAGCGCCTGGCACTGCGCGGCATCTGGCCGAGCTGGTGAAATACACTCAGCCAGTCCTCGAGATGCCATGTCTTCGCGATGCGGCCGTCGCGCACCTGATGAAACGAATGGATCGCGAAGCGCACCGGCTTGCTGGTCGCGGCGATGCCCATCAGCGGGCCGGACTGCGTCCCGCTCACTTCGGCGCGCACGCCCACCCGATCGTCCTGCACCAGCATGTCCAGGATCTCAATGCGCAGGTCCGGCAGCGCGGTAGCCATGTCGGCGAAGATAGCGATCATCTGATCGGGGCCCGGCTTCCGGCCGGGCGGCTCGGGAACGTATTCCCAGTCTGGGGTGACGGCCTCGCGCAGCAACGCGATGTCGTGCGCGGCGAACGCGCGGTAAATGCGCTCTACCGCCTCGCGTTCGGTGTTCCCTGCATTCAGTGTCGCCAGCATGGTGCCTCCCGGGGGGACCAGTAGGAGTACTTTAGCGCAATGTGCTCGTGCTGTCCTTTAGCGTTCTCTGCGCGATGTCGTGCCACGCGACATAGGCGTGCGAGGCCGTCTTGAAGGGCGAGCGGCTTCGCGATGTCCACGTGAGCTGCCGTACGCGTCGGCCTGCTGCGTGAAAGCCGCATTGGGGTTCGATATGAGCCTTGCGCCGTTTCGCGTCGAACTCACCAACCACCCACACAGTGACCATAATCGCCGCCGGTTTTGGACGCACCGTACGCCGATAGCGGGGCTGAGCGCCAGCCTTCCGAGCAAGTGCCGATGCGACCCGTTCCGAGCCGTCCACAAAGTTTTAGTGCATATTTATCAAGTCGCTTGGGTCGATAGGAGGCGACAAGGGACGTCGGGCGAACCCATCGCATAACGTCGGACCGATTCGCTCCGCCCCGGCCCTCAAAGAAGCAGCAACTGTATGAAGCGCTAAGCTACCCGCCATCGAGAGAACTGGCGGGATGGGGCGGAAGCGGGGAATGAGCCCGCTGCTTGAGTTGGAATTCTTGAGTCCGAACTCAAACCGCGCTGCACGATTCAGCGGGTGCGCGCCCAAATACGCGAGGCCCACGCAAATGATCAGCAGGCTTCCCGTCGCGAAGAACACCGAATGCAACCCGAACCACACGCCAATCTGGCCGCCAATCAGTGGCCCTGTGACCTGCCCGCTAAATTGTGCCGATTGCAGATATCCGAGCAATTGTCCGCTTCGGTTCTCATCGACGGCGCTGCGCGCGAGCTTCGAGATAGACGGCAGCAGACCTGCGAGCGTCATGCCCATCAGCACCCTCAGCGCGGCGAGCTGCCACCACTGATGCACGAACGCTTGCGGGATCATCGCGATGCCAGTCAGCACGAGACATCCGACGATCACGTTCCAGCTTCCGATGCGATCCGCGAGCGCGCCGAGCCGCGCCGCCGTCAGCATGCTGCCAAGCGCGGAACACGCCATCACGACGCCCGCGATGCGCGCCACATGGTCTGCCGTCACGCCCAGACCGCCGATATACACGGTGATGATCGGCTCAATCGACATGTTCGCGAGCAGCACCATCATCGCGGTGGCGAGCAGCGCGGCCACAACGACGTAATTCGTGCGATGCGCCGACTTTGAAGCAGGATCCGCCGCGTGTTTCTTCGCATCGGCGGGATGGAAGTCTTCCTTCACGAGGACGATCGTGAGTAGCGCTGGCCCCCGCGATCATTCCCGCGCCCGCGAAAAACGTCCCGCGTATGCCGATCAATCCCGGCAGCATGCCGCCGATGAGCGGCCCGGAGAGATTGCCCGCGAGCGCGCCCGTCGACAGGATGCCGAGCGCCCACCCTGCCCGCTCGCGCGGCGCCTGCGTGCCGATCATCACCGTCGACGCCGACGCGTAGCCGCCGATCAGACCGGCAAGCAGACGCAGCGCGACGAGTTGATGCACCGAATGCGCGACTCCTATCAACGACATCACGATGGCCATGCCGACCGCCGCGCGCACAAGCATCGGCTTGCGGCCGTAGCGATCGGCGAGACGTCCGCAGAGCGGCGCTGTGACGGCGGTGCCAAGAAACGTCGCGCTGAACGCGACGCCCGACCATTCGATCACCGCCGACTGCGAACTCACGCCGAGTTGCTGCACGTAGAGCGGCAGAAACGGCAGCAACATGCTGAGGCTCACGAGCGTCGTGAACGAACCGAACACGCAGACTGCGAGATTGCGTCGCCAGTACTGGCCATTGCGTTCTGCATAGCCGAGGGCTCCCGAGGGTTGAACGACCTGGCTCATTTTGACCTCAACGCAGCGAAAAGATCCACGGCTAGGGCAATCGCGAGCGCCGCCGCGCCGATCACGAAAAGCAGGCGGTAATCGCCGCCACTGCTCGAAAACAGAAAGGAAAGACCGTATGCCGCGAGCGCCTGAAGGACCGCAAAGCCCGTCGTCGCGGTGCGCCATGCGCCCCTCTGCGCGGCCGAATGATGCGCGAGCAGCTCATTCACGCGCCCCAGCACGAGCGGCACGATGCCCGGCGTGAATGCACCGACCAGCACGCTCGACACCATCAGCAGGCTCGAACTCGACGACAGCGCGGGCAACGCGACCGCAACCAACTGGAGCAGATATGCGACCCGAAGCGCCGGCCCGAAACCCGCGCGATCCGCGAGATGACCGGCAAGCAGCGGCCCGGCGATCGCACCGAGCCCGTACAGCACCCAGAACTCCGCGCCTGCATCGACACCTTTGCCGAGACCGCGCGCGACGAAATCGACGAGAAAGATCATGTGCGGCACCAGACCGACTGCATTCAACGCGTACTCGACGAACAGCGCGCGCAATGCGGGCGGCGGCGCCTTGACGCTCGCTTGCTGCGCGGCGGGCGCCGGTGCATCCTGCGAGGGCCATCCATTCCACGCGACGATGGTCAGCAGCAACGAGACCACCGCGAGGCCCAGCCACGTCTGCGTCAGACCTTGTCGCAGCAATAACGGCACGATCGTCCCCGACGCCGCGATGCCCAGCCCGATGCCCGTGAAAATCGCCCCGCTCGCGAAGCCGCGACGCGAGGGCGCGACGTGCGCGATGATCGTCGGCGCGGCGAGCACCATCAGCGCGCCGCCAGAAATGCCGGACAGGAACCGCCACACGAAGAACCACAGAAACGACACCGGAAACGCGCACGCGACTAACGCAATGGTCGCGATGACCATCATCGCGCGCAGGACCGTAGCGGCACGCGCATGCCGCGCGAAGAAGCCCGCGGCCAGCGCGCCCGCAAGATAACCGCCGAGATTAGCCGCGCCGAGATAAGCGGCCGTCGACGCGGGAAACCAGTGCGCTCCGATGATCGCTGGCAAGAGCGGCGTATAGGCAAAACGCGCGAGCCCGATGCCGACGAGACTCGCGCTCGCCCCTGCGAGCATGCCGCGCCAGACCTGGAACGGCTCGGGTTCCGATGGGTTCAAGACTGCGTAACGCATACCCCCTCCATCTTTGCCGGAGACGCGGCGTGCGCGCCTCGATGAAGGCCAGCCTATATTCGATCGCATCTAGAGAGAATCGATGTTGATCGGAAGACAATCTTCCGCTATTCGATCGAATCGAGTTGCAGTTCCCTGAACCGACGCCGCAGGCGCGGCATAGCGAAATCGACGAACGCGCGTACTTTCGGCACCGACAGCCGTCCGTGCGGCGTCAGCAGATGCGCCGGCAACGGCCCGTGCTCGCTGTCGGACAGCACGATTTGCAACGTCCCGTCCTTTACTTCCTTGGCGACGTGATAGGAAAAGAGCCGTGTGAGGCCATTACCATCGACAGCGGACGCAACCGCCGCGCGCACCGTGTTGACGATGAAACGCGGCGCGAACTGCACGACTTGCGGAATCGTCGAGCCGCCTGCGGTGGGGAAGCTCCATGAATCGAGACCGAAGTGCGTCATCGAAATGATCTGATGCTGCCCAAGATCCGCGGGCTTTTCGATGCGCGGATGCTTCCCGAGATAGCCCGGTGACGCAGCCACGACGCGCCGCACTTCACCGACGGGAATCGCGACGAGCGTCGAGTCCGACAGATGCGCGATGCGCAACGCGACATCGATTCCTTCATCGATTAGGCTCACGGGCCGGTCGAGAAGTTGCAGACGCACCGACACGGCGGATGGGCGCAGGCGTTCAACCACGCGGTAGGCGGCTTCCTGATGCGCGCGGCTACCTCACCGAACGAGATCGGTGACCGTACCGGCGGTCTGAATCGCGCGTTCAAATATCTGTATTCGATCCGGCTCGTCGGCAAGCGTCTGAAGGCATGGAACCGGATCGTCTACTACATCGTGAAGTGGCTGCTGTTCGGCGGGATAGCAATTGCGATTTTCTGGCGCTACTGAGGCCAGCCGAAGGCAAGCCAGCCCAGACAAGGCGGTGCCGTAACGCGGCGAGCATCCCCAGATGAGCGGAATTTTCAGTGGAGCGGCCATTCAAACGGCGCCAGGATATCCGCGCGATTTCCTCCGGTAGACTGGGCGCTTCGTCGATCAATCGAAGCGCCGAGCCGACATGGACCGAATAGACGCGATGAAAGTGTTCATCGCCACGCTCGACGAAGGCAGCCTGGCAGGCGCGGGGCGGCGTCTCGGCCGCTCGCCTGCGTTGGGCGGCAGCCAGCACACCAGGTCCCAGTGCGGCCTTGATCGGCCATTCTTCGAGGGACCCTTGTATCTCAATCGGAAAGTCTTGTCGGCGTGCACCGTGTTAGATTTGTCACAGTTGCGCCAATGACCTCGTCAACTCGCGGTCGGAAGCCATGCCGGTGGCCGCTCAGCTTTGCAGAGGCAAGGGCTTGCCGAAGCGAAATGCAAGCGAAGGGAACTTCTGCGTCGTATCGGCCGCTCGATGTCACAGAATAGGATGATGCGGTCCTTGTCCGTCTTGTTTTCGGCCCAGTGCAGATAGGTTTCGTCGAAAACGACTTCCTCGCCGTCGCGCCACGAATAGCGCTGGCCGTCGACGATGATCGCGCAGTTGTCGTCGTTCGGCGTCACGAGTCCCAGGTGATAGCGCAGCGATCCCGCGTATGGATCGCGGTGCAGCGTGAGCACGCCGCCGGGCGGCAAAGCGGTCCCCACTCGCCAATAATACATCGCACTCCGCGTCAGTCAGATTGGCGACGAAGTTCTGTGTGCTGTCAGGGTCGTCATAAACAAAGCGGGTAACAGTGGCGGAATTTCCGGACGCGTCCTTGGTTCCGATGTACGTCCCCCATGCCCCGGCCGGTGAGGTCAGAGCAAGAAGGCGACTATCGGTCTGATCGAAAAGATACGCGACCCCTCCGTCGGGTGCCTTTGCGGCATGAGGCGACGTCCAAACGCCATTTGGGCAGCGGTCACCGATGTTCGCGCTGACGAGTTGTAGTCACAGATCTAATTGCGATTGCACCTGCAAAAAAAGAGCGCTACCTGTCGATAGCGCTCATAAATCCGGATCCGAAGGATCCGGCCTGAGAGATCAAATTTATGACTGCGTTGTCGAATCCGTCAGGCAATCTGCATTCGCAGCGCTATGCGGCGCAAAGCCCTGAGTAAAGGTCGGGACGCATCGGGCACCCGGTCGCGCCGTTCTCACGGTCAACGAGCTTCCAGGATTTATCGTCTCGGGTCGATACGACCTTGCGGTGTGCCCCGGCAGTCGCGAGTCAACCGATCGCTCAAAGACCGGAATAAACCATCTTCGTGAACTGAGCGCCGTTGAACACGAAATTGCCCCAGACGGCGTCAAAGGCGGCGGTCGGCTTCGCGGCGACAATCTCGTCAAGTGACTTGCCTTGCCGTTTCAGCGCTGCAACGTTGCTTCGTACGGTAACCAGCATGTCACGGAATGCGATGAGTTCAGTTCGCGTGCCGACAGGGCCGTGGCCCGGTATCACGATGGTGTGGTCGGTCGTTCGCGCGACAGCTTTGTCAGCCCACTTGATCGCACCATCGATGCTGCCGCCGTCCTCGTTGTCGATATACGGATAAAAGCCATTCCAGAAGGTGTCGCCCAAGGCCAGCACGTCGGCCTCCTTGAAATACACCCACAGATCGCCATCCGTATGACCGCCTCCGAAATTCTCTACTTGGATCGTGGTTCCCGCGAATGAAAACGTCCTTTTGTCATCGATAACGAGCGTTGGCCTAGCATTTTCCGGCACGGGCTCGAAAGTCCAGTTCCACGCATCGACATGAGTCGTTTCGGTCAGATGCTTCGAGGTGTTCCTGTGCGCAACGACGGTAGCTCCCGCGTCATGCATCCAGGCGTTGCCGTTGGTATGGTCCCAGTGCCAATGCGTATCGACCACGTATTTCAATGGTGCCGGACCGATCTTATCGAGCGCGGCCCGCAGCTTGTTCTTTGATTTACCGATGCCTGCATCGACGAGAAACTTTCCTTCCTTGCCCGACAGCACAGTGATATTGCCGCCAGAACCCATCAGCTCTGTGATATTGCCGCGAAGGGGTTGCACGACAATATCCGAGTCGGCTCTGCGCAGATACCGTGCACCGGCGCCTGTGTGAAAGTAGTCGTCTGGCGTGGCATGCACGCTTTGAATGGTCTGGCTGGCCGGATCGGCTATCGCTGCCGTGGAGAGGGGCACGAAGGCTGCACCCATCGAAATGGACACGGTCGCGCTCAATCTTATGAATGTCTTCATTCTGAACTACCTTGAAGGTACGGAAAAAGCGGGTGAAGCGGCGCAAAACCACGCGCTAGAACAATTGCCGGATGCCGATCATCGTGCCGAGCTGATTAGCGCCACGGCGTGGCGTGGTGCCACCTCCGCCCGCGCTTATCGTGTACGCGGCCTGGCTGCTATTCCAGAGGTAGCCGACTTGCGCATACAGTGCCGTACGCTCGGAAACCAGATAGAAGCCACGCACGGTGGACAAGGTTGCACGAGTATCGTGCCGTTTATTGATGACCCTGATGACCTCCGCCTCTGCAATGATCGAAGGCGTCACCTGATATGACACACCACCAAAGAAGATGTCTGATCCGATATCCGGCTCGGAAGATTCATTTTCGGCATTACGATGAAGCCAGCCGCCTTCGACTTTTGCCTTGCCCACCGTGACATGCGCCGCGATCAGCAGCCGCGAGTCGATGTCAGTCGCACTGGTCATCGGCACGGGAGGCCTGCCATCGAAAAAGTTGGCCGCGGCGCCTGTCCCACCTCGCTGCTCGTCGTACGAGATGCCGCCGCCGAAAGTCGGCCCGTCATACTTGATCATTGCTGTCCACTGTCGGCATTGAGTCGGCGCGCCTGGTACGGACCCCGCGCACAGACCTTGCCCGGGCGAATTTCCGCCGACTACGTCTCTGCCAAAAGAATACGTCGCGCCGATCGTGACATACCGGTACGTGCCCAGATATCCGATCGCATTGTCGCTCCGAGCATTCGGAATGTACGCGTCCACGGAGCCGATTCCATAGATTGCAGGACCCATGACATCGTTATCGAGGATCGTGTAGAGCGTTGCCGTATTCTGTCGCCCGAAGAACCACGAACCCGTTGGCCCTGAAATCCCGACCCACGCCTGGCGGCCAAACAGGCGCCCGCCTTGATTGAGATCTCCAGCCCGAAGATTGAAGGAGTTTTCCAGATTGAACCTCACCGAATAACCCTCTCCTATCGGCTCGGACCCGCGCAATCCCCAACGTGATGGAGTGGACCCGGTGATTGCGGGCATCCTGACCAGGCTGTCGCCAAGATTGTTGGCGTGGGTGACATATTCGATACCCGTATCGACGATTCCATAAAGCTGCACGCTTTGCCCAAATGCGCAGCCACTGGTCCAGATCATTCCCGCGACCAAAGCAAACAAAAGTCTTTTCATTGCGTCTCCAACCAACGAGTTAGACTCGCCTCTCTACTTCGTCATCCTATGCGTTTCAGAAAAATATGCCGGTGCTTTTTGGCGGCATGCTCTATTCGGAACCGGGTGTAAGTTGTTTTGAGATCACAGACGCATGCGATTGCTTATGCGCTACGGCATCCTTCAAGAAAAGAGCGAAGGCCGCAATGAAACTGGGAATCGCAAGCATGCTGACGATGGCGCCGAGGCCAAGTCCGGCTTGGAGAAGGTTGGCGCCCGCTATCGATCCGACGATGCCGCCAATGCGGCCCATTCCAAGCATCCACGCAATACCGGATGCTCGTCCATGCGTCGGATAGAATTCGGCCGCGATCACCGGCATGGAGACCTGCGCACCGTTCAAGGAGGTACCGGCGGTGAATATCAGCACGCCAATGAGCAACGTGTCGCCGGAAAGCTGTCCAATGCCCCAAAGAAGGCCGCCGGTCAGCGTATAGGTGACAGCAACGACACGATGAGCGTTGACGCGGTCCATCGCGTACCCGCAGACGATCGACCCGATGCCGCCGCCGAGCGGGAACAACGCCGTGATCAGGGATGCCTGCTGCAACGTCATCCCGCTGTCTTTCAACAAGGTCGGCAGCCAGCTGGTCAGCAGGAAATAGACGAGCAGACCCATGAAATACGTGAGCCACAACAGCAACGTTCCCGTGCGATAGCGCTTCGACATGATCAACCGGACGGGCGTGTGTTTTTGGACCTCGGTTCCTTCATGCAGCTTGAATCGGGATGCTTGCAATGGCGTGCCCGCGATTCGACCGAGCACCTCGTTGATGCGGGCCGCGGGCCATGACTTCGTGACCATGAAGCGAACCGACTCGGGTAGACAAACGAGCAGCACGACGGCAAGCAGCAGTGGCGCAACTCCGCCGGCGAAGAATACGCTTCTCCATCCGAATGCCGGTATCAGCAGAGCGGCGGCAAATCCGCCGGCCGAAGCGCCGATGGTGAATCCGCAAAACATCACGTTGACGAGCAGTCCCCGGTGCTTTGTCGGCACGTATTCCGAGATCATCGTCGTCGCGTTCGGCATGGCTGCGCCCAAGCCGATTCCGCAGCCAAGTCGAAAGAGCGTGAGTGCGTCGATGGAACTGGCTTGCACGGACGCAAGACTAAGCGCGCCAAAGGTAAAGACGGAACCCACCAGCACACGCTTTCGGCCGATCTGATCCGCAAGAGGGCCTGCGACAAGCGCGCCGACTACAGATCCGATGAGTGCGGCACTCAACACCGGACCGAGCTGGACCCAGGTCAGCCCCCAGTCTTTGGCGAGTGCGGGCGCGACGAATCCGGCTGCTGCCGTGTCGAATCCGTCAGCAGCAACGATCAGGAAACACAGCGCCAGAATAAGCCATTGATAGGGTGAGAACCTTTGTTGATCGATGAAATCCTGTACATCCAGGACTTCAAATGATGTGTTATCCGACGACATGATTCATCTCCTGATTGTGCAGCTCGAACGTTCTTATTGCTTTGTACTGCGATATATATGAGATATACTCGTGGGTCGTTATTGCTGCTCGGGTTATTCAGACCGCCCCATAATCAAGTGCGGACATCCCGCCTGTATGACGCTCGATGACGGACGCGGCTGTCAGCAGGCGCAACTCCCGGAAGCTATCGGCCACCAGTTGCACACCGACCGGTAGTCCACCACTGAAACCCATCGGAGCGCTGATGCCCGGGAGGCCGAGTGCTGCAGTGGCGATCAAAGGACTCTGAGCGGCTATGAGCGTACGCGTCTCTTCGGTCGTTCCGAGGTCCGCGCCCCACGGTAAAGGCAGGCAGCATGAAACCGGCAAAAGTGCGATTGGATAACGGCCGAGAAATTCGTTCCACTTGCGACGCAATTCGTCCCGCCGTGCGATTGCCTGGACGTAACCGCCAAGATCGACGGCTGGAGCGCAATCGGCCATGCTGCGGATGAATCGTTTGACATCCGGATCTCCCGTCGAATCCGCCGCGGAAATCATGCCGAAACGAGCCTCTGTCATTACGATCGATTGCCACACGTTGACGCACTGCTCGATCTCGGGAGGGTGCGCCCGCTCGATAATATAGCCGGCAGCCGCGAGGGCATTCGCTGCTTCGAGCAATGCCGCCTTGATCTCGGGACAAACCGTGGATCCCGGAATCTCATCGATCAGGGCGACCTTCACTGCCGAAGAATCGTCGGAGTGTTCCAGACGCGCATCGGCCCACGTAGCATCGCGCGTGTCGGCAGCGGTCATCGCGCGTAGTCCGAGTAACACGTCGGCGACCGATCGCGCCAATGGACCCTGTGCGGACATGGATTGAAGTCCATAGAAGCGCTGGCTGACAGTCGGATGATAGGCGGGCACACGCCCGGGAGTAGTGCGAAGCCCCACTACACCGTTGACGTACGCGGGATAGCGAATCGACCCGGCGATGTCGGTGCCATGCGCGAGCGCACACATGCCCGTTGCCACCGATACCGCTGCGCCGCCGCTCGATCCGCCTGAGGTAATATCGGCCCGCCAGGGGTTTAGCGTCCTGCCGTATAACGGGTTTTCGGTGAACCACCTGAAAGAGAACGGCGGCACGTTCGAACGGCCGATGATGTTCGCACCAGCATTGCGCAAGTTGACGACCACGGAACTATCCGCCGGTGCAATGCGATCCGCGTAAGCCGGATTCCCATTCGTCGTGGCTTCGCCCGCTACATCGACGTTGAGTTTTACTGTCAACGGCACGCCGTGCAGAATGCCCGCTTCATGCGGCGCACTGCGCAGTAACGCGTCCGCCTGTTTAGCGGTTTCGAGCGCCCGTTCGCGATCCGCATGGACAATGGCGTTGAGCCGCGGATTGATCGAATCGATCCGCTGATGAAACGCCTCCAGCACCTCCACACAAGAGACGGAACGCGCCCGCACTTGTGCGGCAATATCGACGGCGCGCCAGCGCCAAATCTCGCCAGGGAGTGTGCTGGCGGATTGTTCGGCTTGCAGCCGCCTGTGCATGGTTGACATGTCTAATCGAGATTGATCGTGCGTCACGTCGGGTCCGGATATCGATGATGAATGCGTGTATTCTTCCATCGGGCTACTATCGAGACAACCGAACAGCGGGATACCGCATATCGAAAATTTCGATATCACTGGAAAACGAACAAATGGCTTCGCTCGATGTGGAATGGATATGGGTTTTCGACGAAATCTACAAGACACTGAGTGTGACGAGCGCTGCGGACAGGCTCGGCATGACTCAGGGCGCAGCCAGTACCGCGCTCAATCGTCTGCGCGACTATTACGGCGATCAGCTGTTTGTGCGGACGTCGCGCGGCATGTTGCCGACGCCACGCGCAGTCGCGCTGCAGCCGGTGCTGCACAAAGTGCGCGAAGATCTGGAAGTCGCGCGCACAGGCGCACTCGTCTTTGAACCGGCCAGTTCGCACCGGACGTTCCGTTTGTGCATGACCGATCTCGGCGAGATCGCTCTGCTTCCGCGGCTGCTCGGCCATCTGCGGCCTCATGCGCCGAACGTTCATATCGAGGCGGAGAAGATCAATCCGGACAGTCCTCGAAGGCTCGAAGACGGCACCATCGATCTGGCGATTGGTTACATGCCGCAACTCGACGCCGGCTTCTATCAGCAAGCCTTATTCGAACAAGACTTTCAGTGTATTGCGAGCCTTTCGCACCCGCGCATTGGAAAACGGCTCGGCAAAAGCACCTATGTCGCCGAACGACACGTGGAGGTATCTAATCCGGCGACAGGCCATACCGCGATGGTCGAAAAGGCACTGTCGTCTTCGGGCGTCACGCGCGACATCGCATTGCGAGTGCCAAGCTTCCTGGCCGTTGCGCAGATAGTGAGCGAGACTGAGCTACTCGCGACCGTGCCACGTTATTACGCGTTGGCGATGTTATCGCGCGAGCCGATTCGACACTTGGACATACCGTATGAATTGCCTCGCTATTCGGTGAAGCAGCATTGGCATGCGCGTTTCCACAGCGATCCTGGCAACGTCTGGCTACGAAAGACAGTTGCGGGTCTCATGCCCAATGTTGTGTCGGGACATGCGCTATGAGAGACCTCACCGAACTGGCTATTGCATAGAGGCCGAACGCAGGCAGCGATTGAGTTCGCGGCGCGAGACGACGTGCTCACGCACAGGACGTGCCAATGAGCGTGAAAGCCGCCTTTACTTGTTCGCGTTGAATCTTAGAGCGCATACACAGAGGAAGTCAGCCCCACCGAGAGTTCAGGATGATGCTGCACAAATTCACGCGCTCGAAGCCGGGGTCCTTGTACGCCAGGAAATCGTCGTTGAACGTGCCGAAGGTGGTGCCTGGCCGATGTTTCATGCCGTCGTAGAAGGCGTCGATCATCTTGCCGGCGAAATCAGGACCGCGCGGAAAGCCTGCGACCACCGCCACACGCTCTTCGTCGGTGAAGTCATCAAAGCCCCGTCCCGCCACGTCCATCCCGGCGCCGGCTTGCACCAGAGCGATCTCACCGTGCATGTGCTCGGGAATGCCCGGCGTCGTATGCAGCGCTACAGCGGCCCAAACCTTGGCTACCTCCGCCTCGTCGACATGATGGCTGCGTAGAAAATCGCGTGCAGCGTTGGCGCCGTCGATTTCAAACCGCAGTTCGCTTTCGCGATAGGCCGCCGTCAAACCGATGTCGTGGAACATCGCAGCGACGTAGAGCAGCTCTGGGTCGAAAGTGACGCTCTTTCGCTTTCCCAAAAGCGCGCCCCATAGATAGACCCGTGTCGAGTGGTTAAACAGCAGCTCGCTTTCGGTGTCGCGGATGAG
Source organism: Caballeronia sp. INML2 (assembly GCF_023631365.1). Lineage (NCBI taxonomy): Bacteria > Pseudomonadati > Pseudomonadota > Betaproteobacteria > Burkholderiales > Burkholderiaceae > Caballeronia > Caballeronia sp. INML2. Next base: position 19,488 of record NZ_JALQDH010000117.1, on the reverse strand, counting down.
CTGAGTCACCTCCCGCACTAGCTGACTGTCAGGAATGACGATGTCGGGCATTTGATTCGCTGGCGCTGTTTTATGTTGCTTCATCGATGTACTCGGGCTGTGAACGTGCGATTGCTGCCGCACACTGACTTCGGGACCGCCCTACGCCGGCGGCTTATTCCGCACCGGAAGTGGCTGAAGGCGCTACACCGAGGAAATTACGCTTCGCATACGTCACGGAAAAGGCCTAAGTTTGAAGAATTTCAATGTACTATCGCGCCCATGGCAACGCTCTCTGTAAGCCTTGATCGCGCCGGCCGCATCCCGCTGTCCGCGCAAATTTACGGCTCGATTCGAGGTGCGATCGAGTCGGGCCAGCTTGCCGCCGGCGCGCGGCTGCCCTCCTGGTCCGATTTGGCTGCCCAACTCGGCGTGTCCCGGGGCACCGTGCGTGCCGCCTATGAGCGTTTGATCGACGAGCAGTTCGCGATCGGCTTGGGCGCTGCGGGCACTCGGGTAGCGGCGCGTCCCTTGCCGGCGACGACCAAATGGTCACCGGACGCACCACCGCTTCCTGATCTCTTTTACGACTTCAGCACGGCGCCTTTGGCGTTTCAGATGGGCGTGCCCTCCCAGGATGCCTTTCCGTTCAAGCTGTGGTCGCGCATTCAGTCACGAGCGGCGCGCCGGGCCGCAGCGGCCCCTGTCGGATATCCCGATCCGAGGGGCGAGCCGGAGTTGCGACAGGAGATCGCGTCGTATCTCGGCGTCTCACGCGGGCTTCAATGCAGTCCCGCGCAAGTATTCGTCACGGCAGGATTCGCCGGCGCGCTGAATCTGGCGATTCGCGGGTTGCAACTGGAAGGCAGACAGGCCTGGATGGAAGATCCTGGGTTTCCGCTCACGCGTACGGCGCTCGGCCTTGCCAGCATGACCGTGGCAGGGGTGCCGGTAGACGCGGATGGGCTCGATATTGATGCAGGCATTCGAAGTGCGCCCGAAGCCGCCCTCGCAGTGGTGACCCCTGGCCAGCAAGCGCCGCTCGGAATGACGATGTCGCTCCTTCGACGTATTTCGCTGCTGGACTGGGCAAAACAGCACGACGCATGGATCATCGAAGACGATTATCTCGGCGAGTTGCAGCTGAAAGGACGGGCCGCACCGGCACTGGCCTCGCTGGATCAGGACGGTCGCGTACTGCACATCGGCACCTTCAGCAAGACAATTAGCCCGGCACTGCGCCTGGGATTTATTGTAGTTCCGCTCGCCATGGCGCGCCGGTTCGGCGAAGTCGCGGCGAGCCTCGCGCCCGCCCCGACTTCATCCGTGCAACATGCCGTAACCGAATTTATGCACGATGGACACTATCTTCGCCATCTGCGACGTATGAAGCGTCTCTATGCTGCCCGACAGGCGGCCCTGGTTCGTTGCCTGAATGAACTGGCTTCGGAATCAATCGGAGTCCATGCCGCGGCAGGCATGACTGTGGTGGCGGCGGTGCCTCAATCCGTATCGGATACGGATATCGCTTCCCGCGCGCGACTATTCGGACTGGCCCCAGTTCCTCTCTCGCCTTGGTACACACGCAAGCCCGGGCAACAGGGCCTGCTGCTCGGCGTCACGAATCTCAATGAAAGAACAGTGGCGGCCAACTGTTCTCGCCTCCTGGAAATCGTGCGCGGGCGCCACTGACGGATCAGCGACTCCGGCACCCGCTCGCCTCTTGGTGCATTGAAATTGTTCATTCCTGGTGCTTTTGCGTGCCCCAATGTCACGTGACAATGGAGCAACACAAAGGAGCTAGACATCATGAACATCCGATCCATCGTGAGCGCCGCCGGCGCAGCCATGGCCTTCGTATCGCCGTGCCAGTGTCGGCGCATGGCACGACTGAAACGGTCACACCGAACTTTCAGCACGCCATTCTCAACGTTCCGGGGAAGTCGTTGACCGCTGTCGTCGTCGATTGCCCACCGGGTGCAGCGTCGCCCGCTCACAGGCATGCGGGCTCGGCTTTCATCTATGCCTATGTCGTGTCGGGCGAGGTCGAGTCCCAGGTAGACGATGGTCCGACGCGCGTCTACCACGCTGGCGAGAGCTTCTTCGAGGCGCCCGGCGCCGTTCACCGCATAAGCCGCAACGTGAGCAACAAGAAGCCGGCAAAGTTGCTTGCCGTCTTCATCGCGGACAGCAACGACCAAGCCCTGACTACCCCCATCAAGTAACCCCTCATCAAGGAGTCACATCATGAGCAAGCGTCTTGACTACACAAAGATTGCACCTGCCGGCGTGAAAGCCCTCGGCGGCGTCTACGGCTACGTCATGCAGAGCGACCTGTCGCCGGTTCTTGTAGACCTCGTCTACCTGCGCATCTCGCAGATCAACAACTGCGCTTATTGCCTCGACATGCATACACGCGATCTCCTGAAGAAAGGCCTGAAGATCGAAAAGCTTGCGCTGGTGCAGGCTTGGAGGGAAGCCGGCCATCTGTTCGATGACCGCGAGCGCGCCGCACTGGCATGGGCAGAATCAGTCACGCTGGTGGCAGAGACCGGTGTGCCCGACGCATCCTACGAGGCTGCCCGCACCGTGTTCAACGAGCGAGAACTGGTTGACCTGACCATCGCGATTAGCCTGATGAACACCTACAACCGTATGGCAATCAGCTTCCGGAACACGCCTCAGGCTGTGCTGGAACAGTAAACGTCACGGGGTGGCACACCATGGAAGCCCCTCGAATTCCGCAGATACCGCGCCCATATCTCTAACGCGGAACTGAAACGATTTTGCCGCGCCAGCTCCTACCTAAGGAGCCCTAGCCATGACGATCATTGCAGGCATCAAGATTCCCGACAGCGCGATGGCACGTGCGGCCACCGAGCTCATTCGTGACACAGAGTCGGAGTTGCTGTTCCATCACTCCACTCGCGTGTTTCTTTTTGGCGCTTTGACAGGGGAGCGCAGGCAGCTGAAATACGATCCAGAACTTCTCTATATCGGCGCGATGTTTCATGACATCGGGCTGACAGCCCAAATTCGCTCGTCCCAGAACCGGTTCGAAGTCGATGACGCGAACGCCGCTCGACGTTTCCTTCAAAATCATCGCATCCCGGAAGACGAGATCGATCTGGTATGGGACGCTATAGCGTTGCATACAACCCCCGGTATTCCCCAGTTCAAGAAGCCCGTGGTTCAACTGGTGACCGCAGGCGTCGAAATGGATGTCCTTGGCCTCGCATACAACGAGTTCACAGAGGCGCAGCGCAAGCTGGTGGTCAGCGCCCACCCACGTGGAGACAATTTCAAGGAGCAAACCATCGATGCATTCAACGAGGGAATGAAGCACCGACCCGATTCGACCTTCGGCACCGTCAACGACGACGTCCTCGCGCTCGAGGACCCCGGCTTCCGTCGAATGAACTTCTGCAGCATCATCCTGGGCAACACCTGGAACGACTCGCACTACGCCTGCATTTGTCAAGATCCCACGCATCAGCACGTGTAATTCCCCGGTGACCATCGTCACGACCGTCTTAGCCGGGATCGCACAACAACCATGGAGGCGAGCGATGACATAGCGATCACTCGCCCACATGACGGCAGCATGCATATGCTCGTTGAAAAGGAGTTGCACTATGAAAATCGGTAGCTTACTAAGCACGGCTTGCGCTGTGCTTCTAATTTTCATCATATCTTGCGTTCGAGCGCCCACCGTGCGTGCCGCCGACCGCCCTTCTGCGCCTAGCCACCAGATTGCCGAAATGACCGCTAGAATTGCGGACGTCGCGATCCCCGACAGCAAAGTGGCACGCGACGCCGCTCAATACATCCGTAACGCCGAGGGAGACTTTCTTTTCCAGCATTCAACACGGGTCTACTACTGGGCTGCCTTAGCAGCGCGACGAAGCGGCATACCTTACGACCCGCAACTTCTGTACGTCGCGGCCATGTTTCATGATTTCGGCTTGACCGAGAGATATGCTCAAAGCCATATGCGATACGAAGTTGACGGCGCCAACGCCGCGCGGGAATTCTTGCGAAGCCATGGAATTTCCGAAGCCGCCAGCGAACAAGTTTGGCTTGCGATTGCGCTACATACGACGAACGGTATCCCGTCGCAGGTATCGCCGCTGGCCGCACTCGTTGCTCAGGGAGCCAACATGGATCTAGTGGGCGCCGGCTACGACGGTTTCACCGCCGACCAGCGAGACGCCATCGAGATGGCCTATCCTCACCCGCCGGACTTCGCCGAGGCATTCATGCGTGCTCTCTATGACAGCCTTAAGCATCGACCCGAAACCACCCAGGGCACCGGTTTGGCGGATGTAATGGCCTATGAGGATCCCCACTTCGTCCGTCGCGATTTCAGCGCTCTCATGCGCAACTCCCATTGGGCCACAAGAAGATGACCACTCAACTGGGGATACCGTAGCCGACCGCACAAAGGGCAGCGGACAGTTGTCGGGTGTCTGGAACAGAACGGCCGTTGGTGCGTCAACAGCGGAGTATTGGTGACTGTCTCCAACTGGTCGAAACCGACAGCAGGACTGCTGACCTCGGTCAATTCCCATCGGCCGAACGGTGTCGAGGCGAAACGCCGCCTGAACCTAATTACCATTTCATTTACGACCGGGGCGTATCGGGCCGCGACGGAGAACGCCAGCGGTCCCTATCCGTTTTCCTGACGGCGCCACAAGGCACGCCGCAAGCGCTCAGAACGAGTGTCGCAGCCCGACGATCGCGCCGAGCTGACCCATGCCCGCGGCAGGCGTCGTCCCGCCGCCGCCCGCGCTCACCGAAAAGCGCGCTCGGGCGCTGTTCCAAAGGTACGCGACGTTGCCGTACACGGCGGTCCGCTTGGACAGAAAGTACGTCGCCCGCAGGCTTGCCATGGTCGCGCGTGTGTCGTGCTGCTGAACGATCACGCGATACGCTTCTCCATCGAGCGCCAGCGCCGGCGTCAGGTAGTATTGCCCGCCGAGATAGAAGAGATTCGAGCGCACGCTGCCCTCCGGGCCTTCCGAGCTCACGCGGCGGCCTATCCATCCCGCGCCCAGCTTGACGCCCATCACGTTGACATAGCCGTTCGCCTGAAGACGCGCGTCCTTTTCTCCGCTCGATGTGATATGCAACGGCGTCACGCCATCGAAAAAGTTCGCCGCCGCGTTCGCGCCGCCGCGCTGCTCGTCGTAGGAAGTAGCAAGCCCGAAGTATGTGCCGTCGTACTTGAGCATCGCGCTCCATTCGCGGCATTGGCTCACATCGCCCGGCACCGGTCCGAGGCAGGTGCCCTGTCCCGGCGAATTGCCCGTGCCCGCGCTGTCGCGGCCAAACGAGTACGTGCCACCCACGCTCACGCCATAAAACTTGCCCTTATAGGCGACCGTGTTGTCGCTTCGTCCGTTCGGCAGATAGGCATCCAGCGCGCCGATGCCGTAGATGTCGGGACCGAGGATGTCGGCGTCGCCCATGGCCCAGTAGGTCATCGTGTATTGACGCCCGAAAGACAACGCCCCCCACGGGCCCTCCAGGCCGACGAACGACTGTCGTCCGAACAGTCTGCCTCCCTGTCCGGAATCGCCTGCGCGCACATTGAAGCCGCTTTCGAGCACGAATACGGCCTTTAGCCCCGCGCCCAGATCCTCGACGCCTCGCATGCCCCAGCGCGAGGGAAACTCGCCCGTGATACCGGGCATGCGCACGATGGAATCGCCCGCTGCATTGGCATGCGACACATACTCGACGCCCGTATCGATTACACCGTACAAGGTGACACTGCTTTGCGCAAAAGCGGAAACGCTGATCAATCCCGCGATCGAGATCGCGGTGCGGCCAAATTTCATGAAACCTCCTGTGTCTTTCTTGTATATTGATTCGGCTTCCGAATCGCTTGCCTCTCTTGATGAAAATCACTGCGGCGAGCTTATGGACGGAGTGCGAGGCCGACAACAGGGAAATCCCGAAGTTGAATGCTTCGCGAACACGATCCTGAAAAGCGCACGAGACGAGGGTGCTTCGATGCACGCAATCGAAAGGCATAGTCTTTTCTCTCTTGTGTCGTTGAAGGAGAAATCCACTACGAAAAAGGCGAAGCACCACGTCACCCGAAGTCCGATGGAGGAGATGAAATGTATTCAAGCCGCTCTTGAACGGTTCGATGAATCGCCGCATATCGGCACACCGCCATTCATTACGCCGATGCGCGACTTGCAGAATATTCAAGCTCCACTTGCAATAACTTCGCTTCCTGCATGCAGAGCGGCGTGGCATCGTGGTTCGGGCAAAAGCCGTCATTCGAGATCAAGGAGAGAAAGCAATGTCCCCGATTCAAGCCGCCGTAACCCGCAAGGACGAACTCGTAGCGCGATGTCTGCCCTTTCTTCGGGAAGTCAAGGACATGACGACGGACCCGAGCGTCGAACAATGGCTCAACACGAAATACGGCGTCGAGAGCGCGCTATATCAGGACCTTGCGCGCCTCATCAGGCTCGGCGTGAAGGAAGGCTGGGCCGCCGACGTCGAGATCTCCGGTCCGCGATACCGGCGCGCGCGGCTCGTCGAGCCGGGCCCGGACACGTTCTACTTCAGCATCACGGCCGTTCTCATGGACAGCACCGGCAACCAGCAGAACAATCCCGAAGGCAGTTTCCGCGGCGACTATCACGCGCATCCGTATGGCGAATTCAACATGGTGGTGCCGCTCGACGAAGGCGCCGCGCTCAACGGACCGAGCGGCTGGTGCTACGGAGGATGGACGGCGCCCGCCCCGGGAAGCCATCACTATCCGGAGGCGAAGGGCGGTGCCGTGATCGCATTGTTCTTCCTGCCTGCGGGACGCATTGCGTATGATATTGAACCGCCCACACAATAAACCGCAAAGCGCTCAGCGCAAATCCTCTGCAAGTCGAAAGGCGTGCAGAGGATTTTTCATATGGCCTGTTTTTGCAAGCAGGACGAACGCCGCCCTCGCTGCCGCGATCGGGAATGTCCACGTATCCGACCTGATGGGTAACGCGGCAGACAGGCTGCTTATCGACGATGGATCAAGCTCATATCCGCGGGCTGGTTACCGCATTTCATCTTTCCGTCACGGGGCTGCCTCGCTCTTAACCACGGAGATCACGCAATTGCGTGCTCACAAAAAAATCCCGAGGATTCCCCTCATCGCGCCCGCTGCCGCGTTACCGATCAGGTAGGAAATTTCAGTTCTGCTATAGCGCCTCCGTAATTCTGTGAATGAATGAGGGAGTCGAGAGAATGATCAGGTTGGCTGCAGTCGCGTCCCGATGTCCCAAATGAACCCAGATAGTTCGCGGCGATGGCCGCGCACGTCTTGTTCTGATGAAGACCACGTGCTCGCAGTCGGCGGAATCGGTGACAGAGCCGAAGCTGCGCTTTCCACGCAATTTCGATAATGGATTGAGGCTGGCCTCCGAGACGAGGCTGAAGCGATTCGCCGATTCTGGCGGGCAACCGATAATTCCACGCTGCTTCGACGAGGATCCTGCGCACGTGTGCGTTGCCCGTCTTCGCCAGCCCGCCGCGTTGCGTTGTGTTCCCGCTAGAATGCTCCAACGGTACGAGTCCCAAGTAGCTCATGAATTCGCGTGGATGCGGGAAGCGTCGCAAATCGCCAAGTTCAGCGACAATGGTCAGCGCGGAGATGAGGTCAATGCTACGAAGGGTCATCAGGCCTTTGACCATCGGCAACCAACGCCAGGTTTCGAGTCTTTGTGCACGTCAAGACCGACGTAAGGCTTGACCTTATCCATGACCGTCTCCGCCGTTCAGTGAAGGTCGCCCGATTATCGGACGAACGCCCATGTCGCGCTTCCCTGAAGGCCACCATGTCTTAATCCGTCAATGACCACCGGCTGTCCGTCTTTCACTTCCTGCACCGCGCTCTGACGGCTCCCAAACTGCTTGAACAGCAACGCCACGCACGACACTGCGCCCGCCATCGCCACCACGCTGAAGATGCCCGACAAGCTCATCTGCTGCCGTGAAAGCTCGGCGACGAGAAAGGAACCCGCGATCCCGCCGAAGCGGCCGACGCCCAGCATCCACGCGACACCGGTGCCACGCCCCGCCGTAGGATAAAAGGCCGCCGCGAGCGACGGCATCGAAGCTTGCGCCGTATTCACGAGCACGCCCGCGATGAACACGGTGCATACGAGCAGGCCCATATTGCCCACAGTCTGACCGATCGCATAGACGCAGATCGCGCCGAGCGCATAAGCCGCGGCCACGACGCCGTTCGGATTGAAACGATCCATGAGCATGCCGCACAGCACGGTTCCCACGCCGCCTAGCGGAAACAGCGCGGAAACCATAGCGGCCCGTTGCGGACTCAGTCCCGCATCCCTGAGCAGGACCGGCATCCAGTTGATCAGGCCATAGAAGATGACGAGGCCCATGAAGTAGCAGACCCACAACATCAACGAACCGAGGAGGTATGGGCGCGACAGCACGACGCTTGCGCCGCCGCTGCCTGCCCCGTGCTTGACGGTCTCACGAATCACGAAGGCATCGGCCGACTGAACTTCCGGCGCGATACGCGCGAGCACCCGGCGTATGCGCTCGACGGGTTTGCGCTGCGACACCATGTATTGAATCGATTCCGGCAGTGCGAGCACGAGCATCGCCGTCAGGATAAGAGGCACCGCGCCGCCGAAATACAGTACGCCGCGCCAGCCGAACTGCGGAATCATCCACGCTGCGAGAAAGCCGCCGAACGCCGCGCCCAGCGGAAAACCGCAGAACATCATGTTAACGATGGTCGCACGGCGGCTCTGCGGGCAAAACTCGCTCATCAACGTGACGGCATTGGGCATCGCGGCGCCCAATCCGACGCCGGTCACGAAACGTAATACGGTGAGTCCGGTCAGTTCGTTGGCATGGCCTGAAGCGAGGCACGCGACGCCGAATATCAGCACGGACACGATCAGCACCAGACGCCGTCCATAACGGTCGGCAAGCGGTCCGGAAGAGATCGCGCCGCAGGCGAGCCCGAACAGCGCCGCGCTCAACACGGGCGCAAGCGCGGCGCGGCTCAGGTGCCATTCGGCCACGAGCGAAGGCGCGATGAAGCCGATCGCGGCTGTGTCGAAGCCATCCATCAGCACGATCACGAAGCACATCGCGAACACGAGCCACTGATAGTGTGAGAACGGGCGCGTGTTGATGAGCGCCTGAACATCGACGGTCTTTGTCTCTTCCATGATTTCCTCTCTTATCGACGGGTGCCCAGATTAAGAGCGCGAATGCGGGCGAACAACCCGGCAAGCTACGAACGCACGACGCCAACCACACGGAAGCGGCATGCGACATCCCGCGCGATAGCAGCGTTTCGATCAGAAAAAGTCCTAGTTTCAGGGCATTTCGACGACGTTAGGGCGATCGCGCTCAACGACGCGATCGTGGGGAATTCCTTGCATGACGATCTTGCATGCCGCGCATCAGCAGCAGCGCACCTGACGCGAAACGTCGATCAGTTGCTGCCTGAGCCATTGCAGCGCGGGGTCCGCATCGTTGCGCTCGTGCCAGACCGCGCGCACGGCGACGTCGGGACATTCATAAGGCGTCGCGCGCATCTTCAGTTCGCCGTGACGCTCCAGTTCGCGGCCCAGCGACGAAGGCGCCAGCGACAGCATGTCGCTGTGACGCAGCAGCGCGGGAATCGCGAGCGAGTGCGCAACAGCCATGCGCACGCGCGGCATCTCGGCGCTATCGGCGAAAGCACGGTTGAGAGCTTCTCGATCGAACATTTCCGATTGCCGCGCGAGTCCGCGTTCTACGATAAAGCCGCTCACCGCACCTTCTTCCTCACCGCCCTGCGAAACCGCGAGCAGCGGATATGTCAACAAGTCCTCGCACGTAAGCGCACGATCCGCGACCGGATGCTCGCGATGCAGCAGCACGACGTCCGTCTGCTCCCAGACCTGGAGCGAACGGAAGCGGCGCGGCAGCTCGGCGAAGATGCCGACCGCCAGATCGATGCGTCCGACATCGATCTGCCCTGCAAGATCGAGCCGCGTCGACGGGCGGACGACGAGGTCGACCAGAGGCGCTTCCGCGCACAGGCGTTGACTGAGCCTCCCCAGCAAGAGCGCGGTGATGTAGTCGTTCGCGGCGATCACGAACGTTCGTTGCGCGAGGCCCGGATCGAACGCGTCCACCTCGAGCGCCGCCTTGATTTGCGCGAGCGCGCTGCGCACTTGCGTCGCCATCGCGAGCGCGCGAACCGTGGGCTCCATGCCGCGTGCGGTGCGGATGAAGAGATCGTCGCCGAGCACGTCGCGCATGCGTCCGAGCGCATGACTGATCGCGGACTGGCTGAGATTGAGGCGCTTGCCCGCGAGCGCGAGATTACGGTCTTCGTAGATCGCGTCGAATACGCGCAGCAGGTTGAGGTCGATGCGGTCCGCGGACATGACATCACTCCGTGCGCGACATCGCGTAGTATCGGCAACCCTCGCCGAACGATTCGAACAGCGCGCGCGAGAGCGCATCGCTCGCGGTCATCGCTTCGGGATGCCATTGCACGCCCAGCGCGAATGGATGACCGTCCACACGAATCGCTTCGATGAGGCCGTCCGGTGCACGCGCTTCCACCTCGAGTCCCGGGCCGAGCGCGGCCACGCCCTGACGATGCAGCGAATTCACGCGCACCCGCCGCGCGCCACCCGTGAGCATCGATAACGTGCCGTGATCGACGAGCTCGATTTCATGCCGATAGCGATAGCGCATGAGCAACGCTTCGCTCGGGTCTTCGAGATGGTCGTCGGAATGGCCGGCTGCGTGAATGTCACCGTGCAGCGTGCCGCCGAACGCGACGTTCATCTCCTGAAAACCGCGACAGATGCCGAGCAACGGCATGCCGCGGTCGGCTGCGCCGCGCATCAGTTCGAGCGCGACATGATCGCGGTCCGGATCGACGAGCATGGCGGTATCGGCCGCTCCGCCGTACTGGCGCGTTTCGACGTTCGACGCCCCGCCCGGAAACAGCAGGCCGCTGAGGCCGTCGAGATAGTCCGATACGGATTCGATATCGCGCGACGCCGGAATCAGGACCGGATTCACGCGCGCACACGCGATCAACGCACGGACGTAGCTCTGCTTCGCGCTATGCAGATCATGCTCGCCGACAAAAAAGCGGTCGCACACCACTCCGACAAGCGGCTTCATTGCGTGGCTCCCTTCAGGTCAAACGCGCTATCCTGGGCTTCGTTCAACGTGAGCTTCGCGTCTTTGGCAAGCAGCTTGCGCGCAAGCATGTGCTCTTGCGGGCGATTGATGCTGTCAACGGCGATGAGCGCATCGTCACGAAAATAGAAGATCGAGAACTTCTTTTCCTCGACGGAACCGCGCACCACATGATGCGTGAAGCCCGTGTTGATGCCGGCCATCTGCAGTTTGAGGTCGTATTGATCAGACCAGAACCACGGCACCGCGCGATACGGCTCGGGCCTTCCGGCTATCGTCGCGGCCGCCGTCTTCGCCATGTCGTTCGCGTTCTGCACCGACTCGACGCGGCACGCACGCGAGTCGGCCGGCGCCCAGTGTGGCACGAACGAAGCACAGTCGCCCGCCGCCACGATCGCGGGATCGTTCGTACGGGCACATTCATCGACAGCAATGCCGCCCGTCACCGTCAGTCCGCACTCTGCCGCGATTTCCGTGTTCGGCACCACGCCGATGCCCACCACGACGAGTTCGCATGGCAAGTGCGTAGCGTCGTCGAGTACGACGGACACCGCATCGCGCTCGGGCTGCACGGTGACGACCTTGCGCCCGCATCGGAACGCGATGCCGTGCAGCTCGTGCGCCCGCTGCATGAACTCCGACATCCACGGCGACGCGACGCGCGCAAGCACGCGTGCCTCGGTTTCGACGACCGTCACGTCGATGCCCATCTGACGCAGCGATGCCGCCGCTTCGAGACCGATATAGCCGCCGCCGATCACCACCGCGCGCCGCGCCGAACGCGCGGCTTGCGCGAGCCGCCGCGCATCGCGCAGATCGCGCAGGTAATGCACGGCGTCGAGTTTCGCGCCGGGGCAATCCAGCTTGCGTACGCGCGCGCCCGTCGTTAGCGCGAGATGCGTGTAACCGATGCGCGTGCCGTCGTGCAGTTCGACTTCATGACGCGCGCGATCGATATACGTTGCGCGCACCGAAGGCATCCATTCGATCCTCTCTTCGTCGAAAAAGGCCTGTGAACGCAGTGGCAGACGCGCCTCACTGAAGGCACCGGAAAGATACGCCTTCGACAAGGGCGGCCGTTGATACGGCGCATCGGGTTCGTCGCCGAGGAGCACGATGCGGCCATCGAAACCATATTCCCGCGCGGACGCCGCGAGCTGAACGCCCGCATACGATGCGCCGACGATCACGAGCGTGCGATTCATGTTCTCACCCTTGCCTTTGCGGAATCTGCACGATGAGTCCGTTCATCGCGGCGTTCGCGACGAGCTGACAGCTCAGGCGGCTCTCGGGACGGCGCTCCGCCGCGACGCCGTCGAGCAGTTCGCTTTCCGACTCATCAGGCGGTGGCAGTTGCGCCGTCGACGATTCATCGATATAGACGTGACACGTCGCGCAGGACAGGCATCCGCCGCATTCCGCATCGATGCCGCGCAGGTTGTTGTAGATCGCGGCTTCCATCACGCTCGTGCCATCTGGCACGTCGATCTCGCGACGCTCTCCGTCGCGCAAAATGTAGGTTACGAGAGGCATGACATTTCTCCTTGCAATGATCCAGGCAGCGGGCGCAGCGTCAGAACGCCTCGAAATACTCGCGATGTTCCCACTCGGTGACTTCCAGATTGAATCGATCGATCTCCGCCTGCTTGAGCTTGCAGAAGTAATCGACGAACGCACTGCCGAGGCCTTCGCGCAGGCATTCGTCGGTGCACAGCGCGGCGAGTGCGTCGCTCAGACTGCGTGGCAATGCATCGGCATGCGTCTCGTACGGCGTATCCGCGGAAGGCGGCAATTCGAGCTTGCGCTGCATGCCATCGAGACCGGACAGCACTTGCGACGCGAAGTACAGGTACGGATTCGCCGTCGGTTCGCCCACGCGGTTCTCGATGCGGCTCGCTGCATCGTTCACGCCGCCGAGCACGCGCAGCATCACGCCGCGGTTGTCGCGCCCCCAGTTCGCGCGATCCGGCGCGTTCGAATAGGGCCGATAGCGCCGATAGCCATTGATCGTCGGCGTGGACAGCGATGCCGCGCCCCGCGCATGCGCGAGGAGACCCGCGAGATAGCGTTGCCCCGTGATCGACAACGGTTCCGATGCGTCGCTTGGCATGAACGCGTTGGAGCCGGCGCCCGCATGCAGCAGCGACTGATGCAGATGCCAACCGCTCGACACCACATTTGGAATGCGCGGCCGGCACATGAAGGTCGCGTGATACCCGTTGCGCTGGCAGATCTGCTTCACGGCGCTGCGAAACAGCACCATGTCGTCGGCACTCTTGATGCCCTTGGTCGGCGCAAAGGTAAATTCGAACTGGCTTGGCCCGTATTCCACTTCGAGCGAGCGCACCGGCAAGCCGAGTCCTTCGGCATTGCGGCGCAGCAGTTCCATCACATCGTCGACGGCGTCATAGCGCAATTCCGTCAGATACTGATAACCGTGCGACAGCAGTTCGACATCGGGCGGCGAGCCGGGCTGTCCAGAATGCTCGGGCTTCATGTGCGAATCGGTGACCTTGAAGACATGAAACTCCACTTCGAGTCCCGACACGAATTCGAATCCCTGATTCGACAGGCGATCCAACGCGCGGCGAAACAAATGCCGCGTGCCGAACGGAACGGGCATCCCGTTGGCGAAATGCACGTCGCACAGCACCCATCCCGTATGCGGCGCCCACGGCAGCACGCGGAACGTTTCGGGATCGGCGACCATCATCGTGTCGCATGCGCCCTGCATCTCGGGCATGTCGAAGCCGCCGCCCGCCGTGAACACCGGAAACACCGTGCGATGGGACGTGTCCTTGGCGAAGAGCGTCGTCGTGAGCGTGACGCCGCTTTTCATCGCCTTGATGGCCTCGTCGACGACGAGCGTTTTTCCGCGCAACAAGCCGTGCTGGTCGGGAAACGAAAAGCGCACCACTTTCACATCGCTTTTCTTCAGCCGCTCGACGAGTCCGGCATACGCGGCATGCTGGGCGTCCGTCCATAATCCGTGCGTTTCTACGAAAGACATGTTCGATCCGCGCTGCAGCTCGTATGCGGCGCGCTCCATTCAGGTGGCGGGACGTTGCGTTCAGGCTTTCGGTGCGGGCCACGGCGACTGCGCGCGGCGATTCGCATCGGACTCTTTCCAGTACTCATCCCAGCGATCCGTCGGCGCGATGCCGTCGATCGAAGCCGGTCCCGTGAGATGCACGGCTTCCTCTTCGTCGATCAGCATCAGCGTCTTCTCGCCGGCCTGCGTCTTATCGATCGCATCGACGAGCAGGCGGCGATACGCGATGATCCCCTTGTCCGTCGTGCCCAGATGCTCGCGCGTGCGGTCCTGGACCGCGCCCTGCGATTCAACCGCCCATTGATCGTGCACGTTGATATCGAAGCCCATCCCCGTGTAGGTTTCGTTGAGCTGCTCCTGCGCGTTGAAGCCGTAGTTGTTGCGCTTGTTTTTGCGCGAGGTGTAGTCGGGCAACTCGTACAGCTCGAGCCGTTGCTCGCGCATCTGCGCCCGGTCGGTGGGCGCGCCGAAGCTCGTGAAAATCGCGTACCAGTAGCAGTTCTCGTCGTCGACGGGCACATGCCACTGCGTGATCGTCATCTCCGTGCTCATCGGAATCACGAAGGCTTGGGGGAACACCACATTCGTCACGCGCACATGCGTATGGGCATCGTCGAGCGTGCGCTTCGCAATGAGCCGCAAGCCGTAATCCGCCGGGCTCACGAGAATCTCGGGCGATTCGTACTCGCGCAAGACCTGCGTGATCGGCATGCTCGAATTCTCCGACGCGCCGCGAAACTGCTTGCCGTAGCTCTCGCTGACATCCTCGTCCTCGAAGAAGCGATGCAGAAACGACGCATGCGCCGGATCGATGCCCACTTCGAGCGCCTGCAGCCAGTTGCATTCGAACAGCCCTTTGAAGGCGAAGGTGTAGGCATCGGGCGCGGCGAAGCAATCGAAGTTCGGAAACGCGGGCGGCTCGCCTTTGCCGATATAGCCGAACAGGATTCCGCTCTTCTCGGTGACCGGATACGCCGACTGACGGACTTTGTTGCAGAGCGTGCTGCCGACGGGCTCGCCGGGCGTCGAAAGACAGCGGCCATTGACATCGAAGAGCCAGCCGTGAAATGCGCAGCGCAATCCGCCGCCTTCGAGACGGCCGGCTGCGAGATCCGCGCCGCGATGCGGGCAGTCGCGATCGAGCATGCCGTAGCGGCCCTGTTCGTCCCTGAAGACGACGAAGTCCTGCCCCATCAGACGGACGGCCTTCACCGGACGCTCGGCGGGCAATTCTTCGACCAGCGCGACGGGCTGCCAGTAACGGCGCAACAGTTGGCCGGCCGGCGTGGTTTGCCCGACGCGGGTGATCGTCTCGTTTTGCTGCGAACTCATCATGACTTTGGCTCCGGTTCGTTGAATTCAGACGCCGCTGAGCTGTATGCAAACGCGACGTGTTCATGCGACGAAGAATACTTATAAGAACCATCTTGCACAAACAATGTATTCAGCACGCCCGTGCTTATCTTCGGTGGCCACCGGATAGTTTCACGATAACCCCTTGATTTATATGAATTGGTATTGCTTCATTGGGATTTACCCGCATGGGCGCACTGTGCCGAAAAAGGGCATTGCTTGGGCCTTTCTGCATGCAGCCAAAAACATATCGCGCGCTTTTCGAACACAGACTCGCATCCTTCGCCTAGAATCTGCAAAGACAGCAACGGGAGAGAAGCCATGGAATCCCAACAGGAACGCGTTCTGGTGCATCTGCGCGATCTGATACTCAAGGGCGAATTCACGCCCGGAGAACGACTCGGCGAGGTCGCGCTCGCCGAACGCTTGAAGGCGTCGCGCACGCCCGTGCGGCTCGCACTCACCACACTGGAACAGGAAGGTCTGGTCGAGCCGTCGCCCACCGGTGGCTATGTCATGCGGCGCATTACGGCCGCAGAAATCGCCGATGCCATCGCGGTACGCGGACATCTCGAAGGCATGGCCGCGCGGCTCGTCGCGGAACATGGCGTGCCGCGCCAGTTGTCGAATGCGCTCGCCGAATGTCTGCGCGCGGGCGACCGTCTGCTCGCCAAGTCCGAGCTCGATCTCGACGACTACGCCGCCTACACCGACATGAATAACCGCTTCCACAAGCTGATCGTCGAGGGTTCGGGCAATGCGGCGCTGATGCGCGCCATCGACATGAATAATCGCCTGCCGTTCGCCGCCGCGAGCGCGATGCTGCCGATGCAATCGGCCATCGAAGAAGGACGGCAATGGCTATTCATGGCGCATCAGCAGCATCACAGTCTCGTCGAGGCACTAGCGCGCGGCGAAGGCGCGCGCGCGCAGGCGCTGGCGACCGAGCACGTGCAGATCGCGCAGAAGAATCTGGCCTACGCGCTGGAGCGGCCGGACGTATGCGTGAAGCTGGCGCCGGCGTTGCATCTCGTGGCGGAAGCGGTCTTATAACCGCATTTCGCTTCTTGCCGCCCGCGCCGAGCATGCGTTGCGCCCGCTTGCGCTCTGTTGACAGTCGACTTGCGAGCGGCAGATCGTAAATCAGGACCGCGCCAGTCTTCGCGCAACGTCGACGAGACCGGCTCCGACCGTTCGTACTTCGGCGTCTGCCTTTGCGTCGGCGAGCGTGCCATCCTTCTCGAACCCGAGCGAAAAGCCTTGCGGAATCACGACGGCGCCGAGCTTTTCGAGCACGCCGCGCATGCCGAGCATCGAACGAAGACCGCCCATCGGTCCCGGCGACGCCGACATCACGGCGGCCACCTTGCTCGCGAACAACCGAACGCCCGGGTCGCCGTTCTCACGTGGCCGGCTGATCCAGTCGATCGCGTTCTTGAGCGACGCCGTATATCCGCCGTTATGTTCCGGCGATGCGATCAACACCGCCGCATGCTCCGCGAACACCTGCTGTAGTCTTTTTACGTTGTCGGGAACACCGTGCGTTTGTTCGAAATCGCCGTCATATAAAGGCATGGGATGGTCGGCCAAGGAGATGAAACTTATCTCGCTCCCCTGGTCACGGCGCGCCTTGCGCCGCGATTTCCAGAAGTTCACGATTCAGCGGTTCACGGCGAGCGCTGCCGCAGAGTGCAAGAACTTTGATGGTCATGGAGAAGTTTGAAAAGTGCTTGAAAGAAGGCGTGGAATGCACGCGATCACGCGCGTGACGCGTCACGCGTGTTCGTCGAAGCCGGCGAAGCGCGCGAACCGGTCGACGGATTCACGCGGAATTGCAAGGCGGTTGATCATGGAGCTTTCATCCGCGTAGCCGAGAGACATCCCGCACACGACGTCGTGGCCGGGCGCCAGTTCGAGATGATCGGCAATGACGCCGTGGTAACGCGCGAACGAGACTTGCGCGCATGTGTCGAGGCCGCGCGCCCGTGCCGCGATCATCACGGTTTGCAGGAACAGCCCGTAATCGAGCCAGCTATATTTCTTGAGGCACGCATCGATCGTGAAAATCATGCCGACGGGGGCGCCGAAGAAATCGAAGTTACGGCCGGACGCTCGCGAGCGCGCCGCGGTGTCCGTCTTGTCGATGCCGAGCGCGCCGTAATAACGTGCGCCAAATTCTTCCTGCCTCGGCTGACAAGCAACAGGTAGCGGATCTGGAAAATGCTGCAGCGGCGGATGATTATCGTCCATGTGCGCACGCGCGAGGGCTGCACTGAGTCGCTGTTTGACACTGCCGCTTAGCACATGAACGTGCCACGGCTGCGTGTTCGAATTGCTGGGCGCGCTGCGTGCGACATCCAGAATATCGACGATTGCTCCTCGCGAAACTGTGTCCGGGAGAAAGACCCGGACGGCTTTGCGGGAACGAATGACCGCGTCGACGATAGGTGTTTCCGAATGCATGATTGCCGGCCTCCGATACTGCGAACGTCCTGTACAAGTTCTTTCGATGATCGCATAGAAGCTTCGAACCCAGCAGTGAAGATGCTGCAAGTCAAAGTTGCACGGGATGCTGTGCGAACATTACCGCTGAGACGATGTGGCGATCTTTCGTCCTGACGAGACCAGTGGAGCATTCCAGTTGCTCATGCAGTCCAACGCGTCGGATAAGAATCTCGAGCCTCGTGATAGCAACCACGCACAGCCGCTTGACGTCGGCGTGTTAGGAAACGTTCTGAAGAAACATAAGCCGATACGCGTGCAGGATCCGCAGAAGCGTCAGCGGCATGGTTATTTGCAAATCAGTGCCGATGCGCGTTCTTGTTATGCGATCCGATCATGCTCGACGAAAGAGTCGAATGGATCCTCGATTGTGAGTCGAGCGAAATACGGGCTTTTGAGTATCCCGATGAAAAGGAATTGAGTTCATTGGTTACTGCGGCTTAGAACAGTATGGCGCTATGGTTCGAAACCGGTCTCAGCCACGAGCTCTCCAGAACGTTGGCCAAGGCTTAATTGTCGTAGACCAGGCGAATCGTATCGTTTGCCTGAATACCGTGGCGGCGGAACTGCTTGGCGCCGGTAGGGTAGAAACCTCTGTCCCTAATAAAGAAGCGGAGAATCTGGAGTTCGCAAGCAACTGGTCCGTGAGGTACACGGAACTCAGCAAGTTCGGGTCCGATCGCAAAGCGAAGTCCGTTCTGACGCGCAATGAGGTTTCGGGGACGTCAATTGTGCTACGTGGCTAAAACGGTAGAGTCAGTCGAGTAGCAATTTCTGAGGGATGCCATCCTACAGCTGCGCAAGTCGAGTTGCCGGTTGCAACTGGGTTAGCGGCGCGGACAACGTTCAGCATGAAGTCAGCAGAGCCGACGGTACTTACGGCGCTTCCAGACTAGAAGGCGCGACCGATGAACGAAAAGTTCAAAACAAACGAAATCATTGCCGGACCTGACCGCGTCTGTGTCTATGTTTTCACAGATCACGGCGAGCGGATGGAACACTGCGATCCCGAAGCAGAAGTCGTCTCACGCGGTCTCTTTCTCTAAAAACTTCAGATTGCGTTGTCCTAGGGGCTTAGCCTTTTGGCTTTACGTAGCCGCGCTTAACTCAAATCCTGCTTAGCTCAAATCGTGCTTAACTCAAATCCTAGTTCATCGGACCATCGGACCGATGTTGTTATGCATCCCAGGCACCGGGAGCCTGCATGAACGGGCGAAGCCGCAGCGCGTCAAGTCTTGGGCAGGCAGGTAGCCGTCGGCTTCGGAGGCCATTGCTGTCGTTCGAACGGCCGCTTGCTTCGGATACCGGGTTGCGGCTTCTGGCCCAGATTGTGTCAAAACGCATTTTTGGAGCGCTAAAATTTTGCTATCCGACGGCGGAGGACAAGCAAAATGAAG